>CALFRH010000001.1 GCA_937919225.1 uncultured Parvularcula sp.
GGTAAGGGCGGGTTTGCGCCGGTTGGTGTTTGGTAGCGCCTCGTCCTTCGAGACGGCCTCATCCTGAGGAGCCGCCGTTAGGCGGCGTCTCGAAGGACGTGTAAAACGGGGCCCTTCCCGTTTTACCCTCAGGATGAGGCGCTACTCTCAGCCCCCCAAAACCTCGATCGCCCTCTCAAACACATCGTGGAACATTTCCTCGGTGAGGCGTCCTGTATTCGTGTTGTACCGGGAGCAGTGGTAGGAGGATAAAAGGGTGAGGGGCACCCCGTTCGGCCCTTCCACCGCATATTCTGTACCATGACCAAAGGGGTGGGCGGATAGCTTAAGGCCCAGCGCCCTTAGCGTATTGTCATGGCTAATCTTACCAAGGCAGATCATGACCTTCAGCTTCGGCAGGGAGCTAAGGCGCGAGACCAAAAAGGGGCGGCAGGCATTGGCCTCTGCGCCCGTGGGTTTGTTCTCAGGCGGCACGCACCGAATGGCATTGGTGATCATCGTGCGCTGTAGCGCAAACCCATCATCGGGTCGCGCATCATATTTGTCATTAGCGAAACCAAAATGGGTGAGAGTGGAGTAAAGCAAATCCCCCGCATAGTCGCCGGTAAAGGGGCGTCCGGTTTTGTTCGCCCCCTGAAGGCCGGGCGCCAGTCCAATGACCAATAGTTCCACCGCGTCATCTCCGTCCTTTGGCGCAAAGGAGGGGACGGCGCCGTTGAAATAGTCGGGATATGTTTCTTGATTGGTTTCCCGAAAGCTGACGAGACGGGGGCAGAGGGGGCAGTTTTTTGGCGCCTCCGGCGGCACCGCGTGGGCGGTGTCAGGCATCCGTACCGTCATAGCTGTCTTCGAATTCGTCCTCATCATTGTCGACCGGCGCCGGAGCAGCTTCCTTCTTCTGACCGCCTTTGCGGGCAATCACGCCTTCAAGGTCGGTGAGGTCGACGAAAAGGTCGGCCTGCCGACGAATATCATCCGATGCCATTGGCGGCGTCGTCGCCATGGTGGAGACGCATACCACGCGGCAGCCTTTCTCTTGGGCTCTCGAAATCGCGTGTCGGAAGTCACCATTGCCTGTGAAGAGAACAATGCAGTCGAGTTTCTCCGCCATGAGGACCATGTCAACGGCAAGTTCTACATCGACCGAGCCGCGATAGCGCTTGCGACCTTGCGCATCGGTATACTCCCGCGCGGTCTTCGTCACCATCTGGAAGCCATTATAGTCGAGCCAGTCGACGAGCGGCCGTAAAGGGGAGTAGTCTTGATCCCGGTCCTCTAGCATAGAGGTGTAGTAATAGGCGCGCACCAAGCGCGTTTCGGTCCGCGTTCTTTGTTAGAGGCGTTTATAGTCGATATCGAAACCAAGGTTGCGCGCGGTTTTGTAGAGGTTCGCCCCGTCGATGAAGATCGCGGTGCGGTGCGGTCATCAGGGTCAAGACCCATCCAGTCCTTCATCATCGTGCTCCCGCAGGCGTGTTCGAGGCCATTAACTGTCCTCCTTTTAATTTGTTAAGCGAGGAAACTAGCGGAACTTGTCGACAAATCAAATGCACCCTTTCTACGTGAGCCTTGGGTCTAACAAGCCCCTCGCCCGCCGGTCGCCGGCGGATCTAGTGATGCTGGGGTTTGAGGCCCTGGACGCCATCGGTGAGCCGGTGGCCCTTTCGCCATTATACCGGTCGGATGCGTGGCCCGACCCGTCGGCGCCGGCCTATGTGAACGCCGTGGGCTGGGGCTGGACCCCCCTTGGGCCTGAGGCGGTCTTGGCGGCGTTATTATCAATAGAATCAGGGTTTTCGCGTACTCGGTCGGAGGATCCGGCGCTGCGCTATGCCCCCCGAACCCTCGATTTGGATCTTCTCGCCTGCGGCACCATGGTGGTAGAGACCGAGCGGCTCACTATCCCCCATCCGCGGTTGGCTGAGCGGGCCTTTGTGCTTGCGCCCTTAGTTGATGTGGCGCCGGATTGGCGCCATCCGGTCACGGGCGACTTGGCCGCCAATCTTCAGGCCCTGGTGGGGACGGAAGGGGTGCACCGCTTACCCCATTTGGGGGGCGGCGTTGTCGCCGGCTCAAAGGACGGTTGATCTTGGGCGGGGCCTTGATCTTAAAGGGGACCGGGCGTATGGGCTTTGTTCCTTCGAATTCCAACAAGTGAGTGCACCCACATGGCGCGTGTTACCGTCGAGGATTGTATCGACAAGGTCGATAGTCGCTTTGATCTGGTCTTATTGGCGGCCCACCGGGCGCGCCTTATTGCGGCAGGATCGCCTATCCTGGTGGAGCGGGAGCGGGATAAGAACCCGGTGGTCGCTTTGCGCGAGTTGGCGGACGACAAGGTGACCTCTGAGGAAATTACCGAGGACCTGGTAACCTCCCTTCAAACCCAGCTTGATATGGATGAGCCGGAGGATGCAGAAGGCTTGGCGGCGGAGAAAGCCGACTTGCCCGAGCATGACACGGTTTCTGAGGAAGACCTTCTCAAGGCGCTTCAGCAGTCGGGCATGGCCCCATTGTCGCCATCCAATAAATAGGCCCTTTGCCGCCATAGGCAGGGAGCCCCAGCCCATGCCATAAGGTGTTCATGGCCGTTAAAGGATCTCCCCCTCGTGCGACGAAAGTCCCGCCGCCTCCAACAAACGGCGCTGCGCCGCAGCCTCACGCTGTCGCGGCGGAAACTGTACTTTCTCAGCATGAAGAAAGCGCGGGCGCGGCAGATCCTGTTCCGAGTGCTGCGCCGTCGGCAGACCCGGTAGCGCCGCGGTCTACGCCTTCTGGTCCGCCTCCTGGATTTATTCGTCAGTATGAGTTGGTGGAGAGGGTTCGCGCCTATGACCCCCAGGCTGACGAAGACCTTCTGAACAAGGCCTATGTCTTTAGCCTGCGCGCCCATGGGGATCAGCGGCGGGCGAGTGGCGACCCCTATTTCTCCCACCCCCTGGCGGTGGCGGCAATCCTCACAGACCTAAAGCTTGACCCCGCGACAATTGCTACAGCTCTGCTGCATGATGTGGTGGAGGATACCGACGTTACGATTGGTCAGATCAGTGATGGGTTTGGACCTGAGGTCGCGCGGCTTGTGGACGGGGTCACCAAGATTTCTAAACGGGAATTGGCCCCCGATGCCGATGGCAAGGCGGAGAACTTTGCCAAGTTCCTGCTGGCGACGGCAAAGGATGTCCGTGTCCTTCTCGTCAAGTTGGCGGACCGTCTGCACAATATGCGGACCCTGCACTATATCAAGAAACCGCAGAAGCGGGAGCGCATCGCGCTTGAAACCATGGAGATCTACGCCCCCATGGCCGGCCGAATCGGGGTGCAGAAAATCAAAGAGGAGCTAGAGGATCTCTCCTTCCAATTCCTCAATGAAAATGCGTATACGGCCATTAGCGAAGGCTTAGAACGCCTCGGGAAAGAGGCGGTGCGGGATGTTGTGGCGTTGTCCCAAACCATGCGCCAAAACCTCGAGGCGGCGGGTATTGAAGCACGAGTGACCTCGCGCGAGAAACGTGCCTTCTCGATCTGGCGAAAGATGCAGCGCAAAGGAACCACCTTTGAAGAGCTCGCGGATATATACGCCTTTCGCCTCATCGTGACCTCTACGGACGATTGTTATCGCGCATTGGGCGTGGTGCATAGTGCGTTTAAGATGATCCCTGGCGAGTTTGACGACTACGTCTCCACGCCAAAACCCAACGGGTATCAGTCTATCCACACAGCTGTCCTAGCAACCGGAGAGGGGCATCAGGGCCAACGGGTAGAAATTCAAATTCGCTCGGCGTCTATGCATGAGATTGCTGAGCGCGGTATCGCTGCTCATTGGCGGTATAAAGATGTCGCGGCGCGGCAGGCGGAAGGGAATACTGTCTCTGTCGAAATGGGTGTCGACGGAAAATACTCTGCCTATGAGTGGTTGCGCGGGGTGATCGACACGTTAAAAAGTGGAGAGGGAACCGACGAGTTTTTGGCCCAGGCGAAAATCGATCTCTACCAGGATCAGGTATTTCCCTTCACGCCCAAAGGCCGGGTGATTCCCCTCCCGCGCGGGGCGACCGCGCTTGATTTTGCGTACGCGCTGCACACCCAAGTGGGGGACAATTATTCCGGCGCGAAAATCAATGGGGTCCAGCGTCCAAACCGGACCCGGTTGCGCAATGGCGATGTGGTCCAGATCTTAAAGAGCGAAAGTGCTCCTATCCCAAGCGGGTGGGAGACCTTCACGGTCACTGGCGCGGCCAAGTCCGGCGTTCGGCGGCGCATTCGGGATTTGCGCAAGAAGGACCAGGCCGCTTTGGGTGAGCGAATTGTCACTTCCGCTTTCGCGGCGCGGGATCTGCCATACGCCAAAAAAGCGGT
>CALFRH010000002.1 GCA_937919225.1 uncultured Parvularcula sp.
AAGCGATTTTGGTCTCGAACGAACATAAAGGTTAAATGGTCACCGCACCCTAGAGTATCACGCGAAAAAACAAGGCTCTGTAGCGTCGGCCTGGACCCAGCTCGCGCGCCCGCTGCTATGAGGGGATTTGACCTACTCTCTTTATCCACAGCGTTTTTATCGCCCGATCCAACAATCCAAGGCTGTAGGCCTGTCTTCACGCGACTTTTTGGTTAAAAAAGTGCGCTGGAGGGCGTGACAGCAGCTCGGGAACGCCCCTATGATTCATAAGCTATTAAGAATTGGCCCCGAATCATCATGAAGCTTGGTCTGTTACGCCCGACCATCCTTAAGGAGTCGACGTCGCCTGGACGGCCCCACCATGGCCGCCTTACCGCGTTGACCCTGCTCCTTACCGGGGCGTGCATCGGCATGTTGGCGGTAAATGGGGCCGGTGAACAGACCCGCGTTCAGGACAGTCAAGCCTCTCAGCTGGTTACCGGGGCCGTCATTGGCGCGGATCGGATGGATTGGATCAGCCAGGGTGCTATTTCTCGGGATACGGAGGAAGCGCGCCAATTGCGTCCCCGGCTGGAGGCCACCGTTCCCGTCGCTGGCGCTGCCTACATCATCAGTGTCGATCGCCGCGCTTTTATTGGCGCGGGTAAGGTACGCAGCTTTTCGCTCACCCTTCGCGACCTTGGCCCGCTTAACGGCAACATGGGCCCCGTTCCCATTAACGGTGTAGGCGGACAAAAGCTTGTGGGCGTTGCCCGCGCACTTCCCGGCGGTCAAACCTATGTCGCGGTCAGCCCGCAACCGACAGGCGCCTGGCGAGTGTGGCTGCCCTATGGCGGTGCGGCAATAGCCGTCTGCGCCCTTGCTGCGGCGTTCCTTCGGTTAAGCGCACAATATCGCCTTGCTATGGCAGGGGTGGAGGGGGAGAAAAATGCGCTGCTCACCCGCGCTCTGGGGCCAGAACGCGCAGGGTGCGGATTGTGGCAAGCCGATGCGCAAGGCGTGACCCTGCCGGCCGCGTTGCGGGCGATCCTTGGCTGCAACCGGGAAGAAACGCATATGACCTATACCGGGTTGCGCGCGGCGGTGCATCCCGATGACTTGCCTCAGGCTCTCGGTATCTTACTCGGTAACGAAAAGATTTTCGATGGCCAGGTCCGTATGCGGAATGCGGGGGGCGAGTGGCAACATATTTATCTCCGTGTCACTCAGACTACCACGCCGAGAGAGGGAATTATCCTGCCGGTGACGGAAACGGGGCTTGATGATGGGCGTGCTAGCGGACTTATTGAGCGACTACGCGAAACCCTAGAAGCGATCCCCGAAGCGTTTCTTCTTTGGGATTCCTATGGACGTCTTGTCGCGTGGAATGAGGCTTTCGCCCAGACCTTTCACATCGACATGGACGATATGCAGGAGGGCATGACAGCGCGAGATCTGGCAAAGGCCGTGGGGGTCGACAATAAGTTTCTCTACGACTATTTCGCGCCACCCGGCGACGGTCCTTCAGAGGTTGAGGCTCTATTCCCTGACGATCAATTTATGAAAGTCACCCGACGCCGGACGATTGGCGATGGCTGGGTCTGTATTGGTCAGAACATCACCGACGCTAGGGCTGAAGCGGAACAACGGGCCCGAAATGAGCGTGAACTCCAGATGACCGTTGATATTCTTGAACGGTCGAGAAAAGATCTGCGGGAGGCTATGCGCTCCTACGAGGTGGAAAAGCAGCGCTCAGAAGATGCAAATCGCGCCAAGTCAGAGTTCTTGGCAAATATGAGCCACGAGCTGCGGACGCCACTCAACGCCATTAATGGTTTTTCCGAACTCATGCGCGAGGAACTCTACGGCCCCCTCGGCCATGAGAAGTATGCCGAATATATTTGCGATATTCACGAAAGCGGTAAGCATCTATTGGCGCTCATCGACGATATTCTTGACTTATCGAAAATTGAAGCTGGTAAGCTTGACCTCGACCCTACCCAAGTGGACCTTGAACGGGTGCTAAGCGAGGGGCTTCGGTTTATCGAACCTCAAATGCATCAGTCTGACGTCACGTTGAAAGCCGTGGTCGACAATGTGCCCTCAATTTGGGGAGACGCACGCGCCACCAAGCAAGTGCTGATCAATCTTCTATCGAATGCGGAGAAATTCACCCCGCGAGGCGGGTCAGTGACCGTAACCGCTCTTGTGGATCTATCGAGTGTGACTGTCATGATTGCCGACACCGGTATTGGCATGAATGAAGAACAGCTCGACCGGTTGGGGACGCCGTTCGAGTTGGTCGAAGATCATTTCGCCCGCACCCGGCGGGGGACTGGCCTTGGCCTCTCACTATCAAAGTCTCTCGTCCAGGCGCAGGGCGGTATATTGTCCGTTGCCAGTGAAATGGGTCGCGGCACTGTCGCATCATTCACTCTTCCCCGCCGGGAGGGAGTGGTTGTGACCCTCCCCTCGCTCCTTATTGGACGGAGTCGCATACTGACAGAACCTGCGACCAAGGATGTCACCACCGCCCCCACGGTGGATGAGGTACGGCCCGCGGGAACGCTTCTCAACTAAACCTCCCCCATATATTGGCGGAATAATGCCGCCACAGTGTTCGTCACCTCGTTCAGCTGCTCATCAATCGCGGCATCGGTCCAATCAGGTGATAGTCGCCGCAAGCGCTCGCTTTGCTCTTTGTCCAGTTTTGCAGGCGGCGCTTCACCAAAGGTCGCGCGGGTGTACTGAATAAGCCCACCAAAAAGCTCGGCAGCCTTGACAAGAACTTGCGCATCATCAGGAGGGAGAATCCCCTTCTCCGCCAGCGCCGTCAACGCGAGGGCCGAAGCCTGCGGCATTCGGCCAAGGGAGGCTCCGTGGATCAACACAAGGCCTTCCGCGAGAAAGTCGATATCGGTCAACCCTCCACGGCGACGCTTCACATCGAACTGGTTCTTCGCAGGCTTCTCCGCCAATAGCCGACGACGCATGTTGACCACCGCTGCAGTGACATCGGCCGCCGATCGCTCCTTGATCAGAACATCGCGAATGAGAAAATCAACTTTTTCGCAAAGAGCGGCATCCCCCGCCACAACTCTCGCCTTTGTGAGCGCCATTTCCTCCCATACCCACGCCTTCTCGGCATAGTAGCGTTCAAAGGCGGCAACCGACACTGCCGCGGGGCCCGCGCCGCCGGATGGCCGGAGCTTCATATCGATCTGATATAGCTCCCCCTCACTCGTCGGAACAGATAGGGCACTGACAATCCGGCGGATCAGTCGGCCAAACTCACCTTCTGTGCCGCTGTCCGCAGCCTCATAGACAAAGACAAGATCAAGATCGGATAAGGTCGTTAGTGCTTGCACCCCTAAACGACCGAAACCGACAATGGCCAGCTCCCCCGCTACGCTCTTTCCCTGAGCTGCAAGATCGTCACGCACGGCCGCAACAAGATCTGCCACCGCCCTGTCGGCCATATCCGCAAGAGCGCGGGACACGATGTGAGGATCCTGGCGACCAAGGACGATTGCCGCTGAGCAGCGAATTCGGTGCTCATTCACAACACGGCGTACCGTATCAAGACGAAGTTCTAAAGGCTCATCGGGCTCGCGCTCAGGAAATGGGATGGGCTCCACATCCACCCCTTCCAGAAAACTGTCGACAAGGCTTGGGCGCGCGCCCATCTTTCGCGCGAGGGCGGGCGACGATTCACATAAAACCAACACATCATCCAATATGGACGCATTAGCCGTAAACAGAGAAAAAACCTGAAACCCGCCCGGTAAAGCCACAAGGAACCCTTCTAGCGCAGCAAAGGCAGCATCAGGATCGTCAAGATCTCCCAAGCGACTAAGAATTCGAGGCACAAGGTCGGTCAGTAGCTCTCGCGCCCGCACCGAGCGAG
>CALFRH010000003.1 GCA_937919225.1 uncultured Parvularcula sp.
GTTGCATCCTTGTGCTGGGCTGAGAGGTCCCGGGCCAGCATGACGCCAATCTTGTCAGCGAAGATCTCTTCGCCCTCATTATCGACCACACCACAACGGTCGCCGTCGCCGTCAAACCCCAAGGCCACGTCGGCGCCATGCTCTTTCACTGCGGCTTGCATTTCATGCAGCATCTGCATGTCTTCGGGGTTCGGATTATATTTCGGGAAAGTGTGGTCGAGGTCAGCGTCCATGGGGATGACTTCAACGCCCATACGCGCCAACGCCTCGGGGGCGTAGGCGCCCGCGGTGCCGTTGCCGCAGGCGGCGATGACTTTGAGCGGGCGCTTGATCTCTACATCTTTCACGACGTCGGCGATGTACCGCTCCCGCATGCCGTCGATCCATTTATAGGCGCCGCCTTCACGGGCCTTATAGCTGCCGGAGAGGACGATTTCTTTCAGGCGGCCCATCTCATCGGGGCCAAAGGTGAGGGGGGCATCAACACCCATTTTCACGCCCGTCCAGCCATTCTCATTATGGCTGGCGGTGACCATCGCCACGCAGGGCACGTCGAGATCGAACTGGGCGAAATAGGCCACGGGGGAGAGGGCAAGCCCAATATCGTGCACGGTGACCCCCGCGCCCATGAGGCCAACAGTCAACGCTTGCTTGATCGAGGTGGAATAGCCGCGAAAGTCGTGACCCACGACGATTTCGGGCCGTTTTCCCAGATCATGGATAAGGGTGCCGAGCCCCGCGCCCAGCGCTTGGATTCCCAGAAGGTTGATCTCCTTCTCAAACACCCAGCGGGCATCATATTCGCGAAAGCCTGTGGGCTTGACCTTCGGTGTGATTTCATAGGCCAAGGTGTTGGCTTCAAGCTCGATGAGCGGTTTGGGCAGCATGGAATGTCTTTCTTCAAAGGTCCGGCGCGACACTACTCACCGGCGGCTGGGGGGCAAGGGTGAATTTCGTCGGATTGGGGAATAGATCCGAAGCGCACAGCTGTTCGTTTAACATCCTAAGGCCGGGCGGCGTCGGTGGTTGTTTCGGCGACGTTGTCCGCCATGAGCTGCTGAATTTGCTGAACCGCTGCATCGATTTTGAGCTGGACCATCTTTTCGCCGATTTCCGAACTGGCGAGGGATGGGGCGCCGCGAACACCATTGGGGCGGTGTTTGGGACCCTTTAAAGGATCATCCCGCACGGCTTCTTCTTCGAGATATAGCACCTCTGACGTGTCTCTGATGCCTGCATGGGTGCCAATTTGATCCGCAGAGTAGCCCTGGGCCAAGAGCGCTTCGAACTGCCCGTTGTGGCCGTAATAATTGTCGATATGCGCGATCAATATCTCTTCATTTTTCCACTCGGCCTGCATTCTGGCTGCCACCCGCGCCTGCGCACGCTGGCTGTCCCCGCTATCGCCGATGAAAAAGATGTTTTTAAAGCCATGAGTCTGCATGCTGCGAGCAGCAGCTTCGAGAATCTGCTCGAACACCGTTTCCGGTATGCTGATCGTGCCTGCGAACTGCATATGACCGGTGGGCGCCTCACCGACGTCGCCTTCTGGCACATAATCAATCGTGGGCAGCACTAAAGTGTGTCCCAGCTGCGCAGCGATCTTTTGGCTCGTATGCTCAATAACAATACGGTGCTTGCCCAAGACTAGGTGAGGACCGTTTTGCTCAATCCCAGCGGTTGGAATCAGTACTGTATCATAGCCTTGATCGATAGCGGTCTGGACTTCTGTCCACGTGAGGTCGGCCAGGCGCAGACTGGGTAAGGACGTGCGAGCGGACGCTGCGAGGGCGGCGTAATGAACCGTGGCAAGCAGTTGCCCGTACAATAATACGGTAATGAAAATAAGCAGTGCAAAGATAGTTTTGCGGGGTTTCGTATCGAAAAACCGTCCCGCGAGACGAGATGCATCCGCTATCGGTTGCCAATAAAGTGATGCCACCGTCGGAATCGGGTTGGGCTCAGCACGGCTTTAGCCGAAGGTTAAAGGCTCATAGGATTTCGCGCGGTAGTGCGTGCCATAAAGTTGATCCCAGATGGAAAAGACAAGGCCTAGATTGCGATCAAAGTGCTTTGGGTCCGCGCTGTGATGAATTTGGTGCTGAGCTGGGCTAATCAGTACACGACTCAGCCAGGCCGGATAATCAAGCCAGATTTGGCTGTGGCGCAAATTGTATCCCAAGAGATTGAACGCGAAGAGAAAGACGTTGAGGCCGAGTACCGTGAGCGCGCGAGGTGGCTCGCCGCTCAGATAGAAAACGCCTGCGTATGCCGCTGCGCTCAGCAGTGTCACCACAAAAGCGGTAACCGCTAAATCCACTGGATGCATCCGAAATAGGGTTAGGGGGGTAAGCCGCTCCGCCGAGTGATGGACCTGGTGGAATTGCCACAGGAGCGGGATTTTATGTTGGGCCAAATGGGTAACATAAACCCCGAAATCGATCGCCATCAACACAGCAACGCTGTAAATCAGTAAGCTCCAACCGGAGCTGATGATTGGCTCGTCTAGGCCCCCAAACGTTCCCGCAAGGCTACTGTAGAAGAGGATCGACAGACCAAAACTGCCGACGAGGAACTGGCTAATCAGCCCGTAAAAAATCAAACCGTTGGCCAGGAAATAGAGCATATCCTGCCGCGTTGAAGCATGCAGCCAGATATCTTTGTCAAACAAGTAGCTCAGGAAGCCGGGCTGTTCCCCTCCGGCCTTCGTCAGATGACCATCGCGTTTCAGATGCCCATAGCCCACGAAAGCCAGGACCACAGAACTGATGAGATAAAGCCCCCAAATTCGGGATGTCGGGTCAAGTAAAGCCGATAGGTGCTTTGTCGCATCAACAAAGATCGATTCAACGAACACTGGTAAGCTTAACCTAACTCAACCTTTGTCGAAGAATACAAAGACTCCCTCTCAAAAAAGTTAAATCAGAGTGTTTTTTCGGCCAAGCGGGTACCGGTTGGTCGTGAGAAACTCTCTACACTTAGAGAGCATTTGGCCTCTAGAGGCTTCGCCGCTTTACCAGTGCGAATAGCAAAAGCCTTCGAAGCCTCAGAGGTTGAGTAACTCCCGAGGCTTTACTTTACATTACCGCCCAGCCATGGGGACATAATCCCGCTTCGCCGCGCCGGTGTAAATCTGCCGAGGACGGCCGATTTTCTGGTTGGGATCGGACAGCATTTCTTGCCACTGAGCGATCCAACCCACGGTGCGGGCCAGGGCGAAGAGGGCAGTGAACATGTCCGTGGGGAACCCAAGCGCCCGCAGCGTGATCCCAGAATAGAAATCAATGTTCGGGTACAGCTTTTTCTCAACGAAGTACTCATCTTCAAGCGCAATGCGCTCAAGTTCTTTAGCAACCGCGAAGAGAGGGTCCTTAATGTCGAGGGCGTCTAGCACCTCCCGGGTGGCCTTGCGCATCACATTCGCGCGGGGGTCGTAGTTTTTATAGACCCGGTGGCCAAAGCCCATAAGGCGAAAGGGGTCCTGCTTATCTTTTGCTTTCGCGATATACTCAGGAATCCGGTCTACCGAACCAATTTCCATCAGCATACGTAAGGCAGCTTCATTGGCGCCGCCATGGGCTGGGCCCCAAAGGCACGCAATGCCCGCTGCGATACACGCAAATGGATTGGCGCCCGATGATCCCGCTAGGCGCACCGTCGACGTAGACGCGTTTTGTTCGTGATCCATATGGAGGATGAAAATTTTGTCGAGGGCCGAAGCGCAAACTTCGGAGACCTTGTAATCCTCCGCCGGGACCGAGAAGCACATGTTCAGGAAGTTCTCAGTATACTGAAGGTCATTCCGCGGAAACACAAAGGGTTGGCCCACGGTGTACTTATAGGCCATCGCGGCAATGGTGGGCATCTTTGCAATCATCCGATGGACCGCAACCTGGCGATGCTCCGGATTATTCACATCTGTTGAGTCATGGTAAAACGCCGACAAGGCGCCGACCGCACCGCACATGACGGCCATCGGATGGGCGTCGCGACGGAACCCATTGAAGAAATTTTTGAAATGTTCGTGTACCATCGTATGGTAGGTGATGTTGTTGCGGAAGTCTTCTAACTCTTGCGCGTTTGGCAGATCCCCACCGAGAAGAACATAAGCCGCCTCGATAAAGTCCGAATTCTCGGCCAACTGCTCAATCGGGTAGCCGCGATAAAGGAGGGTGCCTTCGTCCCCATCGATAAAGGTGATTTGGCTCTCGCAAGACGCTGTCGATGTGTAGCCAGGGTCAAAGGTGAACTTATCCGTTTGCTTGCCAAGGGCCCGGATATCGATGACATCTTGCCCGTGGGTGCCCTCGTAAACAGGGAACTCCAGGCCATCAATTTCCGTTGTGCCTGTTTTTATCAGTTTGCTTTCCATCACATCACTCCGTCAGAATGGGGGTGTCGCTCATATTATCTCGGCGGATTGCAGAGAAGATCCACCGGATCGAGCGTCTTTTAGAGACTAATTCGCTTTTATTGTGCAGTGCGACAATAGTCCGTTACAGCTGATCGGCAAGCCTTGCCAAAACCTCTTCTTTTCCAAGGGCATAGAGCGTGGCCCCAAGATCCGGTGAGGGATGACCGCCTGTGACCGCCGCCCTGACGGGCGGGCCCACCTTGCCAAAAGACATTCCTTCCGCCTCTGCATACCCCTGCAACTCTAGGTTAAGTTGGTTAAGGGACCATTCGCCTATGCGAGAAAGTCGGGCGTGGATGTCCAAAAGCACCTTTTGGGCGCCCTCTTGGTTTAAGGGCTTGGCTTTCTTGCTCGTGAGTTCAAATGGCCGCTGGGCTAGGAGGAAGCCGGCAGCGGTCTCAAGATCGGTGAGTTTCTGGCACCGTTCCTTGAGAAACGAGGCCCCTCGGACCAGCCGCGCGTGCACCTCATCATTGGGTTTTCTGTCCAAAAGAGATGTCGCGGCAGCGATGAAGGCTTCATCGCTCATCTCGGCCACATAATGCGCGTTGGTGGCCGCCATCTTTTCGGGGTCGAGCCGGGCTGGCGCTTTGTTGATGCCGCCAAGGTCAAACCATTCGAGGGCCTTGTCCTTGGGGATAATCTCTTCATCTCCATGGGCCCAGCCGAGGCGGAGAAGGCCGTTCATCACCCCTTCAGGCAGAAATCCCTCATCGCGATAGGCTTCAACACCGAGGGCACCATGGCGTTTAGACAGTTTCTTGCCGTCAGATCCATGGATAAGGGGGATATGCGCATAGGTTGGTCGGTCCCAGCCGAGGGCATCAATCAGCTGCCGCTGCCGACCTGCATTAATGAGGTGGTCGTCCCCGCGAACAATATGGGTCACGCCCATATCTTGGTCATCGACGATCACCGCCAGCATATAGGTGGGGGTGCCATCGGACCGCAGGAGTACCATGTCGTCAAGAGCTGAATTGGGGAAGGCGACTTCGCCCTGAACGTCATCGGCGATGATCGTTTCTCCCTCAATCGGCGCCTTCAGCCGAACGGAGTAGGGGCCGTCTGGTGTCGCCCCGTCATGATCCCGCCAAGGGCTGGTGAAACGGATATTATCTTCCCGTGCTTTGGTCCTTGCGGCGTCTAACTCTTCTCCCGCCAACCAGCAGCGATAGGCATGCCCGCTTTCGAGAAGGCCCTTGGCCACCTGGGTATGCCGGTCGGCGCGGGCAAACTGGCTGATGGGCTCGCCATCCCAATCAAGGCCGAGCCAGGTGAGACCCTCAATGATCGCTTGCACCGCTTCTTCTGAATGGCGGGCGCGGTCGGTGTCCTCGATTCTCAGGAGGAATTGTGAGCCAGGCGCTGCTTGGGCGCCCCTTGCGTAAAGCCAGTTGAACAGAGCCGTGCGCGCGCCGCCAATATGCAAATAGCCGGTGGGCGAAGGCGCAAAGCGCGTGACGATCTTTTGAGGCATTGATGCGGGCATCCAACTGGCGAGCGCGGGTGATAGGGGGTGTGGGCGGGCGTGCCAAGCCTCGCGGCTAGGGGGTTCGGCCGTATTCTTTCCCCCGCCGGGGGGAAGTCCCGAGCGTTCGCGAGGTCCCCGTGTCTGCGGTCGCACCACTTTGTGCTGCGCCGCGCACGGGACGACGACCTCTTGCGTGATGGTTGAATTCGCCTCCCCGCGGCGACCGTTAGGGAGACCGCGGGGGCCAGCTCCGATAGTTGGTTTTAGTCCTGCTTTTTGAGTCCCTTGAACGTTCGGGAGATGGGTCCCGCGGTCTTCGCCGCGGGAGGGCGTGTTGATAGTTATGCAAGTCAATAGGGCATTGACGGAGCGTTCAACGTCAAAATTCGATTTCGGAATAATCCGAAAATGGAATTAGTTGAGGAGCCGATCCTTTTTTGGATGAGGCCAAATGTACAAAATTGCTCCGCTTTCCCACTATGAGGCGTTTCGCGCCTTGCTGGTGGCGCGTCGCAAGAAGGCTGGCCTTACCCAGGCGGCATTGGGGGAGCGGCTGGGTTGGACCCAGAGTATCATTGCGAAAATTGAGAGTGGGGAGCGGCGGTTAGATGTGGTGGAGTTCTTCACCTTGGCGGGGGCCGTTGGGTTTGATCCGATCAAGGCGTTGAAGGAGTACCGCAAGACCATCGAGTCTTAAGCGCCGTGTTGCGTGATGTCACCACAACCCTCCGCGTCTGGGCGGCCGTCGAATCGGGACGGTTTATTCTGTGGGCGCCGGTTTGTCTGATCATCGGGGCTGCCGGTTATTTCGCATTGCCGACGGAGCCAGCTTGGCAGCGGCTCGTCATCCTCCTCGCCATCAGCATTCTCATCTGGGCGCGGGGCAGTCGCGCAGGTACGGGCGGCATTCTCTTATTAGGGCGTATCTTGACGTTTGTCGCTTTGGGCGCGTTAGCCGCCCTTGTTCGCACGCATACGACCGACGCCCCACGCCTTGAGCGCCAGGTGGGCCCCGTCAACATGGTGGCGGAGGTCGTACGCGTTGAGCAGCGGCCACGGTCCCAACGGCTTTTGTTGGCGCCAACGGAAATCGGCGCCCTGCCAGTTGAGACGATACCGCCGAAGGTCCGCCTCACCTGGCGCGGGGATCCCAGTGAGGCGAGGGCCGGGGACACCGTCCGGGTACGAGCGATGTTGTCGCCGCCCCCGGCGCCCGCCGTGCCGGGCGGATATGATTATGGCCGGCAGCTGTTCTTTGAAGAAATTGGGGCAGTGGGCTTCGCTTTCGGGGCCGCCAGGGTGATCGCCAGACCTCAGGAGAAACCCCTCTCGGTCCGAATTGATTTATGGCGGGAGGCGATTGCTGACCGCATTGTTCGGGCCGGCGGTGAGCGCAGTGGCCCCATCCTTGCCGCCATTGTGACCGGCAAGCGGGAGCGCATCCCACCCGACATCACCGACCAGCTGCGGGATACCGGCCTTGCCCACCTTCTCGCCATTTCGGGCCTGCATATGGGGCTTGTGTGCGGGTACCTCTTTTTCTCTTTGCGCTTTTTGTTTGTGTTGAATGAGCGCTGGGCGCTGACCTTTCCGGTGAAAAAATGGGCCGCGATTGGCGCGCTGTTGTGGGGCGGGTTCTACCTTGTCATGTCTGGTGGTGCCTGGTCCGCGCAACGGGCGTTCATTATGGCGGCCATAGGCTTTACCGCCATTCTTTTTGACCGGCGGGCCATTAGCCTTCGGAATGTTGCGATCGCTGCGATTATCATTGTCGTGCTCCGGCCAGAAGCCGTGCTTTCGGCTGGGTTCCATATGTCCTTCGCTGCTGTCATGGCGCTCATCGCCTCTTACGAACTGTGGGAGCGGCGTCGGGCGACGCGTCGCGCGCTTTATGGATCGCGGCGTGGGCGGGGCCTTCTTCCTCTTTCCTTTTTGGGCGGATTGTCCATGACGAGCCTTGTGGCGGGAGCGGCCACATCTCCTTTTGCAATTTATCATTTTAACCGCATGGCCACCTATGGCTTTGTGGCGAATTTAGCCGTGATGCCCATATTTACGGCACTCGTAATGCCAGTGGCTGTCCTGGCGCTGGCGCTTATGCCCCTTGGTCTCGACGGTCCTCTCTGGTGGGATTCGGGAAAGGGGCTAGAGGCTCTTCTTTGGATCACGGGCCATATCGCTGCGTGGCCCGGTGCGGTGGCGCCGGTGGCTCAATGGCCGCTGTGGGCGTGGGGCGTATCTGTCATTGGGTTGATCGGGTTGTGCCTTCTTAACGCACCATGGCGCTTCGTGTTCGCGGCAGCGTTTCCTTTGGCGTGGGCGGGCGCCTTGGTTGCGGAGCAGCCCATTGTGCAGATTGCTGAAGATGCAAAGAATGTCGGTGTGCAAACCGCCAATGGGCAGATCACCCTTTTGTCTCGGCGCCGAGAGCGCTTCGCCGTCGGCCAGTGGCTTGAGGGAGCGGGGCTTGATGGGGCCATCCGGGACTATCCGCGCTTTGGGGAATGCAAGGCGACGACCTGCTCAGCTGACTTGCCCAATGGCGCCCAGCTCATATTCGCCCAGACGGAAGAGGCCGCGGCCCGCGCCTGCCGTGAGGCCGCCATCGTGATCACCCCCTTTTGGCGCCGAACAGCGCTCGATGCGAGTTGTAGCGCCCTCTTTTTCTCCGCACTCGGTGTATCGGAGACGGGGCCAGTTGCGATTTACGCGACTGGAAATGGATATCGGGTGGAAACCGTGAACGCGATCAGAGGGGAGAGGCCTTGGTCAGTAGCCCCTATGGACTAAGAGCTTTCTAGCCATCGTCATCCCGGTTTTGTCCTTTGGGCAAGCCGGGGTGACAGATTGGATTTGTTCTATATCTTGAACCTTTAATTTGCGATAGGTTTCTCCGCAAACATCATATAATTCACGGACAGGTCTGCTGTCACCCGCCACGCATCGAGGAGTGGTTGGTACGTCACCCCGTGTTCTGCACTTATTGTCAGTCCGCGGCTCTCCAACGCACGACGCACCTCCTCTGGTTTTACGAACTTGCGCGGATCATGGGTGCCTGCAGGCAGCCAGCGGAGAATATATTCCGCTCCGATTTTCGCGGTGAGGAGCGCTTTGGCCGTGCGGTTAATGGTGGCGACGGCCATCATCCCGCCAGGTTTGACGAGATTGGCAGAGCTTCCAAGGAACAGATCCACATCGGCCACATGCTCCACCACTTCGAGGTTAAGCACCGCGTCAAAAGGCGGCTCACCCGAGGCGAGCAGGTCTTCAACGCTGGTGTGCCGGTAGTCGATGTCGAGGCCGCTTTCGGCGGCATGGGCGAGGGCTGTTTTCACATTCCGCTCTGCTGCATCGATGCTCACCATTTGAGCCCCAAGGCGGCACATGGGTTCTGAAACAAGCCCCCCGCCGCAGCCAATATCGATCAGCCGAAGCCTCTCCAAAGGCCGCTTTTCCATAGGGTCCCGTCCAAAATGCGCGCACAACGTGTCGCGAATAAGCGCCAGCCGAATAGGGTTGAACTTGTGCAGTGGTTTGAATTTCCCGAAAGGATCCCACCACTCAGCCGCGATTTTTGAGAATTTCTCTACCTCGGCGTCATCTATGGTCGTTGTGCGCTCGCTCATAGATTGCAATCTCCATCTAAAATAATGCTGCAATGCAGCATAAAAACTCTCAAGTATTGCAACAAGCGCAATAAATATGCGTTATCGCGTCATTGTCGGGCCCCAAAAACGCGGTCAGCCACTCCTTGCAGAACACCCCATCATCCCCTAGCTAAGCGCTCTTCGCATCGACTTAAGGATAAACACCTGTGCGTGCTATCGACGCAACCGCCGATCCCCGCTCTACGCCTGTAAGCCGGGCCCGCCACCCCGACCGGCTGGTGATGAAGTTTGGCGGTACATCGGTCGCTGATCTGGAGCGTATTGAGCGGGTCGCACGCCACGTTATGGCCGCGGTGAAGGCCGGGCGGAAGGTCTGCGTCACTGTTTCTGCCATGGCCGGTGAAACGGATCGTTTGGTGGGCCTCACCCGCGACGCTGGGGGGGAGGGTGCCAGTCGGAAGGCAGACTATGACGCTGTGGTGGCGTCTGGTGAGCAGGTAACTGCCGGTCTCCTCGCACTCGTCTTGCAACGCGAGGGGGTGCCCGCGCGCAGTTGGCATGGTTGGCAGGTCGGATTGAAAACGGACGGTACCCATGGTGCGGCGGCGATCCTAGACATTGATGGCGAGACGTTGGGCGCTGCTATTGATAGCGGTGAAGTGGCTGTTGTGGCCGGTTTTCAGGGCGTCACCGATGAGCAGCGCATCTCTACCCTTGGCCGCGGCGGGTCGGACACCACGGCGGTGGCGCTGGCGGCCGCTCTCGGCGCCTCCCAATGCGATATCTATACGGATGTTGATGGGGTCTATACGACCGATCCGCGCCTTGTACCAGGTGCGCGGCGGCTTGACCTCATCTCCTTCGAAGAAATGCTCGAAATGGCGTCCCAAGGCGCTAAGGTCCTGCAAACCCGGAGCGTTGGGCTCGGCATGTTGCACGGAGTACCCATCAGGGTTCTATCGAGCCTTGAAGAGCCTCAAGAAAATCCACCCTGTACACTGATTGTTGATGAGGAAGACATCATGGAACGTCGTGTCGTCTCCGCTGTTGTCCCTAGTCGGGCCGAAGCGAAATTGAGCCTAATGGGCATTCCCAATGTGCCGGGTATGTCCGCTGCCATCTTTACCCGCCTCGCGGCTGCGAAGGTGAATATCGATATGATTGTGCAAAGCCAGGCCCGTACGGGAGAGGCTGCAAACCTCTCCTTTACCTTGAAAGAAGATGACCTGGCGCGGACGCAAGCGGCCCTCGCGGATATGAAGGACGAAATTGGCTTCACTGGTGTGTTGGCTGATCAGAACGTTTCCAAAGTATCAATCATCGGTGTAGGGATGAATGACCATTCAGGCGTCGCCGCTCAAATGTTTGAGACTCTCGCGGACCGGGGCATCAACATCCAAAATATCTCTACGTCGGAGATTAAAATTAGCGTGTTGATCCCCGCTGAATATACGGAGCTCGCGGTACGCGCGTTGCATGACGCTTTCTCCTTAGGCGAGGTGCATTAGCGCCCGCGATGAGCTGGACCCCAGGCGATACCGGCTTCACGCCACGGGGGGCTCCGGGCCCCAGGACGTTGATCCGCCGTCTGCGGGAAATCATGGCGGCCGAGACGGCCCCCCAGGCGCGTCTTGATGCGCTTGTAAAGTCGATTGCCACCAACATAGTGGCAGATGTCTGTTCTATCTATGTGCGGCGGACGGATGATGTACTCGAGCTGTTCGCCACCGAGGGGCTAAATCCTGAGGCCGTTCATGCCACCCGAATGACAATGTCTGAGGGCCTTGTGGGGTGGGTCGCCCGGCATCGGCAGATGATCAATCTATCCGATGCGAAGGCGCATGAGGCCTTCAGCTATCGCGCGGAAACGGGGGAGGATCCCTATAATTCCTTCCTGGGTATACCGATCATTCGTTCGGGCCAGGTGCTTGGCGTTTTGGTTATTCAAAGCGTTGCCCAAAAAGGGTTTTCCGAGGATGAGGTCGATGGTGCGCAGACGGTTGCTACCGTCCTGGCGGAGATCGTTTCTGGCGGCGAACTTCTGGAAGAGCAGGACGCTCAGGACGTGGAGGCGCTCCTTCACAAGCCTGAACATGCCGTTGGCACCCCCATCGTGCCAGGCGTTGCCATGGGAAAGGTGGTCTTGCGGGAGCCCGAGGCAAAAGCTCACCCCACCTTCGCGAAAGATGTCGCGGCGGAGCGCCTTCGCCTGGCTGATGCGATCGCCTCTGTCCAAAAATCTGTAGACGATATGATTGCAGCGGATCGGTCGCTGTTTGGAGCCTCTAAAGAGGTGCTCGAAGTCTTTCGCCTGTTTGCCTATGACAAAGGGTGGGTCCGTCGTCTTGAAGAAAAGGTTCTTGCAGGACTGTCTGCGGAGACCGCTGTTGAGCAGGTTCAGGAAGAGAACCGCAAACGGATGCAGAGGGTTTCCGATCCCTATTTGCGTGAGCGTCTGCACGATTTAGACGATTTGTCCCGACGGTTGATGCGCACCCTTGGGGGGGAAGCTGGCGACGGTATTGCCGTCCCCGCAGGCGCTATTCTGTTAGCAGATAGTTTGGGGCCGGTGGAGCTTTTAGAATATAGCGCCTCGGCTCTCGGCGGATTGGTCCTGGGGGATGTGTCAGCGACTTCCCATGCGGCGATTGTGGCGCGGGCGTTGGAACTCCCCATGGTCTCCGGCGTGCGGGAGATTATCGAAAAGGCGGCGACGGGTGACGAAATAGCGCTTGATGGTGCGACAGGGGAGGTGCATCTTCGTCCGCCGGGCACTGTTATCACCGCTTTTGAAGATAAGGCACAGCTAAGGAGCCGGGCGCTCGCCCGGTATGATGCGCTCAAAGATGAACCAGCTGTCACCAAAGATGGTGTTGCTGTCGATCTTCAAATGAACGCAGGCCTCCTCCTCGATATGGCTCATCTAGAGGAGACGGGGGCCAAATCCGTCGGATTGTTTCGGACAGAACTCCAATTCCTCTTAGGGCGGAGTTTGCCTAGTAAAGCCGATCAGGAAGCTTTCTACGCCCAAGTCTTAGACGCTGCCGAGGGGCGGCCCGTTTACTTCCGCACCGCTGACATCGGATCGGACAAGCGCGCGAATTATATGCGCGGGCCAAGGGAGGCAAACCCCGCCATGGGGTGGCGAGGCCTGAGGATGTCGCTTGATCGCCCTGGATTGATGCGAACCCAAATTAGGGCCCTCATCGCTGCGGCTGGGACCCGACCGCTGCATATTATGCTTCCCCTTGTCACAACGGTAGAAGAGGTACGCCTTGCCAAGGCAGAAATCCAAAAGGAAATGGATCGCCACGAAAAGCATGTGGGTCCGCTCCCGGAAGATATCCAAATCGGCGTTATGATCGAAATTCCCTCGGCGGCGTGGGATGCGCGGGCCATGGCGGCGGAAGCAGATTTTCTCTCTATCGGTGGCAACGACCTGGCGCAGTTCTTCTTTGCTGCGGACCGTGAGACCGATGAGGTGAGCAGTCGCTATGATCCTCTATCCCCCACTTTCCTTTCTTTCCTAGAACGGATTATTCGGGAGGGGCAGCAAGGTGGCGCCAAGGTGGGCTATTGCGGGGAGCAGGCAGCGGACCCGCTCATGACCTTGTCATTATTGGCTCTCGGCATTGACCGACTGTCAGTGGCGGCGAGTGCCATTGGGCCACTGAAAGAGATGATCCGCAGTGTGAGTTTTCATGAATTGCGCGATGCACTGGCGGGGATGATCACCAAAGGCGGGACCAGCCTGCGGGAGGATTTGATCATCTATGCGAGGCAAGCCGGGATTGTCCTGCCAATGGGGTAAGGAAAATTGATGGAACTCGCGTCAATGTTTCGTCCTTCTACATCCTAAAATGCTGCTGGTTTATCGGTCCGTTCGCCAAGTGCCCAGTCATAAATATCCAATACCTGGTCGGCCTTTTTATCCCAAGTGAGTTTGTCCATCACACGTGTGCGGGCCGCATCGCCAATCGCGGGGAGGGCGCCTGGGTCTGAAACCAAGGCAGACAGGGTTGCACCAAACTGCGCAATGATTTCCTCTCGCGTGCCAAGAGGCACTTTGAAACCGGTGCCTTCGACCAGTAATTCGCCGGGGCCACCATAGTCCACGATGAGGGGCACAACGCCGAGGGCCATGGCCTCAAGCACAACGCCTCCACCAAATTCCCGTACGGATGGAAAAGTGAGAAGGGAGGATTTTACCGCGATCTCTTGAACCTTTTTATGGTCTTGCCATCCGTGGAATGTGATGGCGTCCGTTACCCCCTCGCGCTCTGCCATCGCTTTGAGTTCGGGCATAAGCGGTCCGTCGCCGATCATATCGAGGTGCAATATCCCGTGGCGCAAAATGGGGGCGGCAGCTTCGATCAGCATGTCGGGCCCCTTATAGGGGACCATCCGTCCGATAAAGCAGGCGCGAACGGGGCTATCACCCGTAATCTCGCCCGTTCGGTGGAGAGAAAAACGCTCTGGATCAATAGCGTTCTCTGGAATGTAAAAGCACTTGTCCTGAGCATTTTGGGGATATTCACTGCGGGTGTGATGGGAACCGGCGATAATGGCGCTGGCTGCTTTGAGCATACCCGCCCGGCCCGGCATCGCCTTATACGCGTTGCGGACATAGGACAGCCATTCCTTCTCCCGTCGACGTTCAGCGTCAAACCCTTTTGGCCATGGAATGCCCCCATTGATGGGTCCCATGATGAATTTTGCACCCGCTTTTGCAATTTTGGGCGCGATGAAGCTGACGCTCGTAGGACTGAGCGGGGTCACTCGGTGAATGATGTCGTAGGTACCGCTTTTGATGGCGTCGCCAAACTGCTTCCATACCAAGTGCTCAAAATAGAAGTAGGACAGGGTCGCGATGGCGGTGTTGGTCGTCCAGCCCTTGCCTTCCCCGCCGCGGATGAGATTGGAGAGGTCGTGAAACGGCTTTGCAACGGCTTCGCTATCGATCGCTGTAAAGTCCTCACCCTCGCGCATGCCGGCCCTTAGGAAGGCGTCGCGATTACGTACCTGGGTGACGATGTGCCCGCCGGTTTTTCGTTGGAGTGCGGTGGCGAGGGACCAGCCAACCAGCGGCACGCTTACCCATTCGGGGTTTGCCGCTTCGGCGATAATCAACACGTTGGGTGTGGTCATGAAGGTCTTCCTCGCCGGTGCTGCTTGGCGCACCGGAGGTGTAGCCTCGACTGTCCGCCCCTGCAAAGGGCCGGTTTTGCCTTTGCGAAAAGTGTGAATGACGGCTTTTGTCCCTATGGTGTGGTCAGGATTTGAGCGCTACAGTCATATTTGTGGGAACCAAGGTGCGGGGGCAATATGCTCAGTCTTTTCTCCGGGCAGAACAGGCCATCATCCGCCTATCGGGCGCGGTTCGCCGCCAAAGCCAAGGCTGTCGCCGCCAAGGTGCGGGACGTTTATGACCAGTCTCGGGACTATCACCGAGCTGACCCGCGAGGCAAAATGGCGGCGGTTACGACCAAACCCCTGGCGACCCAAGCTGACCTATCATTGGCCTATTCCCCCGGTGTCGCAGGCCCCTGCCGCGATATTGCTGAGGACGCCGCGGCGGCGTACCGCCTTACCAATAAGGGCAATGTGGTTGCCGTCATCTCTAATGGCACGGCGGTCTTAGGCCTCGGGAACATTGGCGCGTTAGCCTCAAAACCTGTGATGGAGGGGAAGGCGGCGCTCTTTAAAGCTTTTGCGGGTGTGGATGCCGTCGACATTTGCGTTGACGAGTCGGACCCGCAGAAATTGGCGGAAATTGTCTGTGCCTTAGGCCCCAGTTTCGGGGGGATCAATCTAGAGGACATTAAGGCGCCGGACTGTTTCCTGGTCGAAGATATTTGCCGTTCCCGGATGGATATTCCGGTATTCCATGATGACCAGCATGGCACCGCCACGGTCATCATGGCAGGGTTGTTGAACGCGCTGGAACTTACCGGCCGCCGACTTGGTAATATTAAGGTGGTTGTCTCCGGCGCGGGAGCAGCCGCAATCGCTACCATGGATTTACTGGTGGCGTCTGGTGTGAAAAAAGCCAACATCACCCTTTTCGACAGTCGGGGGGTGGTGAGCAAAACCCGCCGCAACCTTGAGCCCCGTCGGGCGGGCTATGCCCAAGGGCGTGGTGCACCGAAATCCTTGGCGCAAGCACTGAAGGGGGCGGATGTTTTCCTCGGCGTGTCGAAGGCCGGGGCGCTTGATCCTGCGTGGATCAAGCAGATGAACAATGCACCCATCATTTTTGCGCTCGCAAACCCTGAACCGGAGGTCTGGCCCTCGGATGTGCTGGAGGCGGCCCCGAATGCCATTGTTGCCACGGGCCGCTCTGACTTTGCGAACCAAGTCAATAATGTTCTGTGCTTCCCCTTTTTGTTCCGCGGAGCCCTCGATGTACGGGCAAGCCGGATCACGCGCGGGATGCAGTTGGCCGCAGCGAAGGCTATCGCTGGATTGGCGAAGTCAAAGCCAGGCGCTGAAACCGTCAGTGCATATCCTAATGATGATTTCGTCTTTGGGCAGAATTATATTCTGCCCAAACCGTTTGATGCCCGCCTAGCTGAGATGGTGCCCGCCGCCGTGGCGTCCGCAGCGAAGAAAGAGGGTGTGGCCCGGGGATAAGGGCTTAAGCCACCTCAATCAAATGTGCCGCTTCCGGCAGGTCCTCGCCAAAGGCGCGTTGGTAGAACTCCGCCACAAGGGCGCGCTCGAGTTCATCGCATTTGTTCAAGAAGGTGATGCGGAAAGCGTAGCCCACATCCTGGAAGATTTCCGCGTTCTGGGCCCAATTGATGACCGTTCGAGGTGACATCACTGTTGAGATGTCGCCATTCATGAGGGCATTCCGGGTCATGTCCGCGACGCGCACCATCTTATCCAGCACGTCTTTGCCCTTTTTGCCATCGTAGGAGGGCAGCTTGCCGGCCACAATCGCCATTTCCTCATCATGATCGAGATAGTTCAGAGTCGTGACGATTGACCAACGGTCCATCTGGCCTTGGTTGATTTGCTGGGTGCCATGGTACAGACCTGTCGTATCCCCCAAACCAATTGTGTTTGTGGTCGCGAAAAGGCGGAAGAACGGGTTAGGGCTCAACACTTTGTTCTGATCAAGAAGGGTCAAGCGCCCTTCAGCTTCCAACACTCGTTGGATCACGAACATCACGTCGGGACGGCCCGCATCATATTCGTCGAACACGAGGGCCACAGGCCGCTGAAACGCCCACGGAAGAATTCCTTCCTTGAATGCCGTAACCTGCTTGCCGTCTTCAACAATGATGGCGTCCTTGCCGATAAGGTCGATCCGGCTCACATGGCTGTCGAGATTCACCCGAACGCAGGGCCAGTTAAGCCGCGCGGCGACTTGCTCAATATGGGTGGACTTCCCTGTGCCGTGATAGCCCTGAACCATTACCCGGCGGTTGTGGGTAAAGCCTGCAAGGATGGCGAGGGTCGTCTGCGGATCAAATCGGTAGGCAGGATCTATCGCCGGGACATAATCATTGCCCTTGGAGAAGGCGGGCACTGTCATCTCAACCGGAACGCCGAACACCTCCTTGGCAGACACCTCGGTGTCGGGTGCGTCGAGCGGCAGTGTATCATTATTCTCAATCATCGTTCTTTGCCAAATCTATGAAATTCTGGCCAGCGGTAGCGAAGCGGGGCCCCCCGCGCAACCCGCCGCCTTGTCGCGCCGTCAAGACCGCTTTAAGCGCCTTGTGAGGCGGATCGCTTGGCGCGCTAGGATAGGGGGGAGGAATTCGGTGAGGATTTGTTCCGATTTTACGTCCCAGTCCACTTTATCCCCGGTGCCTTTACGGGGTTTGAATTGGGTGGTGAGAGCCCGACCTGTATCGTCCCAGGTGGCGGTGTAATAGTAGAGCGCAATCGACTTTCGGGTTTTCCCGTCTGGATGGGCCACCAAGTTGGGGTTTCCGTGATAGCTCTTATCCGACAGCGTGAACATGGCACAGCGATTGGCCACCGGCACCACCGATTGGATGCATTTGGACATATCGCTACTCCAAAATTCTAGCTGACCCCCATACTCCGCCTGCCAATCATCATTAAGATAAATGAGGACATTCACCCGGCGCTCAAGGTCCATGGGTTTATGGTGGTTGAAGTCCACATGGACTGACAGATGCCCCCCAGTACCAATCTCATGGAAGCCTGCACCCAAAAAGTAGGGGTCCGGGATCAGCCCCTTTAT
>CALFRH010000004.1 GCA_937919225.1 uncultured Parvularcula sp.
GGTGCCGTCGCGTGACGCCTGCGCCTCTGCATTTGAGTGCGGTATCGATGCGAGTGACAAAGCCACAAATGCAAAGAGGGTGGACGCAACGCGAACTGGTCCATTCGTCATCTTATTCTCCAGCGACCTGAATTCAATCGGTGCCGCAAAGTACCTTACAGACGCATTGCTTCAACCAATGCTTGAGTATTCGGGTGCGCGCAATCGACTAGTGCCGAGACAGATCAACTATTTTCATGTCTCGCTTGTGCGCTCTCGGCCTGATTTGATTGGTGCTAAGTGAGACAAGGGGGATGGTATGGATGTTTTGCAGGGGTTTTTTGTTGAGTTCGCGGGTTGGGGCCTTGCTGTCGGAGTGCAAGTTTATCAATCGATTTTTGATGAGACAGCGCCGACGCTTCTCAACGATGGCTTTCTCGCCGAGATGCTTGTCATCGTACTGGCATACGTGACAGGGCGACTGGCTCAACGGTCCAGTGACAGAAAGAGTGCTCGGCGTGTTGCGGCCAATGATGTGATCAGGGATTTTGAGGATCTATGGTCCATAAAGTATCTAGGCCGGCATGAGCGTCCTGCGGCAAGGGCGAGAGGAGTGCGTCGTCTCAAGGATACCTTGGCTGGCATTCCGCTAAGAGTTCGAGCATCTAAGTCGGTTGATGCCGCCGTGGTGGCATTTGCGAATGCGCTTACCGGTTACCAAGACGCGTTTGAGGAACACAAACACATAAATTCAGTCCAACGTGACGCTTGGACCGGGCTCGCGGAGAAACATAAGGCAGTCGTTCAGGTGCTTGTGAGACGACCGGATGAGGTGATGCGGTCGAAACTGGATGAGCTTGCTGAGCTGCAAAAACTGGACATAGCGAGCGGCAGTTCACAACAGTCTCGCTCGACCGAACCGCAAATGGGGTGAGTGGTGCCGGCTGAGAGGCTCGAACTCCCGACCCCCTGCTTACAAATCAGGTGCTCTACCAGCTGAGCTAAGCCGGCACACTTGTACCCGGAGGCAGCGACTCAAAGGTGACAATCACCTGAATCGCGGACGGTATAGCGCGCAAATCTGATTCTGGCGAGGTGGAAATGCAAGAAAGTCCGAAGAGGTCCACCTCAGCCTATCCGCGCTGGCGGCTGATCTCGTAGAGCGCCACGGCGGTGGCGTTTGAGACGTTGAGCGAAGCAAACTCTGAATCGCCGGGAATTTTCGCCAGCATGTCGCAGCGCTCTGCTGTCAAGCGGCGAAGGCCGGTGCCTTCTGCACCCATGACGATGGCGATCTTGCCGGTAAGGTCCATCTGGGCAAGGGACTTGTCGCCGGTGCCTTCCAGCCCCACCGCGAACCAACCCTCGGCCTGCAATACCGCGATGGCCTGTGCCACATTGGGCACCTGAACCAGCGGCATCTGTTCCACAGCACCGGAGGCGGCCTTGGCGAGGGCGCCTGTCACCGGCGGTGAGTTCCGGCGCGTGACGACGACCGCGCGGGCCCCGAATACCGCAGCTGATCGCAAGACAGCTCCCACGTTCTGCGGATCGGTGACCTGATCAAGGATCACGAGAGGGCGGACGGGCTCGCCGTTTTCCTCGGCGGCGTTAGAGGCGCCGAGAATATCCGCCAGTACCGGGTCCGGCAGGGGGGTGACGCGCAAGGCGATGCCCTGATGCACCGTACCAGCCGGGAACATGCGGTCCATGTCCTTCGCATCCGCCGTTTCCACCTGCAGGCCGCGTTGACGCGCCGGCTCTGCAATGCTCTCAGCCCCATTCGGCGTTGCAATGAGCCGCAGGATGCGGCGTTTCGGGTTCATCAAGGCTGCGCGCACGGCGTGGGCGCCGTAGAGCCAGTCTGGCCCGTCTGCCAGTTGTGTAGAGACGGCGCGCCCGCGGCCGCTGCTTTGACGGTTCTGGCCCCTTGCTTCACCACCAGGACGTTTGCCGCCGGACCTGTTAGCCCCACGGCGGTTGCCGCGGCCGCCCGATCCGGGCTTGCCCCGACCTGACTTACCGGCATTTGGACGCTTCGGCCCTGAATTTCGTTCATCACTCATATGTGCGCTCTAGCGGGTAAAATCCGTGTCTGCAATCGGTTCTGAAGGTGCGAAGGGCCAATTTTCAGTGGGTGTGGCATCGACGGGGCGCCTGAGGCGGCCGTTCGTGCTGTTTTCAGGCCATATCCCGGTCATCGTGGCATTGACATGAGGGGGCAAAAACGCCTATTTGCACGCCACCAGCGGCGCTTGAAGCCGGTGTTTCCCATATAAGCGACAATCTGCGAAATGTCGGCTTCTCCTCAAGGTAGGCCGAATGAGATGGATTGTCGGTTTTGTCTGGGAAATGTCAGCTTCGCCAGGTGTTGCCGGGACTTCTTGAAGGCCCATGGAAAACCTCATGAAAGAGGGGCCCTATGGTGGTTGGTTTAAGGAGGGATGCCCGAGTGGTTAAAGGGGACGGACTGTAAATCCGTTGGCTATGCCTACGTTGGTTCAAATCCAACTCCCTCCACCATCCCCTTCGAGAAGACATGACGGCTGGTTCATGGTTATGTTCGCTGGAACATTACTGCGGTCCAGCCGGATAAAGGCGGGTGTAGCTCAATGGTAGAGCAGCAGCCTTCCAAGCTGACGACGAGGGTTCGATTCCCTTCACCCGCTCCAGCTTGGGCTGGGCGACCACGCAACCGGGGCCGAGGTGCTCCACGACTGGCAATGCGACATGACCGGCACGTGGCTGGTCGCTGATTTGATCGACGAACAAGAGGTCCGAGAGAAAAATGGCCAAGGAAAAGTTTGAGCGCACGAAGCCGCATGTGAACATTGGTACTGTTG
>CALFRH010000005.1 GCA_937919225.1 uncultured Parvularcula sp.
GGATCGCCCATTGGGGGGCGCAGGTTCGCAGCAACGCCTCGTACTTTGTTTGGGCTTCTTCGACCTGCGGGATAATGATGTTATTGTTCTCATAAAGAGCGAAGAAAAGGCTGATCGTTCGAGGCCGGTGATCCCCATAAAGGATGACGACATCGCCGGACTTAACCCCAAGGTTGTCCAGCAACGACAAGTCTCTTAGGAAACTGTCGTTCAGTTCGGACCAAGTCAGCGTCTTGCTCTGGCCGTGGCCGTTTGACACGATCGCCGGTGTATCGTGGTACTGTCTTGCGCGGCTTGCAAATACGTCCTTCACGGGAGGTCCTCACGTCAGCCTAATTTTTGAATGGCGCTGAAGCCAAACGCGCTGTATCCACAATGGAACAACAAAACGGCGTCATCTTTTGCCCATTCGCCGCTCTGATCGAATTCGGCAAAGTTATAAAAGAGCTCTGCCCCGAAAAAATGCCCATGTTTTGGAATGTTCCCGGCGTAGATCTTGCTTTCTTGCAGCCCGAAGGATTCCCTGATCTGTTCGACGGTGTTGAGCGTGTTGCTGGTAAACACCTTGACGAAGTCAGCCATTGTGCGTTGCGTCTTATCTGTGATGCTTTCCATGCAGCGTACGAGTAGCTGCTGTGTTTTCTTAAACGCAATTATTGCGCCAGCAGGGTTGCCGGAGTATTGCAATCCGCGCACCTTGTGATCGAACTCAATGCTCGTCGCCAGAACCTTGTACGCGTTTTGCTTTTTGGACACAGTATATGCCACGACACCATCCGACAGGATAACCGTGTTGTCTAAGTAGTTCCGATCCTGGGTGTCGGGGACAATATTTGCTTCTACGATGAGTATGGTAGACTCTGGGTCCTTGGCCAAAAGAGCTTCGGCCTGCATCAGGAGCAGGGCTCCGTTCGCGCATTGTCCACCACCCATTTGTATGAGTGGCGTGCTCACAAGTTCCAGATTGGCTAACGCCTCATCGACAGAGCGGTCTAACCCCTCGCTGTTTGCCTCGCAAACCCGAGTGTAGAGGATCGCCGACACATCTTGTGGGGTCAAGGCCTCCTCTGACATGAGCTCTGACAGCACGCGTTCGGTTAAGGTGCCAAAATCACCGGAGATTGCGTTGTAGCACTCGACCTTGGAGTCCGCTAAACGCTGAATTGCCTCGGGATTGTCCTTCACTTGCGCTAGGACGTCTGCTCGCGCCTGAGTTCCAAGAAAGTGGTAGGGTCGAGAGAGATACATGGCGACTTTCCGTTTTATGAGAGTTCTTGAAGAAGGTACTTTCGAAGTGTCGAGGTGCTAAGGAAGGGGCTTGTCCGCATCGACATCGCCTTCTCGGAAATCACATCCATGCCGATCCGGTGTTTCGAGTTCAGCAGTCCTTCGACGGCGTTGAGGTAAGTCACAAGCCCCATGGACTCGACCACAGCCTGATCCCCTAGGAATACGTGGTCCTTGTCTGGATCAAGCGGTGGTTGATCCGGACGCATCTCATTGATGAGAGTGATACCTTCACTTATGACCGATGCCACAATCCTCTGATGGTCTGCATTGATCGTATCAATGGCATCTTTGGTCAGTTTGTCCTCTAAAGTCACGTGTTAGCTCCTTCTTCAAAGCTCGTTCTCGTAGTGGCAACATCGCGATTTGCCTGGGGTTCCTCTGTGCTATTGCGAAGTACGTTCAGAGCACCAAGGATCATGATCAAAGAAATCCAGACGTTTATTGTGTTTTTCTCGCCGAGTACGATCATTCCCCACAATACGCCCATAGTTGTCGCAATAATGGTTGCAAAACTTGCTTGTACGGCGCCTCCGCTCTTCAGTGCAAAGACGTAAAATGAATGTGCGATGGCGATGAACGGACCGACGGCAACCAAACCCAAAGTAGCTGCGTTCCAGTCGAGCCGAGTAACAATGTCCACATCGAACGTAACGGGAAAGAGCATCACTGCGGAAACGCCAAAGATCAGCGACGTGAAACACAATGGAAAGTCGCAGTCGCTCAGAAAATAGGACATTATTATGAATGACAGGGCATAGAAAAACGCCGCCAGTAGCGCCATACCCACATATCCGAAGTTGAGTGGAATTGATGGACCTTCAAAACCCGGTAGAATAAGGATGAGAATGGCTAGAATCCCAACACCGATGGCGATGACTCGCCGAGGCGACAACGTATCGATGCCAAGAAAATAAGCTATAACTCCGGTGAAGGCCGGGATAGTAGCAATGCACAGTGAAAGTATGCCGGCGGGAACTTCGGATGCTGCTGAATAAAACAATACGTTCGGCAAGGTTAGGCCCAAAGCACCGCAGGCCAGAGCCGACCATAACAAGCCTTTGGAAAACTAGACGCGCTCACCCATCAGGTAACCGGCCATTTGCAACAGAACAAATGCAAGCC
>CALFRH010000006.1 GCA_937919225.1 uncultured Parvularcula sp.
GATATAGCGTGTTTTTCTTAGAGCTTTTCGCGCAGAGCAGTCCAACGCATAACTTGCTCAGTTTTAATTTCGCCGCTCACTTCGCGGGACACAAAGACTTTGAACATCGGTTCGCCGTCCCCATCATAAAAATGGATCGAACGCGAGTTTCGATTTTGGAAGTGACGTTCAATAAAGGCGATATGCTCACACGCGTTTTCTTTGATGTGACCGCCAAATCCGCCCTCACCGAAAAAGTGAAAATACCCGTCTTTTAGGAAGACCTGCGGGAGCTCCACGGACATGCCGGTAATCACCGAATTGCCCTCTGTGATGAACAAAACAGCCCCCCACTCACCAACATCCGTGAGCAGCTCGAGCATTTTCCCGCCATCGACAATCTTAACCTGCTCATCTGGCAAGTGACGCACAAGGTCCAAAGTGGATAAACCGTACTCTTTGGAAAGCCGTTCCAAGAAGCCGTCAAAGGTCTTCAATCGCTCTGCTAGCGGTTCTAGAGTCTCAGCATTTGTTACCAAAATTTCCTCCAACATTGCGCACGGATGCTCAACTAAATGGGCGCCCGAGGTACCAGTATCCCATAGTCGACACGGCACTCTTTGGCAGGTTGCAATCCTTCATCAAGGCGTGCCGGATATACTTCACGGCATTCCCCTCTGCGGCCACCCAAGCATAGAACGGCCCATGAGTCTCTGAGGACGGGTGCCACATCCGCTCATCTGCAGCGACACGTTTGTCCAAGCCATGCAATTGTTTCAGACGGGCAAGCTCTGGCATTTGCGAGTAGCCTAGAGCGCGCTTCAGTTTCGTCCCCGGCGCATCGCCATCGCGTGGCAACCAGGTAATCTGGCTCGCCACGTCACCAGCAGCGGCGTCATCTCCAGAGCGCGGGACTTCAACAAAACACTCAACAGACGTGGCGGTGTCAGGCATGGTAGCCAAAATATTAGAGATCGCCGGCAAGGAGGTTTCGTCTCCCATGAGTAGTAGTCGAGTCACGTCTTCCGGGGGGCGCCATTCGAAGCCGACGCGCCTGCCTTCAAAAATTCCGCTGGGATGGGCGATTTGTAAAAGGTCCCCTGCCTTTGCATGAAACGCCCAGGCAGAGGCGGGCCCATCGACGCCGTGCTCCACAAAATCAATATCAAGCTAGTCGGACTCCGGCCGAATCGCACGGATGGTAGAAGAAAGTCGGGCGGGTCGATACTCTGGCGCAAGCCGGGCCCAGGCCGTATTCCAATCTGTCAGCGGCAATCTAGGTGCCTTTTGCCCAGGTTCGGGCAGGTAAAGCTTCACGCGTTGATCCGGGCCCCAGGAATCGAAAGCAAAACCATCTTCGCTCTTAAAAGTGATCCGAATGAAAGAGGGTGAAAGGCGCGCGCGACGGGCGACGCGAAACGTCGAGAGAATGTAGGTCGCATCCATTGGCGCTTTTTCAAGCAAGTGAGTTTGCATCAAATGCCTCCTCTTTTGTTTTGAAAGAAACAAACAGTAGGGCGACCAGCGCCAGGACGAGCGCAGCTCCAATCAAGGCCGAGGAATGGAGCGGTGAAATCTCGTAAAGCGCCGTCCCAGAAAGTGGCCCGACCACGTAACCGCTCGCCATCCTCGCTTGCATCAGACCTTCAACCGATCCCTGCCTTGCCGATGAAGTTCGCAACGAGGCCGCCGCCATCAGCCCCGGATTAACGAGTCCAAACCCAAGCCCCAGCAATGCCGCTGCAATCACGATCTGAATGAAGCTGGCCGGTAAGGCATAACAGACCACACCGAGAACCATGATCGGCAATCCCGCGCCCAATAGGAGACCAGCACCAGGCATAAGCACCAGGCTCACCCCGCCGTGAGCGAAAACCG
>CALFRH010000007.1 GCA_937919225.1 uncultured Parvularcula sp.
GACAAGCAAGACACTCATCATAGTCCGTGCGCGCGGCACCCGCCTCAGCCATGGACGCTTCCGCGCTGTCGGTTTTGCCTTCACCGCCAGCAAAGGCCGTCCGCTGAACAGATTTGGAGCGGCAATAGTAGAGGGACTTCACGCCCTTCTCCCACGCGGTCCAATGCAGCATGTGCAGATCCCATTTGTCGACATCGCCAGGGATAAAGACGTTCACGGACTGGGACTGGCAGATGAAGGGCGCGCGATCACCCGCAAGGTCAATCACCCAGCGCTGGTCAATCTCAAACGCGGTTTTGAAAATGTCTTTCTCATCGTCCGAGAGGAAGTCCAAATGCTGAACCGAGCCCTCATGCTCTAGAATGGACGCCCAGGTATCGTCGTCGTTCAAGCCTTTGGTCTCTAGCAGCTTTTCCAACGCCTGGTTCTTCACTGTGAAGGACCCTGACAAAGTTTTGTGGGTGTACACATTAGCTGGGATCGGTTCGATGCACGGGCTGGCACCCCCACAAATGATGGAGATCGATGCCGTCGGCGCAATCGCCATTTTGTGGCTGAAGCGCTGCTTTATCCCGCGTTCTTCCGCATCAAGGCAGGCCCCACGTTCCTCCGCCAGCTGAACGGAGGCCGCGTCCGCGCCCATCCGGATATGCTTGAAGAGGCGGATGTTCCAGCTTTTCGCCATAGCGCTTTCGAACGGGACGCCCAGCTGCTGAAGGAAGGAATGGAAACCCATAAGGCCAAGACCCACCGAGCGTTCTCGCACGGCGGAGTAGGCCGCCTTGCTCATCTCTTCGGGCGCATTGTCAATAAAGTCTTGAAGCACATTGTCGAGGAAGCGCATCACATCTTCGACGAAGCGAGGCTCATCCTTCCATTCGAAATACTTTTCGGCATTGATGGAAGAGAGGCAGCAGACAGCCGTCCGCTCGTTCCCAAGGTGATCCTCGCCCGTGTGCAGCATGATTTCCGCACAGAGGTTCGACGTCGATACTTTAAGCCCGAGGTCCCGCTGGTGCTTGGCCATTGCTCGGTTCACCGTGTCGGAGAAGATGAGGTATGGCTCACCTGTTTGCAGGCGGATCTCCAGGATCTTCTGCCACAGCTTCCGCGCATTGATGGTGCGCAGAACTTCGCCGGTTTTCGGGGAGCGCAGGCCGAACTCTGCATCTTCGGCGACCGCTTCCATAAACTCGTCCGTAATGTTGAGCCCATGGTGCAGGTTCAGGGACTTCCGGTTGAAGTCGCCGGAAGGTTTGCGGATCTCGAGGAACTCCTCAATCTCCGGGTGGTGAATATCGAGGTAGCAGGCAGCGGACCCGCGGCGCAGGGAGCCTTGGGAAATCGCTAGGGTGAGGGAGTCCATCACCCGGATGAAAGGGATAATGCCGGAGGTTTTGCCCGCGCCCTTCACCGTCTCACCGATGGAGCGCACGCCGCCCCAATAAGTGCCGATGCCGCCGCCATTAGAGGCCAGCCACACATTTTCGTTCCAGGTGCCGACAATGCCGTCGAGACTATCATTCACCGCATTCAAGAAGCAGGAGATAGGCAGGCCCCGTTTCGCGCCACCGTTCGAGAGGACGGGGGTGGCGGGCATGAACCAGAGCTTCGAGATATAGTCATAGATCCGCTGGGAGTGGTCAGCATCATCGCCATAGGCGGTGGCGACCCGGGCGAACATATCCTGATAGGACTCACCCTCCAGCAAATAGCGGTCATCCATGGTGGTTTTACCAAAGTCGGTGAGCAGCGCGTCACGAGAACGGTCCACCACCACTTCCCGCACCACTTTAAGGGCGGGACGCCCCTTGCTCTCATCTACAGGAGCGGGTTGCGAAACCCCAGCTGCGGCTTCGTTTGGGAGCTTTTGAGCCGTTTCAGTCACCGTGACCTCACGCATTGTCGTTCCTCTCTTGTTTGCCTTGCTGACCGCCAGGACCACCATATCTAGCGTTACTTTGCCCTAACAGGTCAACATATCGTTTTCCACGACGAATTGTGTGGTCGCTGATTCCTGGTTAACAAGGCTTTAACTGGGGCGCGGGGACGGCTAGGGGCAGGGTTCAGAAAAACCTGTCCCCAAGGGGCTTTTGGCGGAGACTCATCATGACAAAAAATATTTTGCGGGCGGCGTTGCTCGCCGGCTCAACGGCACTTGTGGCGTGTGCTGGGGGCGAAAATGACGCGGGCGAAGCGGCACTAGATGTAGCGAAGGTTGAAACCAAGCAGACCGAGTCGGCTGCTGAGGCGCCGAGTGATTCTGGCGCCCTCGAAATTCCCGATGCGCCGGCCAACCCGCTGATCGAGATCAATGCCAAGAAGAGTGAGGAATATCTTGCCGCCAACGCCGCTAAGGATGGGGTACGGACGCTTGAGAACGGTATTCAGATCGAAACCCTGACCGCGGGTAAGGAACAGATGCCAGGCGAGGAAGATTTCATCCGCTTCCACTATACCGGCAAGTTCATCGATGGGACGGTGTTTGATGATTCGACGGTGCTGGAGGATCCGATTGTGGTGCCGTCCTACACAGCCATCCCGATCCCTGGTGTGCCTGAGGCTCTCGCACAGATGAAAGAGGGTGAGACGGCACAGGTGACCATCCCCCCTGTATTAGCCTTTGGGGAGGAGGGGCTGCCCGGTGTGTTTGAGCCCAACCAGACCCTCATTTTCGATATCAACCTCATTGAAGTGGTAACCGCGTACGAAGAGGATCGCCGCAACGAAATCATCGCTGAGCAAGAAGCCAAGCTCGAAGAGCAGCGTAAGGCCCAGGAAGAAGCGCAAAAGGCTGCGATGGAGGCTTTCCAGGCGCAGGCGGCTGAAAACCTCTCCGCCTCCGAAGCGTTCCTTGAAGGGACAGGTGCGCAAGACGGTGTGACGACCACTGAGAGCGGCCTTCAGTTCGAGGTGCTTGAAGATGGCGGCAAGGGCGAGACCCCAGATCCCTAGGACACCGATGAAGAGCACTATCAGAGCACACTCCCGGAAGGGACGGTGTTCGATAGCTCATATGATCGC
>CALFRH010000008.1 GCA_937919225.1 uncultured Parvularcula sp.
GGCCATGCTCGCTTGGATTTTAAGCAGCCTCATTGACGTTTTTCTACTGGTCCTCATCGTTGGGATTATCGGCAGTTGGCTGGTCACTTTCAATGTGATCAACAGAAGCAATCAGGTGGTGGATATGATCCTCCGCACCTGTAATACGTTGACGGACCCCGTGCTGCGGCCCATTCGAAATGTTATGCCCAGTCTCGGCGGCATCGATATCTCCCCCATCTTTATTTTTATCGGGCTACGGGCAGTACAGATCTACATTTTAGGGCCCATGTCGGTCCCGCGGTTCTAGCGCTATGGGGGCGTCCCTTATCGACGGTAAGGCCATTGCCGCGTCTGTCCGGGCAGACGTCGCGGGGGCGGCGGCGGACCTCACGGGCCGCATCGGGCATAAGCCGGGCCTGGCGGTCATTCTTGTGGGGGAAGACCCAGCCAGCCAGGTCTATGTGCGGAACAAAGTGAAGCTCACCGGCGCGGTGGGAATGCATAGCGTTGAGCACCGCCTTGCGGCGGGCACTTCCCAGGCGGTGGTCGAAGAGTTGATCGATAGCCTCAACGCGGATGATCACGTCGATGGGATCCTCCTCCAGCTGCCCTTGCCTGAGGGTCTAGACGCGAATGCAGCGATTGCCAGAATTGATCCGTCAAAGGATGTCGATGGCCTCACCGAAACCAATGCGGGCCGGGTCCTCTTGGGGCGTCGGGGCCTCGTCGCGTGCACACCTCAGGGGTCGGTTATTCTGGCGAAGTCGGTCTTGGCGGATCTCTCTGGCAAAAATGCCGGGGTGGTGGGCCGGTCTATCCTCGTGGGCAAGCCGCTCTCTCTGCTCTTGCAGGCGGAGAATGCGACGGTCACCATGGCCCATTCCCGAACCCAAGACCTCGCCGCTGTGTGCCGCGGAGCCGATATTCTGTGTGCGGCGGTGGGTCGCCCCGAGATGATTAAAGGGGACTGGATCAAGCCTGGCGCCATCGTCATCGATGTCGGGATCAATCGCCTTGAAACCCCTGATGGCAAGGGGCGCCTTGTAGGGGATGTGGCCTTTGAGGAGGCCAAAGAGGTGGCGGGCGCCATCACCCCTGTCCCCGGCGGGGTGGGGCCTATGACCATTGCGTGTCTCTTGAAGAACACTGTCCTCGCCGCCGCTCGACGCCGCGGGTGGGCGGATCCTCTGGGGTAACACTGCTCATTCCCGCCTTCGCAGGGGTGAGCGGTTTGAATGCGGATGAAGGTGAGCTTTGTTTCCCGCCCTCCCGCGGCGACCGGTGGGAAGACTGTGGGATCCAACTCCCACTAGAGCATCGAGTTTTTAATCTGCACCATACCCAGCCGCTTTAAAGAAGTTCCAGCATTCTGTTGGCGAGAAGAGGTCACAGACCTTCCCGACGGCCTTCCATAATTCGTCATAGGTCCGTGCCATTGCTTTTCGGAGGTGGGCTTTGAGTTTGGAGAAGGCCATTTCGATGGGGTTCAGGTCCGGTGAATATCTGGGTAAAAACAAAAACCAGGCGCCCCTTTCTGCCAAGGCTTGAGCAGCAGCGTTGTTTTTGTGCACATTGAGATTGTCGCAGATCACAATATCGCCAGGGTTTAGGGTCGGAGCTAGCTGTGTACGGATATAGGTCTCAAAGGCCTCACCGTTCATCGCTCCGTTCACAACCCATGGTGCCACCAACCCATCGCACCTCAAGCCCGCAATAAAGGTTTGGGTCTGCCATTTCCCAAAGGGAACGTCCGCTATCAAGCGTTGGCCTTTGGGCGACCGCCCTCGCAAGGGCGTCATATTGGTTTTGATGGAGGTTTCATCGATGAAGATCAGCCGACCTGGCTGCTCGCGCATCGCAGGCTGACGGTAACACCGCCATTCAGTCCGTTCGGTCGCGACATCAACGCGCTCTTTCTCCGAGGCCAGAAGTGTTTTTTTTATAGGTAAAGCCAGCTGCACACAGAAGCTTCGACAAATTTGCCGGATGGGCCGTTACCCCATGGGCCTCAATCAGCCAGACCGACAAAGCCGGCATCGTGATGCTCGGCTCGGCCTCAACTTTGGCGATGATCGCATCCCGCACGGGCTCTAGCTTGCCGCCCCCCTTGGGGCGCCCCTGCTGTCTGGGCTCGGTGGACCCCGTCTCTTCAATCAGCTGTTGCAACCGAACAGCTGTCGACGGGGCAACCTCAAACTGAGCCGCCACAGACCGGCGGGATTTGCCTTCCGCCATCCCACGAGCCATCCGTTCGCGTAGATCTGTCGATAGTGCTTTGACCATGGTCAGTCCTCCTGACCAGTCGAATCACGGTTCGCTAAAATCCCAAAGACAAAATGATTCTGAGTTCAAACTCGATGCTCTAGAGCATTTTTTCGTCCTGATTAAATCAAGCGGTATGCTCTAAGTCTTTGTTTCCCACGCGTTCGGCAGGAAAACAGGGCCCTTCCCATTTTCTTATCTGCCTCACCTCCGCCGGTCTATGCACCAATCTGGTCGGAAAGCGCTCTGATCCAACGCGGCTGACGAGAACCACCGGCGGTCCTCAAACGCCGCTCAACAGCGGTTGAAGGATCGGGCCAATCCCTGATTCGCTCGCCCCTATCTCTGGCACGCTAG
>CALFRH010000009.1 GCA_937919225.1 uncultured Parvularcula sp.
CAAATCCGACTTGGAAAGTCTGCTTTGGGTCAGGAGCGGACATTGGCGAGTTAGGCAGGTCAACGGCGAATTTAACGCCATGAGAGTTGGTGCTACACTGCAAGTCTAATCGAAAGAAGTGCATCGAAATGTCTGTTTTGCGAACATGGTTCTCTCAATTTGTGCGCCGATTAAACGTGGGAACGAACCCTAAGTCTCACACGAGTATGTCAGACCCCACTGAAGAGGAGTGGGCGGTTGCAAAAGAGCAGCTCGAAAAAGCAACTCGGACAGCCACATTGGGAGAGCTTGGAGGATTTCGACCGAAAAACACAGAAGACCGGTATACCAGTTGGTGGGGAGGGAATTTCGTGGGTCTTGAAGGCGAGGACCTCCCAGCATGCGATGCATCTGGCAATGAGATGTTACCGATACTTCAAGTGAGAACAGACGAGCTCCCAAATGTACCGAAGTGGATGAGCGGTATCGCCTTGATGACACTTTGGTTTGACCCTGAAACCGGACACATATGGGAAGCGAAGAACGGAACGGGTTTTGTCATCCGAACCTATCAATCACTAGAGAATTTGGTGCCTTTGGGGTTAGGCTACCGCCAACATGAATCCTTACCCACATTCCCCGTTAGTTGGCGTTCTCATGACCTAGACCTGCCGGATTGGGAGGATTTTGCCGATCTGATACCAAGTTCGGTGGCACGCCACAGCGAATCGAGTTGGTTCTTCGATCATCCTGGGTTTGAGGCGCGCGCAATGCTGCAACAAACGATGCCAATTAAACTTGGAGGGTATGCTCAATGGTGGCAGAGTCCCCAAGAAGTAGAAGGCGGGAAGTTTGCCTTCTTTTTAGACTCTACCGCTCGGGGTAGCTTTGGATTTCCAGCAGGAGGCAGCGCCAACTTTTTTCTGGGTACGCATGGATGGGAAATGCGCGTCGACTGCGCTTGAGCGAAATACACAATGCGTAGTGTGGTGCAGTCCAATTACATATCTCTGCTTCGGCGCCGAAAACGGACTTCTCCTTGCGCCGTTTGCTGCACAATTCTAAAGACATCAAATCGCGAAGCGTCGAAGGGCCGGTATGTTTAGATTAGCGCTTTCTTTGATTTCGATCTTCGCTTTGACTGCATGCGATACCACCGTTCCTGAAGCTGAACCGCAAACGATCGATTTACAGTATTGTTTCACTGATCGAGGCGCGCTTGATTACGATGCGCAAGCCGTCCTCTTGGCGTGCGATGCATTGCTCGCGAAAAGCGATCAAATTTCGTCAGCAGACTTGTTCGAAGGACTTTATTCGCGAGGCCTGACAAAACGAGAGCTTCTTGATCTGGAAGGTTCGGAATCTGATCTTCGCGATGCTCTAGAGCTAGAGCCGGAAAGGGACGATGTCGTCCGCATGTTAGCATGGACTCTGCGTGAGAAGGGCGACCTCGAAAGCGCGCTGATATTGTACAACAGAGCAATAGAAATGATGCCAGATGATTGGCAGGGGTATTTGTCGAGGTGTGTTGTTCTAGGGGCTGGGCTCGGTCGCTATGAAGAAGCCGTCAGCGATTGTCAGCAAGCCATCTCACTGGATTTCATTACTGACGATACAGTCTTTTTTACAAGCAACGCACTCAATAAAATTGGCTCCCACCACGATGCAGTGGAGTTAATCGAAGAGCATTCAGACAAAGAGTTCACATCGGCTCGCGTATATGAAGAGTACATCATCGCGCTATTTCGTTTAAGCGAGCATGAGAAAGCGAGAAGAGCATTAAACGCGGCGATAGACGAGTATCCCGAAAATGACCGCTTCCGGGGGTTGGATGGCGAGCTCAAAGAAAAAACCACGCTTGAATGAGCGAGCCTATGTCTGCTTTGACGCCGCAAGCGGACACACCGCTACCGTATCTCTCGGTCAGCGTGTCCCTCGTTCTGAAGGCGGCCTGGCTTGGACCGGGGGCAGATTTCCAATCATTCCGTCCGGCCGGGCAGCTGCCAGCATACGCTGATAGGCGGGGCGTGATTCGATTTTGGTTTTCCAAGCGGCGATGTGAGGAAACTTCGTCGCGTCGACCAGATTAAGGCCGGTCGCAACATTGAGTGGGAAGAACATCATGATATCGGCGGAGGAGAAGTCTTGCCCCCCGAACCAGGGATGAGTCGCAAGATGGTTCTCTGCAAACTGGACCACGGCCTCGCTGTCGACAAGCATTGAGCGCTCGGTGGGTGGATTGGTCCGCCAGGCCCGGTAATCGCTGAACAGCCGCGCCGCCAGCGACCCTTCGGCATAGTGCATCCACATCAGATGTACCGGGTAGTCGTCGCTCGCAATGTCCGGGGTCAGCTCCCCAGTGGCATAACGCGATAGGATCAAATCAATAATGGCGCCAGATTCGACCAGGATTTGATCCTCGATCACAACGGTCGGCACCATTGGCATTTCATGCCCCAGGGCATGCACCATAGCCATCGATCCCCGCAAATCACCGCGCACATAATTCAAGTCATAGGGCAGACCCAACTCTTCCATGAGCCAGACACTCCGCTCTGAACGGCGCCCTTCAAGGTGGTAGATCGCGACCATCGGCGCTGCTGACGTGTCCGTCACCTTCGT
>CALFRH010000010.1 GCA_937919225.1 uncultured Parvularcula sp.
TAAAGAGCAGATCGAGTTATCACTTGATGGCGCTTATCGATTCAACGCCGAGACAGCTAAGTTCGGCAGTGTGTGGGTTTGGTTAGTACGCTTGCCAATGATCGGCTGCGCTATCGCCGGTGTCGTAAGCATGGTCATCGGGATACTGTTACTATTCACCGGACAGGACATTTCATTCGGAACTAAAGAACTTGAACCGATTGCACACTATGACTGGCCCCTATGGCTTGGAGCAGCGCTACCATTTGGAGTGGGGTTCGCCTTCTTTGGTTACATGACAAAAGCGATGACGATTTCGAAGGAAACCTCTTTGAAAATGGCGGACGCATACAATGCGCGTGTAAGTAACCGCTAGTCCTTCAACAAGCGCTCTTCTCCAGTCCTGTAATGGTCCGAATTGCCGAAAGACTGGTTGTCCGGCATCCTTTCCTCATTAGCTCGTTGTGCTTCACCATTATCTTCTGGGCTACCAATACCAGGGATTCGGCGACCCTTCCTCCATAGATCTCCATGTTTTTCGGGCATACTATCAGGGTCTGATCGAGCGAACTCATCCCACTCCGCATCTCGGCTATCCTGTACGCGCGATTGGACGGCAAACTTGCGCGTTTGCGCGAGATTGCCAACTTCCCCGTGCATCCGATCCACCGACATTTCATGCCGTTGACCCGTCCAAAATGCCGTTCCCTCGATCTGCTCATGACGCGCTTCGTCGTATGAAATACCTTCGCCGATTCCCTCGGCCTGATTGCGGTACGCTTCACCAGCTGCTTCGATTTGCGAAAATCCAATTGGCGCTGCGATGGGTGTTTCGCTTGGTTGCCTGAAGCCAGGAAGAGCCGGTGTTTCCAAAAGTCCGTCTGCTTGGGCATCAATGAATTCGCGTGCCTGGGCTTCAACCCACATTCGATCATTCAATTCGCCTGAACTCCAACGCCGGCCAGCTTCCGCGTATCCGATAGGGTTACCGTCCCCGCGATCTTGCTCTGCCATATAGCCGAGAAAGGCATTGTCCCAATTCGCGGTAAAGCTGGATCCTTCCCGTTCAACCTGGCTTGCAAGTTGTCTCGCCGCATCGGACCTCGCCTGGTAACGCTCGCGATCCAAGCTCGCCGTTTGGCTCTCTTGAAGGTTGGCCGCAAACGCTTCACGCCATGAGTTTGATGTTTGCCCGCCTTCCGTGGTGCGAGCACCATCAGCAGTCGTGACGATGTCATCATATGTGTCCTGAGCATTGTCAGTGCGTACCGCTTCTCTTGCAGCTTCATAGATTTCTGACCTGCGCTGTTCGGTTGCGGCCGAAGCCTTCACGCCCCCTTCGACTTTCGCGCTCCCTATTAGAGGAACCTTAAATCCCCGGCTTGCCGAGGCCGCGACATAGGCTTCGAGCGCCATCCGGGATTCTCTGGACTCCCCGAAACGTTCAGCAAACCGGCTTGCATTGCTTAGAAGCTGGTTCGCAGACTCCGACATGCGTGTGTCCTGACTATATCCAGTGACGTCCTCAAAGCTCTTGCCTTGGCTCATTTGCCAAGTGAGGTCGGTAATGTTGTGTGCCAATGCAGTCCGCGCTTCAGTAGAGCGGCTCGCCGCAGCGTCGCGTTGCTCAAGTGACATACTAGATTCACTTTGCAGCGCCGTGGATAGGCCACCTGAATAGTCTACGCGCGTGGCCCCTCTGCTGATTGCTCCGGTCCCGTCGTAAACATAACCCCCAGCTGCCGTCATTCGCATCCGGGCACCCTCAGGCGTGTTCCAAGAGCTTTCACCAGTGTCAACAAAAGAGCTGGTCGCCATGCGGTTGCCGTCGGTCGTATTGAAACGGTGAACGCCAAAACTGGTATTACCCAAGGCGATCTGCCCGGTAGAGGTTTCCCGCGCAGCCGCCTGCGCCGCTGTTTGAGCGGGGTGCAAAAGCGTTTGCGATAATCCCGAAAACGCAACGCCTGCGCCGCGACCGATAGCGCCCGCCATGAAGGGTATCATCAAGGTCATATAGCCAGCGATCATGGCGATGTCGGCATGGACCGCTTCAATGCCCGCCTGGGTCACGAGCGTAATTTCCTCGCCGGATGTTGGGGTGTAGGCAGCGCCCAGGCTGCGTGATCCGGCCGTTCCCATCATAATGCGGTGGAGGATCACATATAGCGGTCCCCAAGCCATTAGAACCACGAAGCCACTGACATAGCCCCGCAACAGTCGAAAGCCGGTTTCCGGCAGCAGGAAGAGCGGAAAGAGCACTGGGAACAGTCCGTAAAAGAGAACTTCTGCAACTGTGCGGAAATGCGCCACCCATCGTTCAGCGCGCAGAGCGACTTCTCTGATCGCTCGACCTTGCTCAGACTCTGTGCGTGCTAGGCTGTAGGAATCCAGCACGCAGTCTGCCCAAAGCTCCGCACCCTGATCGCGAACAGACTTGTCGACGAGGTTTCCTAGCGTGGCTTGACGAATTTGATCAGATGCCGCCCGCGCGCTGCCGAGGAAAAAGTCATGTGCCTCCGTCAGCGAGTTGAGCACCAGCGCTTGTGCGGCAGCGTCACTTAGACTTGGTGAAATCTGTTTGCCGTAGATTTGCGCAATGCGATTGGTTTCCGCCGTCCACAACGCGTCCAGCTGGGTCGCAGCGACATCGCAGGAGCGCACCTCCGTTGTGCCTGGGCCCGTGACGTATTCATAAAAACGCGCAGGATTGGGCGGATTGACCGTCGTGATGAAAGCCCAAAGATCATCCGTCTCCCGCATATCTGTGACGGAATAGCGATGCTCCAATAGATCATAGAAAACGCAAGTGCGAATGAAGCCTGACAGGTTTTCGCCGAAGGTCGCATCGGTGACCTGAAAGGACATCGCGTCCTTGAAGATCTTGCTGCCGAAGATGAACCCGTTTTCCTGATACTCCAAGTCCTTCGGCAGTGAGAATGCGGTTTCCGTCTGCTCGGTAAATTCATCACCGACGGTCGTGGTGAAACTTGCTATCGCCGCCAAGCCTAGCGGCACATTCGCCACCGTCGCGCCTGGAAGCGCCGGGTCAAACCGATCAACCACGGTCACCGTGGTTTTCG
>CALFRH010000011.1 GCA_937919225.1 uncultured Parvularcula sp.
CCATCTTCAACGGCATGATCTTCGCGAATTTGTTCTAATGGTGCACTAATCAGTATGTCATCCAAAGGACGCTGGCAGCCAGAAATCTGGCGGAAGGTCAAAAAGGCGTCCTGCTCTCTGGGTTTTTTAAAATTCTCGTCCCCTTCTTCATGATGATTCCAGGGATCATTGCATTCCACATGTACGGACCCGGACTGACGAGTATTGACGAAGCCTATCCCGCCCTTATTCGCGATGTTTTCCCAGTTTGGATGATGGGTTTCTTCCTCGCCGTTCTATTTGGTGCGGTCTTCTCATCGTTTAATTCCCTACTCAACAGCGCGGCGACCATGTTTACCTTGGACATTTACGCCCCCACACGGCGCACGCCCCTCACCGATCAGCAGGCCGTCCGCATTGCGATGATTGCGAGTGTTGTTATCGCTCTATTTTCATTCTTTGTTGCACCATTACTTTGGTTCGCGCCAGAAGGCCTTTGGCAAATCATCAGAATCTTCACTGGTTTTTACAATATTCCCATCGTCGCTATTGTCATTGTGGGTCTTTTCGCCAAACGCACGCCTGCGATTGCCGCAAAACTTGTAATTGCCTTTCACGTGGTCGCCTATGGCCTACTAAAATTCGTGTTCGATGACATTGTGACGATCCACTTCCTGCACCTCTATGCCATCCTATTTGCGATCGAAGTCGCGATCATGCTGATCGCGGGAAAACTCGCCCCAACCCAAACAGCTTGGACAGTACCGCAACTTTCCAAAGTCGATCTCAGCCCATGGCGTTTTGCGAGACCCGTTGCGTTTAGCCTGCTCTCTCTTGTGGTTGCACTTTATATTATTTTCTCGCCGCTGGGATTCGCAGATGGATCGATTGGTGTTGGGTTTTATAGTGCAATGACCACACTACTCGCAACGAACGGGTTTGTTTGGCTCCAGAATTTGCGATCCTTTACGCCCGCAAATAAAGGTATAGTGGGCGAAAGCTGAAATACTCCCTGGTAGGAGGGTAAGGGCCTTTTAATTAGGGGGGCACACACACCTCATTTTATGAGACGCCCTACTCGCCGGTGCGCAGGGCAGCGCAGAAACACCGCAATAAGAGGTGGATATTTCGCGTTGAGCCCGCTCCTCAACGTTGCAAAAATGCTACAGCGACCAGCTATTTTTGAGCGGTGGACAAATCAATTTTTATCCAGCAATTTCAATAATTTACAGATGACCCTTTGACACCAGTACACTTCCTCAATACCTCGACACCCAGTATACAGCTCCATCAGCGCCAAGATTGATGCAATATTCATACATTGTCGTGGACAGCACACGGCAACGCTGTAACGCTCTAATGAATAACAATTAACTTCAGGAGGAAACGTAATGAGAGAACATTGGAAAATGACCGTGGCATCGGTAGCGCTTTGCAGCGCTCTGTCGTTGCCCGCCTTTGCTCAAGAGGCAGAGGAAAGCGGCGCCCAAGCTCAGTCATACGACAACATCACGGTCACCGCACAAAAGCGGGAACAGAACCTCCAAGACGTTCCGATTGCGGTCAGTGTTTTGAACCAAGACACGATTGAGAATAAGTTTGCAAACAATATTGAAGGTATACAGACGCTTGTTCCTTCAATCAGCTTCCGTAAGGGCTCAACCCAAGCAAACTCCGCCCTCTCTATTCGCGGTATCGGCACCGTTTCATTTTCTCTCGCGGCAGAGCCCGCCGTTTCGACGGTCGTCGACGGCGTCGTGCTGGGGCGTTCCGGCCAAGCCTTTGCAGATTTGTACGACATTGAACGCATCGAAGTACTCCGAGGCCCCCAAGGGACACTCTATGGCAAAAATGCCCAAGCGGGTGTGCTCAACATTGTCACCAAAACGCCGGGAGATTCATTCGAAGCTTTTGTTGATGCATCCTACTTCGAGGATAATGAGTGGAAATTGCGTGGCAAAATTGCCGGCCCTCTCACTGATGAACTCAGTGGTAGTCTGATTGTAAGCCGATCAGCCTTCGACGGACACATCACCAACGTTTTCAACAATGAGCGTGTGAATGGGTATGATCGCACTGGTGTACGGGGTGTTTTGTTCTACGAACCCAGCGACGCCGACTTTGATGTCAAAATGATTTATGAGCACACGGACGCTGACGATGATTGTTGCGCGGATTTGGAAGTCCTCCCCAGCGGCCGCAATCCAGCGTCGCCTGCGGCACCAAACTCTAACGGAGTCGTAGATGGTGTTGCTGATCTCGATCTTGATCAACGTCTGGTTGACCATGACCTGACAACGCAAACCATCGATAACACCGACGCTTTCTCCGTAGAATTCAACAGTGATGTTTTTGATGGTCTGGGTTTCACATCGATTTCAGCCTATCGCCGGTGGGAAAACACCGAGATCCGCGAAGGCGACTTCACCTCCATCGGCGGGTCAGCTGACGAGGTTGTCAATTTCAGCGATCCAGTCGTTCCATTCCTACTCCATGATGATGGCACACGGACTTGGCAACAAGTATCACAAGAGTTTCGTCTTTCTTCACCAGACAATGGCGGTCCGCTCTTCTGGCAAGTGGGCGCCTACTACCTGAACTTAGATGTTGAAGCCGACTTCACTCGTGTCGCTAGTTGCCAAAATAACAATGGTCAAAACCAGGCCATTCTTGATGCTAACCCAGGTTTGACCTGTAATGCCAATGATTTGGTCTCAGCCACCGGCTTCTTCAGCAACAATTTCCGCAACTACGCATTATTCGGTCAGGCTGAGTATGATATCACCGAGTGGCTAACGGGTATCTTCGGTGCACGGTATACAAGGGACGAGATAGAGTTCGACTATGTTCGTCGCAACAATGATGACTTCGGGCGTCAAGGTGTCGGTGTCCGCCCTGCCGCACTAGACGCTCGCTTCACCGGTGAGACGGATAATGACAATTTCTCGGTTAAGGCCGGTCTGCGGAGCGATGTTGCGGGATTGTTGAAGTCCGACAGCAACCTGGGGAGTGTCTACTTCACGTATGCCCAAGGCTATAAGGGACCTGGTTTCAACACCTTCTACAACATGGGACCGAATGATACGTTACCCATCGACCCCGAAGAGTCAGATTCCTTTGAATTGGGCTATAAATACAATGGTGGCAATTTCCTCTTCAATGCTGCGCTCTACACAGCCGAAATCGATGGTTTCCAGGCAAACAACTTCGACAACTCCACCGGCGTTACCATCACGCGCCTAACCAATGCCGGTACTGTGGAAACCCAAGGGATCGAGCTAGATCTCCAATGGTTCCCGATCGACACATTGACCTTAACAGCATCCGCTGCATTCAATGACGCAACGATTAAGGAGTTTAATTGCCCCATCGATCCCGGAACGGGAATGGCGCCGGCAAATTGTACAACGCGTTCGGGGCTGGATCTCTTCTTCTCTCCTGACGTGAACTACACATTTGGTTGGGACTATGAGCAACCACTCGCCAACGGCAAAACATTTTTCTTCAATGGGTCGTATGCCCACGTTGATGAACAACAATCCTTGCTGCCTGGAACGGACGGCACGTTCAATCCGACCAGCCTGTTGCCTGACTACGATCTCGTCGATGCAAGCGTCGGGATGAGCTTTGGAGATGGTGCCTACCGCATTGCTGTTGTTGGCAAGAATTTGCTCAACGACAGCTTTGTGACCACCAATTCTGGTGACGATTTCCGCTTCCAGATTCCTCGTGAAGCAAGCCGCTATTTCGGCGTCAACTTACGGGCGAACTTTGAGTAAAGAACTCAAAGATCCTACCCAAATTAAGCCGGGACTTTTTCAGTCCCGGCTTTTTTACGCATTTAAAATCTCCCCGCATCGAGAGATGCTTGAACGCAACCGGCATTGTAAGTAAGAGCCCCTTCCCGCTTAGACGTTTAGGACTGGTGGTCTGCACCTGATCAATGAGTATGATCTGAACGTCGTAAAGTAGCATTGCCCCTATTCGATCATGACTCATATTTTCGTCAGTATAGAAATATTTTCAAGATCAAAAAAGCCATCGCTGAGCTTTGAGTAATAGCTTTCGACTATCCGTTTTTCCACGGCATCATAATAGGTGACGCCCCCAGCTTAGCATCTAGGATGACGCCGTCCGTGTCGAGAGCGCGACACGGGGCTGGAAAATGCCTGGCGAAGCCGCAATTCATCACCGGAGCATATGACCGCTGTCGGCAGTGGCCGGCAGTAAATTATGAGGAGCTCGTCGTTGACATACTTGTCAACATCGCAGTTCTTACGCCGTCCAAAGAGACAAAGAAGAACCATGATGGTCATGCCGATTTTGTAGGGGGTTTGGGTGCGGGAGTAGGATTTGAACCTACGACCTTCAGGTTATGAGCCTGACGAG
>CALFRH010000012.1 GCA_937919225.1 uncultured Parvularcula sp.
GTGCCCACCCAGCTTGCCGCCGCCCTGACGGAGGGGACGAAGGCGCAACTGACCGATGCGATTGAGAAAGGGGCTGTCGGCGTCATTCTCATGACGGAAACGATCTCTGGTGAGCCGTTTGCGTTTAATATGGCGCTCGACGAACACTCCTATAAAGGTACGCCTATTCTCGTTTTGGGATCTGCTCATAAGTCGTCTCTCAAGGACCTTCTAACGTCGGATGAGATTATTCAATTGCAGATCAATGGCGCTTACGAGGATCGTTTCACCTGGAATGTCATTGGTCGAATGGATCGCAGGGGTGATGATGTTGTAGTGGTGTCTACTCCCCGCACCGGGTGGTTTCGGTCCGGCGCGGAGCGGGGACCGGGGGTCGCGCTCTTTTTGGAGTTTGCCAAATGGATTGCCGAAAATGGTGACGCGGACCTCGTTTTCGTGGGGACGGGGGGGCACGAAATTGGCCATGTGGGGATGCAAGCGTTCTTGGCGGAAAAGGCGCCATCCCCTCAAAGGACGAGCCTTTGGGTTCATCTTGGGGCATCCATTGCGGCCTATAACTGGCAAACCCCGGAACAACGAACCGTTGGCGCAGAGGTCCCGCAGAACGCAGAAACCCGCTGGATTATCTATAGCGGTAATTTGTCGTTCCAGGCCTGGCGGCAGTTTTCTGGTTTGGCGTATCAACATTCTCCTGGATATTTGTCCGCTTTCGGAGAAGCGAAAGATATTCGGGCCGCGGGGTACCCTCGGTTCTTCGCTTTTGCGGGATGGCATCCCTACTTTCATCTCCCGAGCGACGATGCCCTCAACACATCAGGGGACCTTTTGATCCCGACGGGTGAGGCGCTGGCGGCGCTGATTGAACCGCATCTTTAAAGAGTATTGTAGCCGCCGCTTGCGATCATCCTGTAAATCGATAATATTGTCATACAAAATGAGGCGGTATGGCGGTTTGGGTTTACATGATGTCGATGGGCGTGTTGGGCGCGCTTGTGGGCGTTTTGAGCGCTTTTGGGGCGCCCTATTTGTTTAGTTTTGGCGCGCTGGCGCAGAAAGACGGCTGGGCCACAGCCCGGGCCATCGGCGATGAAAGCGCGAATCCCTATTTAAGGGCTTGGGCAGCACGCCACGGCATTTGGGCCTTACCCCGGCGGGAGGCGATCTACTTCAGTGCCGAGGTTGATGCGGATGGACAGCTGCTGCAGGGCAATTGTTCTTACCGCATCGATGGTGGTTCGTTGCCTACCCGATGGTGGAGCGTGGCGGCCTACCGGAATGATCTGTGGATGGATAATTCAGCGGATAAATATTCCATCAACAGCCAGGAATTCCAATCCGATGACATTTGGTCAGCATCCTTCGGCGTGGCGCCGTCCGATGCCGTCTGGCTGCCATCGGATGGAAAAAGGGGCGAGGTCGTTTTTGTGCTGCGGCTCTATGACCCTGATGAGACGCTGATCGCAGACCCCCTTGCCATCACCCTGCCTACTATCACGCGGGAGGGCTGTTCATGAAACGGGGAGTCCTTTTCGCGGGGGTTTTTCTTCTGTCGTGCGTTATAGCGCATCTTATCTTTCTGGATATGCAGCCGCGCTTTTCCACCGCCCACACTGTGGGAATTATGGAGGAGCGGGGGCGTCAGTGGAATGTGCTCAGTGTGAGCAGGGTTCGGAAAGCGGACAAGAATTTTGTTGTCCGGGACAACCCCGATACGATTACCGCCTTTGCGGTCATGAATCTTGACGAGGGGCCATTGGCCTTCACGATGCCAGCCCCTCAGTTACCGCTCTACTGGTCCGTGGCTATATATGCAGAGAATACGGACGTTCTCCACATCACGAATGACAAGGGCGGTGTTGAGTGCGTGCGCCTGACCATTGCCCCTAAAGGGGCGCCCGCTTTGCCGGGGTTTGAGATGGTCACAGCTCCCTCGGACGTTACTGTCTTGATTGTGCGGGCAACCATGCCGGACAGAAATGATGAGCTTGAGGTCAACGCCCTTCGGGAAGAACTTCTCGCCGCGAAGCTTGTGCCTGCCGCTAGCAATAATAAAGACTCTTTGGGAGGCTGTTCATGATCCGCTTACTTTATATCGTCCTTCTTCTCGTTGTGGCGCCGGTCGCGAGTTTGGCGAGTGAAGACGACCTCTTCCAGTCCTATACCCATAATGATCGCCCCTATTTGGCTTACTTCCCTGAGGGGGAGGCGAGGGGCCTCGTCTTTGCCTTTCACGGGCGTGGCGGCAGTCAGCGATACGTTATTAATCCGGGGACCATCCTTATTTCTGAAACCCTGGCGAAAGCGGGCTATGCCATTGTCTCGCCCCAGAGCACCCTGCGCGGCCGCGATGGTGAAATGGGCGCCGGGTGGGATACGCTTCAAAGCGACGTGAAAAAGAACCCCGACTTGCAACGCATGTATGCGCTGTATGATGATCTTGTTGAGCGAGACCTCGTGTCAGTTGAAACGCCCGTCTTCACCATGGGCATGTCTAATGGGGGCGGCATGTCGGTCTTTTTTGGGATTGCTGCGGCCCACCGGGGCATCCCGGTTGCGGCGATAGCGAACTATATGGGCTCTCTCCCAGCGTCGGGCCAAGACTTCATCAATGATGGCGGTCCCATCCCGCCGATGTTCACGGTAATTGCTGAGAATGATGGTCTTGTCAGCGGCGATAATCAGTTGGCCGCGTTGGAGTTCGTTGAGGGTCGGGGGGTAAAGGTTGAAACCTATATCGGGCGGGAACGGCCGGTGACGGTGGAGGGGCTCATCGGGGCGGGCGCCACTGTAGAAGGGGCCATCTCGCTCACGAAAACGCTGCTGAAAGCCGATATGATCGATGAGCGGGGGACCCGACTTTACAAACCGGGTGAGGTGATTGGGCGAGAAGATGGTCCCACCCTCCGCGGCGTTGGTCGCAAGGCGAAGATTGATCGCGCGACCAACCTGGCGTGGACGAAGCTTTGGGCCATGCACTATATGCGGGATGACTATTTGCCCCAGCAACTTGCGTTCTTTGGTGAGGCGCGTGCTGACTTTTTATCTCAGAAAGAGACGTCGACGAAATAAGAGGGGGCTCCCCACCGTCTCTCTTTTCCCTCGCCAAGCAAGAGTGCATTCAGCTGTTGCCTTTCGAGCGAAGGGCTGCAAGATTGTCATACAATATTTAAGTGGGAATCGACTACATGCGAGAAGCGGTCATCGTCTCAACCGCGCGGACGGCGCTGGGGAAAGCCTATCGGGGCGCGTTTAATGACACCACATCACCAACCATCTCGGCATTTGCCATTAAGGGAGCCCTCGATAAGGCGAAGGTTGACCCCGCCGATGTCGAAGATGTGGTGATGGGAGCATCATTGCAGCAGGGGAGCCAGGGGTATTGTCTTGGGCGCCAGTGCGCTATTGCGGCGGGCCTGCCGGTGAGTGTTGCGGGCATGGGGGTTGATCGTCAGTGTTCGTCAAGCCTGATGACGATCTCAATGGCGGCAAAGTCCATCATTGTTGATGGTGTTCAAACGGCGGTGGCGGGCGGCGTTGAGTCCATCTCGTTGGTCCAAAACGCCAATATGAATCGGCATCGTCTGGGCGATCCGAACGTGTTGGAGTATCGGCCGGACTTTTACATGCCGATGATTGACACGGCTGAGGTCGTGTCGCGGCGCTACAAAATCAGCCGCGAAGCCTGCGATGAATATTCCCTCGCGTCCCAACAAAAGACGGCGCGGGCGCAAGAGGCGGGTGCCTTTGACGATGAGATTGTCCCCGCAACCGTGGTCAAACTTGAGAAGGATAAAGAAACCGGCAAGACGAACCCGGTGACGGTCACGATTGATAAGGATGAATGTAATCGTCCGGATACAACTCTTGAGGGGTTGGCGTCCCTTAAGCCAGTGAGGGGAGAGCGGGGGTTCATCACCGCAGGGAATGCCTCTCAACTATCGGACGGCGCATCGGCTTGCGTGCTGATGGAAGCCAAGCAGGCCGAGCAATTAGGGCTGCAGCCGCTTGGGGCGGATCGCGGGCTTGCGGTTGCTGGCGTTGCGCCTGATGAGATGGGTATTGGGCCGGTGGCCGCAATCCCTCGCCTCCTTGAACGGAATAATTTGTCCGTAGACGATATCGGCCTTTGGGAGCTGAATGAAGCATTCGCGAACCAGGTGATCTATTGCCGCGACACGCTTGGCATTCCCGATGAGGCTCTGAACGTGAATGGGGGGGCGATTTCGATCGGTCACCCCTACGGCATGACAGGATCGCGTCTTGTCGGGCATGCCTTGATTGAAGGACGGCGGCGCGGCGTAAAATATGTCGTGGTCACAATGTGTGTTGGCACTGGTCAGGGTGCTGCTGGTTTATTCGAAGTTTATTAAGGAGAGCACCTCGTGGCAGGCTCAATTTCTCTCGATGGAAAAGTCGCTCTTGTAACGGGCGCGGGCGGCGGTCTTGGACGCGCCCATGCCCTGGAGTTGGCGCGGCGCGGTGCAAAGGTGGTGGTCAATGATTTAGGCGGCGCCCGCGATGGCGACGGCGAAAGTCTTGGGCCCGCCGAGAGCGTTGTGGCTGAAATAAAAGAGGCCGGCGGCAATGCGGTTGCCAATGGCGACAGTGTGGCCGAGCGGGAAGGCGCGGCTAATATGGTGACCCAGGCGGTGGAGACCTTTGGCCGCCTTGATATTGTGGTCAATAATGCCGGTATCTTGCGTGACAAGACTTTCGGTAAAATGGATCTGGATACGTTTGAACTGGTGGTCCAGGTGCATCTCATGGGGTCGGTTTATGTCACCCATGCAGCGTGGCCCCAAATGATGTCGCAAAAATATGGTCGTATCGTGATGACCACATCCTCATCAGGCCTGTATGGGAACTTTGGTCAGTCCAACTATGGGGCCGCGAAAATGGCGGTGGTTGGATTAATGAACTGCCTTAAGCTTGAGGGAGCTCGGGATAACATTAAAATCAATTGTCTGGCGCCTACTGCTTGGTCGCGGATGACCGCCGAGTTGATGCCGCCGGAGGCGGCTGCGTTCTTTACGCCAGAGTCGGTGAGTCCCGCTGTCGTGGCCCTGTGTACTGATGATGCGCCGACGGGTAAAATTCTCGAGGCCGGGGCGGGCTACTTCTCCAATGTCGAAGTGCAAGAGGGACAGGGTGTTGGCCTGTATCTCGACGCGAGTGCTGAACTTCTCAAAGAGAAGTGGAGAGAGGTCCAGAATATGGAGGGCTCGCGAAACTTCAACGCTGCGCCGGACGTCACCAATGCCATTGTGGCTAAATATCAAGCAGGGCTCTGATGGCTGACACGTACACCTCTGATTGGGTTGAGGTCACGCAAGATGCGATCACGCGTTTTGCTAACCTCACCGATGACCAACAATATATCCATACTGATCCCGCGGCGGCGGCAAAGACCCCTCTTGGCGGCACGATTGCACACGGATTTTTGACGTTGTCCTTTTTGACGTCGTTTTCTGTGTCGGCGCTACCGCCATGGGATCACCCCGAATATGATGTGGCCATGTCGATGAATTATGGTTTCGACAAGGTGCGGTTCCTTGAACCGGTCCGGTCAGGTAGCCGGGTACGAGCCGTCTTCGCCACGCCGGATTGGCGAATGAAAGGGGAGGCCGCGGTTGTTCTCAACTATGCGGTGACGGTTGAGATTGAAGGGGCCGAGCGGCCAGCCATCGTGTGTGATTGGCTCTTCCTTCTTCATTTGATGAAGAAGGCCAGTTAGATCTACAAACGGCCCTCGTGCTGAAGGGGGGTAGAAAGAGTTCTCTTTACACAAAGAAAATTCTTTCTACGGTCCAAATAAGGCCGAGCCCACCGATGGCGATTGAGATGGGGATGAGGAGAAACTTCCTGTACCATGGTTTTTCCATCGCCCACGCAAGGCAGGCCAGAACGGCGCCGATCACCAAAACTTGCCCCACTTCAACGCCGAAATTAAATGCGGCGAGGGCCAGGATTTCTTGCCCCTTTGGCAGGCCTAGCGCGGCAAGCGCGCCTGCAAACCCTGCACCGTGAAGCAGTCCAAAGCCGATGATGGCGCCCCCCCGAACCCGCGTTTCTTGGGCGGGAACTAGGTTCAAGAAAGCCATGCCCGCTATCGATAACGCGATGAGCGGTTCAATGATGGATGCGGGTGGGGTGAAAACGCCGAGGGCGACAAGCCCGAGGGTGAAGGTGTGGGCAAGGGTGAATCCGGTGACTTGCACCAGTAGGAGTGTGATGCGCGTTGAAACAATCGTCAGTAGAACCACAAATAAAATATGATCGAGGCCCAGGGGGACGATATGAAGGATACCTTGGGCGACAAAGGTGAAGAGTGTGTCGCCCGCTGAAGGTGCCTCCAACAAATCTATGGGCGTTGACAGCTCGGCGGTATCGAGAAATTGCGTGGTTTTCGTCTCCCCGCCTGAATTGTAGACGATGGCGATTTGACCCAATCGTTTCGGTCCGGCGAACGTAAGAAGCGTTGCGCCGGGGGCATCTACTGTGAACCGAATCGGCGCTGAGGGCCGAGGCGCATCGGCGTTGATGAGCGCGTCGTCCCGCAACGTCGCAAGATCTGGAAATTGGGGTAGCGGCGTTTCAATCTCAACGCCGTCCAAGGCAAAATATAGCTCTTGGCGAAAGATTTCGGTCGCGTGGTCAATCCTTTTGGCTAATTGTTGATCCGTGAGCGCTGTGAAGTGGGCAGCCTCTTGCGGTAACAGGTGCTGAGGGGCCCCGCCCAGAATATAGGCAGGAACGTGGGTATAAAGGGCGCCGTCCAGTTGGCCGTTCTTCGTGCGGTCGATAGTAACAACCGTATACGGTAACTCATGGGCTCCTGCGGGGGGCGAGATGAACACCAACAGCGCCGCGATCAGTCCAGATAGCATCATCATACGAAATATGGGGGATATCATGGGTAGGTCGCTCTTTGTTGAGTTGGCAAACGGTCAGAGTCCTTTCGCCCAAAAAACCATGAAATTCTAGATATTGCAGCCCTTCTGAAAATGTAATATTGTAATACAAAAAATTGACTGAAATAGGTGCCTTACGTCACCGAGGTGGGCGGGAAATTCACAATATGATGTCGACAGCCTCACACCCAGCGCGCGGCACCCAGCTTATGTCGGCGGCGCTTACTGTTGAACGGCGCGACGATGGGGTGCTGGTGCTGAAGCATCCTGACCCCCTTGCTTTATCGGGCACCCTTGTGCCGCAGATGTTTCGGCAACAAGCGGCCAATTCGCCAGATGCGATTTTTATCAAAGAGAATGTTGGCGCGGCGCAAGAGACTTCTACCTACGCAGAATTCTTAAACCGTTGCGACGGGGTCGCGCGCGGTCTGGTCGAGAAAGGGGCAAAGCCAGGCCACATCATCGTGGTGGCGGCCGAAAACGGCATCTCTTATGCCGTTTTGATGATGGCGGCTTTAAGTATTGGCGTCATTGTCGCGCCACTACCGCCCCAAAGCCTGGCTGTGGCGCCAAGCTATGTTGCAGCGGTTTGTCAGATGCTTGGCGCTTTTGCGTTTTCTACGGATGATCCTGCCGCGGCGGAAATCATCGATTTGCCTTACAGAATATCGCTTAATGGGGGGCAAGACGGCTGGCACTCTCTCGATGAGCTTGTCGGCCCCGCTGATGTCAAAATCACGCCATTATTAGACAGTCTCACACCCGACATGATCGCGAAGATTATGTTCACGTCAGGGTCCACGGGTGGGCCAAAACCGGTCATTAATACCCATGGTATGCTGAGTGCCGCCCAGGACATACAGGCTCAACTGTTTACTCATATTAGAGATATGGGAGACACTGAAAGATATACCCTCACCGACTGGCTGCCATGGCATCATACCTATGGCGGCAACTCTAACTTCAATAGCGTTATCTGGTCTGGTGGCCAGTTGGTGATTGATCGCGGAAAACCAACGCCAACCGATTTTCATCATACGCTTTCAGTGTTGAAAGATGATCTGCCAAGCCTCTTCATTGGGGTGCCGATCTCATTTTCGATGCTCGTCGATGCGCTTGAGGGGGATGACGATCTTGCCAAGCGCTTCTTTGGTGAGGTGCGCGGCATTGTGAATGGGGGTGCAGCCCTGGGGGAGGCCGTCATCACTAGACTACAAGCCCTTGCCGCAAAATGGCGAGGCGAACCGATCTTTATCGGTGGTGGCTACGGCATGACCGAGACCAGCGCGATCATTACACAGATTTATTGGGCAGGGGCGCACCCTGAAACCCTCGGCCTACCGCCCCCCGGCGTTGAGGTGAAACTGGTTCCCCTAGGTGACGGTCGGTACGAATGCGCCGTACGGGGTCCAAACGTGACGCCGGGATATTATTCGCCCGACGGGCCCGTCACCGAAGGGCTTTTTGACGATGAGGGTTTTTTGAGAACCGGTGACGCACTTTGTCTTATAAACGAAGCAGATCCCAAAGAAGGTCTGCGCTATGCCGGGCGCCTAAAAGAAGAGTTCAAACTCGCCAATGGGGTGTGGGTGAGGGTGGGACAAGTACGAACGGATCTGATAAACGAGCTTTCCGACTATGTTCACGACGTGGTAATCGTCGGTGAAAATAAAGATGAGGTGGGCGCGTTGCTTTGGATGAAAGACAATTCGAACCTTTCAACGATCACGGAACGACTTGATCGATTTAATGCCCTTCATAAGGGGGCCAGTCGCCGGATCGCTCGGGTGGCGATGCTAGCGGCACCGCCGAACGCAGCGGCCGGTGAGATTGTCGCGAAAGGCGGATTGAATCAGATTCGCATGCGCCAAACGCGCTCTGCCGAGATTGATGCTCTCTATGCTTGTCACTTTGTGGGCACCGCGCCTTTAGGCGCCCAGATATGACAGACACTATCAAGGCAAGGCCGGGTCCTGATGAATATGCCCCAGGGTATGAAGGATGGCGGTCCACCGCCCTCATCATTTTCCTCGTTCTCCTCAACATCCTCAACTTTATTGATCGCCAATTGCTTCAGAGCTTCGTTGTTGATGTTCGGCGTGATTTAAACCTCTCCTATTTTCAGTTCACGCTACTGACGGGCCTCTTTTTCAGTATCTCTTATTCAGTGGCGGGCGTGTTTATGGGCATGTTGGCGGACCGCTTTGCGCGCCCAAAGCTCATTGCCGGCGGCCTTTTTGTTTGGAGTGGGCTGACAGCCGTGTGCGGTATGGCCACAAATTTCGCCCAACTCGCGACGGCCCGCGCCTTTGTGGCGTTGGGGGAGGCCACTCTCTCCCCGTCTGCATTGTCCATGGTCTCAGACGCCTTCCCCGAACGTCGGCATGGCTTGATGTCTGGGATCTACTATCTGGGCATCCCCATCGGGGCAGGAGGCAGCTTGCTGGTGGCGGGCATATTGGGGCCTCTTATTGGGTGGCGGGGGTGTTTTTTGCTGCTTGGGGTGCTTGGGATTATCGCTTCCGTCGCTGTCCTGCTTTTGCGTGACCCACCGCGCCGCAGCGCGGCATCAGACGCCTCTCCGCCGCCACTGTCCCAGGCCATTAATGTATTGATGGATGTTACCAAACGGTCGGCGCCTCTCAGATATCTTTTGCTTGGTGCGGGCTTAGCCATATTTTCTCAGGGCGGACTTGTTCTAGACCAGGCATGGCTGGTGGAGGAGCGGGGCTATGAGATTAGCCGGGCCCAGACGATCTTTGGTATCCTGTTTTTGGTTGCGGGCGTGGTCGGTACGATCGTCGGCGGGCAGCTGAGTGACATGGCCCATGCGCGGTTCAAAGGGGGGCGAATGGTGTTCATGGCGCTGGCCTTTGCCTTGGTAACGCCGGTGGGCATCCTCTACCGTTTCTTGCCGCCCGATACCCCGTTCTTCTATCTCGCCGCGATCATTGGCAGCATTGCTATTATGCTTCCCTATGGGCCAATTGTGTCGAGTGCGTCGGAGCTCGCTCCATCCCATGGTCGTGCGATGGTGATTGCGTTCACCGTGCTCGTGATGGCACTGTTTGGGACGGCTTTCGGCAACGCCTTTGCTGGTTGGCTGAGCGATGCGTTCATCAGAGCCGGGTTCGATCAGCCCTTAACTTGGGCCCTCCTTGTCTCGGGGGCTGTGGGCTTACTGAGTATTCCATGCTTTTGGATGGCGTCGCGAACCTATGACAGTGGGAAAGAGGCGGTTTTGCAAATGGAGAGGGCTGGGCAGTGACCTGGACGCGGCGGTCCTTTGCGATGGCCGCTGCGGCAGCAAGCGTCTCTGCTGCGCACCCACGGACGGTGGATCCGACGATTGTCGAGGCTGGCTTCAAAATGACCGAGGGGCCGGTGTGGACGCCTAGGGCATCCTTACTGTTTACCGAGCTAAGGCGGTCTGAGGTGCGGGAGTGGCGCCCCGGCGCGAGCGAAAGTGTCCTTATCCGTTCAGATGATAGTCAGCCAAATGGGCTGGCTTTTTCACCGTCAGGTGTTCTGCATATGTGCGAAATGCGCGGGCGCCGTGTCTCTGCTTGGCGCAATGGTGCTGCGGTGACCGTGGTGGATCGCTACCAAGATAAACCCCTGAACAGCCCAAACGGCCTGGTGTTCGATGCCGATGGGGGAATTTATTTTACCGATCCGCCCTTTGGGTTGCGACGGCGCGATAATGACCCGGCCAAGAAATTGTCTTTTAACGGCGTTTTTTATCAGCCTCCGAAGGGGGATTTGACGCTCATGACCGCCCAGCTGTCGCGGCCAAATGGAATTGCCCTTATCGACGATGGCGCCCGGCTTGTGGTTTCTAACTCAGATCCGAAGGGACGGTTTTGGGTGACGATTGACCTCAAAGCCCCCGGCCGTCCTGGCAAAATGTCGACCTTTGCTGTGCTTCCTAAGGCGGAACCACGGGGTGCCCCCGATGGGATGGCGGTCGGCCCGGATGGTTGTCTTTATGCCACCGGCGCCGACGCGATTTGGCGGCTAAACAAAGAGGGTAGGATGAACACCGTCGCGCGATTAGCGGCGGATCGGCCAAGCAATTGCGCGGTTGGCGGCCCTGAAAACACCACCTTATTCATCACCGGGCGAAAAGCGGTCTATCAGCTCGCCTTGTAGATGCGCCCCCTAACCGAGGGCTATCGCTTTTGTCTGACACATCTCATATAATGGCGAGCAAAAGAGGTCTGTTAGGATGGCGCGCGCAGCTGCAAAGAAAAGCAAAACTGTGAAGACGGATAAGCGCAACTCGTCGAACGCCCAATCTGAGGATATGATTCGCAAAACCCTGGCGGATCAAATCGCGGAGAAGCTCGGGTGGGAAATCGTTTTCCGGCAAATTCCACCCGGCGCACGCATTCGGGAAATTGAGCTCGCTACCCGCTTCAACGTCAGTAGGCCTCTCATGCGGTCTGTTATCCAGCGGCTGGAGGTTCAAGGTCTTGTCGAAACGGTCCCATGGAAAGGGGCAAGTGTTCCGGTTTTATCGGTTACGCAACTTTCGGACCTTTACGAGTTCTCCGCTTTGGTTTTCGGCTTTGTCTGTCGCCTGGCCGCGCAGCGGGCAACCGAAGAACAGCTTTCCAAGCTTTCCGTGTCCGTTGGGAATTTGGGCCGACTGGCGAAGTCAAATTGTACAGCTGAAGAATATGAGCGTGAGCGGACGGCGACCCATATGCTTCTTGAAACTTGTCTTGGTGAAGCGAACGAGCTTATGGAACGTCGTCCAATCGTGCGGCGAATTCGCCATCAATTCTCTATTGATTCGGTTCGGACAAGCGAATTGCGGCGAGCATCAGCGCAGCGATGGAAAACCCTTCTGTCTTATCTGAAGGCGCGTGATGCGGCGGCTGCTGAGGCTCATGCGTGCGATATGATTCTCTCAACCCGGGATGCAGCTTTAAAGGCCCATGGTGAGCTGCAGGCGGCGACCGCCTAACTCGGGTCCCTCCGTATTTGTTGTTTCAAGCTCAAAGCGCGGTGTAACGAGCCGATGCTGTTGGATTCGAGAATTTCTGGTTGTGTTTGAGATATCTTCCGTCGACTTCTGTTCGCGGAGTACAGAGCATCGTGCCGAAAAACATGCCCTCGTGCAGGCGGGGTGTGCTCAAGTTTAGGCGAAAAGCGATGTGAAAACAAAAGACTATAGCGAGGGCGTGAGTACAAACGAACGTTCTTCGCTGTAGAACGTTTTTCCGACTAAGGGGGTACCAGCCGGTCGTAAGGGAAAGGCGGATTAGGAAATGGGAGTGCGTCTATCTCCCGCCGAATAGGACAGATCAATGATTTGTAGCAGGCTCGTGATTCCTAAGGAATGCGGCACGCCATAGCGCATGTACCACTTGTGTTCTTAAATTCATTACACAGATAAGAATATTCCTGTGTATTTGGGGGTTCACATTCGCGACACATTGTCATACAATTTCTTCGCGCGGTTTTGTAGGAGGCTGCGCCGCTCGTCACAGTAAAATCATGTGCGCCAGCCTTTAGGGGCGGGGGTTGGTGTCATTTTTTGTGCCTTGTGCGTTGCGTTGGGCGTGCGACGGTCTGCGCCCTTATTCCAAGTGACCGCTGTCAAAATAAGAACATCTCAAAAAGAGGTGAGAGGAAACAAGCATGCAAACGTTCAACTTCACTCTTGATGCAAATAATTATGCCAATGGCGCAGGTCGATCGTCCGCCCTTGACGACTTTAACATTCGTGTTTTTGCGCCCGATACGGCGGGTACCTACGATGTGATTGTGTTCAGTCATGGCCTAGGCGCAACGCTTAGTGCAGGGAGTGAGCTAGCTGAATATTGGACCGATCGTGGGTTCATGGTGATTGCGCCCGCCCACGCCGATAGTGCTGACTCGAACTATTCTCCTGGTCAGGTCGGATCGACCGCGAGGGATCGGTGGGAGTTCCGCGCAGATGACGTGCGCATTGCCCTTGATATTGCGGAGGATTTTTCCGCAACGGGTGGGGGCAAGAGCTTCAGCGGATACCAATTTGACATGAGCACGCCGGTTGTTTCTGGCCATTCTTTCGGTGCAAGCATAACGTCGGTCGTCGCCGGTGCCCAGCCCACTTTTGATGGAGTGACTTATGATTGGAGTGACCCAAGGGTCGAGGCTGTCATCAACTTATCCGGCCCCGGTCCAAACGACGAAGATAACTTCAATCCTGGTGCGTGGAATTCCATAACTGTTCCGTTCTTGCGAGTCTCAGGCACCTATGACTTCGCGAACGACTCCCAGGATGCAGGTGACCGCCTAGAGCCTGGTTTTTCGGCAACAGGTACGACTGATGTCCATGCGGTCTATATTAAGGATGCCACCCATTCCAGTTTGTTTTCTACCAACCGGGGTGGCGAGGCTGAGTTCCAGGAAACAGCTGATGTCACCGTCGATTTCCTTGAGGCCTATGTAAACGGCAGTTCGTCAGCGCTGTCGGCTCTACAAGCTGTTGACGTCAATCCGTCACAGTTGGGGACAAATGCGAGCGAAACCTTGAACGGCACCAATGGCGATGACGTTCTTTTCGGGCGTGCGGGTAACGACACGGTCAATGGCGGTGCCGGCGATGACGAGCTTTTCGGTTCTGGCGGTACTGATGTGCTGAATGGTGGCAATGGTGACGATATCCTCAATGGTGGTGCAGGCGTTGATACGCTCCGTGGTGGTGCCGGTGATGATATCTATGCGGATCTGTTCCTTGAGGATGTTCTCACGGAGCTTGCCGGTGATGGAACGGACACGATCATGGTCGCTGTTTCCGCAACACTGGCTACAAACTTCGAGAACCTTATGTTGGTGGATGGGGCCATCGACGGGACGGGGAACAGTGCCGCGAACGTCATTACCGGATCCGATGGTGTCAATGAGTTAAGCGGACTTGGCGGAAACGATACCCTAGATGGTGGTGCCGGTAATGATATTCTCCGTGGGGGAAGCGGTGCTGACTATCTCATTGGCGGCGCCGGGCGCGATGTGTTGTATGGTGATAGCGGTAACGATGTCTTCGTTTTCACCGATATTGGCGATAGCGGCACGACGAGCGCAACCCGCGATCAGATCATGGATTTTGATGATAGCGGTAATGATAAAATCGACCTGTCGGCCATTGACGCAAATCTCGGTGCGGCTGGTGATCAAGCGTTTGACTATATCGGGACGTCAGGCTTCTCTGGTTCGGGCGGGGAAGTGCGTATACGAAAGCCCTTCTTCAGTTCGAAGGTCCAGGTTATGATCGATCAAGATGGCGATCAGGCGGCTGATATGATTATCGATCTTGTGAGCACAAGCCTTGGGGCCGTCTCAGAAAGCGATTTTCTGCTTTAAGCCAAGCTCAGTTACATAATGTCATCCGATAAAAGGATCGTAACCCTATTATCGCATTTATCGCTGAGAGCGCCCGTTGTTCGCTAAGGCTTGAGCCTTGGGGACAGCGGGCGTTTACACTCCGCGACTATTGTAATACAAAGTAATGGTATTTGCGGGCTAAGCGGTTTGTTGCTGAAAACGAATGTTTGAGGAGGCGGATGGGTGCCTGCAACTAGGTCGATAGTTGTCTATGCAGATTGAACCACCCGCATCCTCAACCAACGCGTCCACATCTTATACGAAGGATGTCGCGTACGCCTCTCGTTTTGGGGTGCTCCAGGCGCCGGTTCATCTCTCTCTCGCTGCCGGTTTGCGCGGATGGTCTTCTGCTAACCCAAAAGATCCGTTTACCTATTTTGATGTTGCTTGCGGCGATGGTGAAACGCTCTTAGTGCTGGCGGCGGCCTATCCCCAAGGGCAGTTTTTTGGATTCGATTTTAACCCTGATCATATTGCGGCGGCAAAGGAGAAAGTCAGACGAGTTGGTTTGACAAATGTTGAACTTGTGGAGACTGATATTCTTGACCTCCAATCGTTGGATTTGCCTAACTTTGATTATGCGTGTGTTGTGGGGGCGTACTCGTGGATCGACAGTGCACGAAGAGAGGCTCTACGCCGGTTTTTAAAAGCGCGTGGTGCGCCAAGATGTGTCGTGCTTATTGACTATGCAGCCCAGCCGGGGGCCGCGGCGGCAAACACTCTTTACGAGCTTATAAGAATGGAGGCGGCACGCCACCCCGGTAACAGTGCCGAGAAGCTTGCCGGGGCAGCGCGTCGGATGAAGGCGCTTGCGGCGGGCGGGGCATCTTTTTTTCGGGCGTATCCGTCCGCTTTGTCCCGGTTAAGAGATATGATGTCTAAGCCTGCGGATGATGAAGCCCATGAGGTCTTTAATTTGAGAGATGGGCTTTGGTTCGCCGATGTTGCGCAGGATATGTCCGCTACTGGTTTTCAGTGGGCGAATACGGCGAAAACCCTTCATACCTATTCTGAGTTCGTATTGCCCGCCGACCTGCTGCCGGAGCGGGGCATAGCTGCCCTTGATGAGCAAGCCCATCTCGACATTGCGCTCAACACAACGCACCGTGCGGACATTTTTGTTCCCAGCGATGAACAGCAGGTGACTCTCGCTAGTGCTCTAGGGGATAGGCCTGTCGTCGACTTTCGACGCAACGGTATGGATCGCCTGAAAGCGGTCTCCCGAAAAGTGCAGGACCTCTCTAACCCTATGGCGGACCGCATGGTCGCGGCTGCATCCACTGGGATTACCGTTTCGGATTTGGTCGCCATAGGTGGGAGTGCGCAGGAAGCTGAAGCGATGCTGGGGCGATTATTGGCCTCATCGGTGTTGCAACTGTTCGTTACAATGCCTGTGGAGTATGATGGGCCTGCGGAGGGTGATGGCTCAGCGCGAGCGCTATCGGTGCCTTCGGCTTATAACCATGATGTTGTTGTTCAGCATTTCAATGTCCTTGATGCAAAGCCATTTGCCAGCCCCGTGGCGGGAAGCAGTCTCTTCATCCCACCAGCGGATCGACTTTCAATCTATGCCTTGTCGGGCGGAGATCTGCGCAAAGTGTATACAGAGATTAAGCAAGCAGGTCTGTCGACGGACAGCGCATTCGGGAATGACGAGGCGGCTTTCATAAAGTCTGTTGAGACGCTGGCTGAGCAATTTGCGGTGACCGGCGCCATTGACTTGGTGCGGTTAGGAATTGTGTCGGGCACCTAGTCTGGGTCACGAGTTCAACAATTTTGCCTTACAATATGACTGGTTCACACCAAAAAACGCTACGCTCGTTGCCGAAATACCATACCTTCCTTCATCTGAGAAAGTGCTGGGACGGGGCGCCATATCGCTATCTTTGAGCGAGCTTTTGTTGCTTAAGTAATTGATTTTTATAATTAAAACAGTTTTGCTGCATAGATGCATCGCGAGTTGCGGCGCTCAGCTCGCGCAGAATCACCAGGGCGAGCGACGGAGAAGATTTCACTAGCGGTGGGATATATTTTGTCATACAATATTGAAAAATACAAAGTAGGGAGGCTGCTATGTCAACAAGATACCTTAACGTAACCGTGAGTGCGATGGCGCTCGCCGCAATGTCATCTGCGCCGATCGTCGGCCTTGGTGGTGCCGCTCTGGCGCAAGAGAGTGCGTCGGAGATCGCCGAGAGTGACAAGCTGGTTGTCACCGCGCGGAAGCGCGAAGAGAGCATTCAAGACGTGCCAAGCACTCTGAGTGCTTTTGGCGAAGATGATATTGCGCGCTTTGAAATCAGCACGCTCGAAGACCTTGAAAGCCTCATCGTTGGTGCGGAATTCATTGGGTCTAATGGAAACCCCTTCGCCAACGAGATTATTATCCGGGGTGGTGGCGTTGGTCGGTTTTTGAATGTGGACGGTGGTACTGGCATTTACGCCAACGGCATCAACGTTCAGGGCGGAAATTTTGGGGGACGGAGCCTTTGGGATGTCGACACGTTCGACGTTCAGCGTTTTGAGGTTTTGAAAGGGCCTCAAGGGGCGTTATACGGACGAAACGCCCTCGGCGGGTCGATCAATGCGATTTCCAAAAAACCGAACCTAAGCGCAGCGTCTGCTACTGTTAAGGCCGGCATTTATGATAATGAAGGGTATAGCCTGGGTACCTTCGTTGATGCGCCGATTGTCGAAGATGTCTTTGGTCTGCGCCTTGCGGTTGAGTATTTCGACCAAGAAGAAGGATTCTACTTCAATCCCGTTACTGATGACTTTATTGATGCAACTGAAGAAATTCAAATGCGGGCTGCCGCTCTTTGGCGTTTGAACGAGAATTGGGACGCTCACGTTCAAATCGACTATTATGATACAGAGCGCGAAGGTTCATCCACATACAATGTCGTTGCGACACAAGATCCATTTGAACGCGATCTTGATGACCTCAATCGCGGCGAGAAAACTGAGGAAAGCTACTACGCAGCGCTTCGTGGTGATCTTGATTGGGCGCAACTTGACTTCATCGTAAACCATCGCGAGCGCGAAGGCTCTCGGACCTTCGACCAAGATGAGGGTGTTGCCGCGGACCCTTTCGATCCTGCAGCGCAGGTTTTTTGCTTCAGCACGATGATGGGGGCGTTTGTACCGCCTAATCAGCGCTGTACCAGCACGGCCGGCAGTGTCTTCGATAGGACAACGGTCGAGGCGCGTTTGTCCGGCGAAACAGACCGGTTTGACTGGATTGTCGGGGCGGACTGGTTCGATAGCTTCGATGATTTCTTCCAAACAGTAAGAGGTCGGAACTTCGCGGATCGTGATGTCAGTATCCAGAACGATACAACGTCTTGGTCTATCTTCGGCGGCACCGACTTCGAGGTGACGGATCGTTTCACGGTCGGTGGGGAGCTGCGCTACACCACTGAGGATAAAGATCTGGCGTCCCTCGCTGTTCTCACCATCGGTGTCACTCAGGTCGACACCGAACTCTCAGAAACGTTTGAGTACATCACCTGGACCGCGTCTGCGACCTATGAGCTAACGCCGAGTGCCCTCGTGTTCGGTCGTGCAGGGACAGGTTTCCGGACCGGTGGTCGCAACCTGGATGGCCGCGATATCGTTGTGGGCACCGAAACGCTCGTCACTCCTGATACCTTTGATGAAGAAAGCGCTATCTCTTACGAACTTGGTCTGAAGACTGCTTTCTTAGAGGATGCTCTCATCTGGAATACCGCCGTGTTCTACGTGGACTATGAGGACTTAATCTCAACAGGGAATACCGGTCTCACCGGCCTTGATTGGGTAAACTTCGTTTCCAATGGGGGCGTTGCGGTCCTTTTCTGCGGCTTATCGGAAGTGAAGTATGTCACGAGCGATCTGCCCGGTGGCTCAAGGCTCGATGTTCGCGGCGGTGTTGCCTACATGGACGGTGAGATTGATGTGTCTCTTCCTGAGCTTTTGGCTGAAGATTCTTCCTTCCCGCCTGTTGGTGACCAGATCTCTCGGGTGCCCGAATGGTCCTTCACCGCGTCGGCCAAGCTTGATGTTCCGCTGCCGAAAGACCTGACGGGTTTTGGCTCGCTCAAATATAGTGGTCAAATGGGGGGGCAGCAGAACTTCCAAAATACGGCTGACTTGCCAGAACCCCACTTGTTGGATCTGCAGGTTGGTATTGCTGGCGAAAGCTGGCGGTTGTCAGGGAACGTTCGGAACCTGACGGACTCGGACGAACCGATCCGCGCCATCTCGCCGACATCCAATCTTGCCGTCGCGCGTGAGCCGCGGACATGGTGGGTGACCTTTACGAAGACCTTTGGTGGTTGATCCACATCTTTAGAAATCTGAGCGATAGCGTCACTTGACGCTGCCGCTCTACTCAAGATGCTTCTGGAAGAGGACTTCCCTCTTCCAGTTGAATTTTAGAAGGAAGAGAGGACAATGACGCGTTCTAATCCCACGATTGCGATACGTCGTTTTGGCATTGGGCCAGCATCTGCGGATAGAGATGCAGCAGAGTCTAATCCAAAGGGATGGCTGCTTTCCCAACTGGAGACCACATATGATAAGCCAAAAGAGTTTAAAGGCTTCATGTCGGTCGCTGAGTTGCGTGCTGTCCACCACTATCGGTATGGAGAGTTAAACCCTCAATTGAGGCGTGATCGACGGAAGGCGGCACAGGCGGGCGAAGATGATCGTGCGGCTGATTTGTCTGCTGATATTCAAGAAATGCTGGGGGGATATGTCACCTGGGTGCGTGAGAACTTCATGTTGGAGTTTGGTGCACGAACAAATGTTGCTGTGACCACGCCGATGCCATTCCAAGAGCGGTTGGTTCGGTTTTGGGCCAATCACCTGGTGGTGCCCGGCCTCAAACAAAGCGCCAATCTACTCGCTGGCGCCTATGAGCGTGAAGTCATCCGCCCCCACGTCAATGGCCGTTTTTCTGACATGCTGACCGCATGCGTGAAAAACCCTGCGATGCAAGTATTCCTCGATAACTATATCTCGGTTGGCCCAAACTCTAAGTACGGTAAAAAATACGGCAAAGGCCTGAATGAAAACCTTGGCCGGGAAATCCTTGAACTTCACACAATGGGTGTCGATGGCGGCTATACCCAACAGGACGTGATTGAGCTGTCCTTAGGCATCACCGGCTGGACCACTTGGCCTTCAGCCCCGGAAGATCCTGAATGGGCAGATGTGAGCAGTGATGGGATCGACTCGGGAGCGTTTCGGTTCTTCGCAGATCGCCATGAACCCGGTCCACGGACGATGCTCGGGGTGAAATATGATCAACCCGGAATCGAGCAAGGCGAAGCGATGCTTCAAGACCTTGCGCGCCGTCCGGAGACCGCACACTTCTTGGCCCTCAAAATGGCTCGGCACTTCGTGTCGGACACCCCACCGGAGGCCCTCGTGAAGCGGATGGCGGAGACCTATCTGGCCAACGACACCGACCTTGCGGCGATGACCCGGGTTCTTATCGATTCAGAAGAGGCCTGGGGAAATTACGGCTCAAAGCTGGAGCAGCCAGAGCTTTACGTTATTTCAGTGTTACGCGCGCTCAATGCGCCAGTGGCGGGGGGTAAGGTACCGCCGCAAACGCCATACAAGTTCGGCAACTATGATTTCCGAAAACATGCGTGGGCATATCTTTACGATGATGAGTATGGGATTGTTCGCGGGAAGACCGAGAAAGACTTCCCATCCGACTATGCGCAAAATGGGATTGAGATTGCCGCGCTTTATCGAGACATCCAAGGCATGGGGCAGGGACCGTTAAAGGCGCCAGGCCCGCAGGGTTGGTATGACCGTTCCGACGATTGGAATGGGGCCGACTCCCTCATTAAGCGGGTGGATTTCGCGATGGCGATGGCCAATCAGCATGCCGCTAATATGAAAGATCCGCGTCTGTTTGCTCGGATGGTCTTCGGTGATGAACTCTCTGAAACACTTCAGCGTACGGTATCTGGTGCAGCTACTAAAGAGCAGGGCATCGGTCTCGCCCTTTCCAGTCCACAGTTTCAACGGAGATAAGACACAATGACTGTTTCGCGTCGTACTCTTTTAAAGTCGGCTGGTGGTGGACTCGCGCTTGCTGGCTTTGCGCCTCAGATCGCTTTTGCGAAGGCGGCAACGGATAAACGTCTCCTGGTTGTGTTCCTCCGCGGGGGCGTGGACGCCATGAGCTTGGCGCCAGCTTATGGCGACCCAAAGTTCGCCGCTTTGCGTGACGTTCTGGCGGATGACATGCCTGGCTCCGGCGGACCAAATGAAATGCAGAAGCTGGATGGGTTGTTTGCTCTCAACCCCGATCTGCCGTTCATTCATAGCCTTTATAAATCAAAACAAGCCTTGGTGCTGCAATCGACGGCAACGGCCTACCGTGAGCGCTCTCACTTTGACGCTCAAGATGTTATGGATCTGGGTACGGTCGATAAGAGCCTAAAGCAGGGATGGCTGAACAGAACGCTTGGGGCATTGCCGTCCGAATTCAGCGAGGGTCGCGGCGATGTGGCGATGGGGCTTGGGGCGACCCTGCCATTATCCCTGCGTGGGCCAGCCCGCGTTGGATCTTGGGCACCGCAACCCGCGGATGCGGCTGATGCGGATTCCTTGGAACGTCTTGCGAGTCTTTATGCCGCTGATAACGACCTTGGCCCCTCATTCGAGAAAGCGCTTGGGGCCCGTCGTCTCGCATCTGGTGTCAGCGGCGGCGTTGACGGCGTTGATGCAGGCGCCGCTGGGAAACAGTTCGCTGAGTTGGCGTCAATGGCTGGTGTTTTCCTGGCCGCGAAAGATGGCCCACGTATAGCGACGATCGATTATGGGAATTGGGATAGCCACGCCGATCAGAACCTTCGGGCAACGCCTACGGAGGAGAATGGCTATTGGCCCGGTCGTTTCCCAAGCTTTTATATCGGTCTCGATAAGGGTCTAAAGGCTGCCAAGGAGAACCTCGGTCGAGCTTGGAAAGATACCACTGTCCTGATTTTCACTGAATTTGGTCGGACTGTAAAAATGAACGGCACCAAAGGGACAGACC
>CALFRH010000013.1 GCA_937919225.1 uncultured Parvularcula sp.
CTTACGCCAACCCTTGCGCGGGGAAAAACCCCTGTGCTGGCAACCCGTGCGCCGCGAATCCCTGTGCCTCCAATCCTTGCGCGTCAAATCCGTGTGCTTCTAACCCCTGCGCGGCCAAAAACCCCTGTGCAGCGAAGAATCCATGCGCCGCAAAAAACCCATGCGCTTCCAAGAAAAAGCGGTGGAGTTCTAACCCCTGCGCGGCTTACTAAGCCATATTTTGTCTTCACACCGCTATGTCATCCCGGTTTGCGCGGGTGCGCAAGACCGGGATCCATACTGTGTTGATGCCGGGGATTCGCATCGCTCTTAACGCCCAAGCTTGTGGATCCTGGTCTTCCGCCTCCGGCGGAAACCGGGATGACAGTTCTATTTGTGAACGGCCATTGCCGGGCCCGTCATCTAGAGGATAGGAAACGCCATGCCCCCTCCCCCGGACCCACTCGCCAATATAGGCCAAGCCGCGCTGATGGTTTCCGAGACCATGCGGGTACTGCAAAAGTCTGGCTCAAACCTCGTGGCCGAGGTGCTCCGTACGGCGCCGGAGTTTATGGAGTGGGAGCATCTGCCCCCCGAAGACGCCTATGATGGGGACAGCCACAGCCAATATTACTACCACGCGCACCCCAAATCCGAAGAGGGAACGGGGCCCCATGATGATGAGCATGGGCATTTCCACCTCTTTCTCCGCGGGCCCGGCATGCCGTTAGAGATAAGCCCTGCTCCCCTGCCCGACGCTGAACCAATCGATGATCCGCAAGACATCAATACCCACCTGATCGGTATTGGGATGAACGCAGCGGGCGCGCCGATAAAGCTGTTCACCGTCAACCGATGGGTCACGGGTGAGACATGGTTCACCGCGGATGATGTGATTGCGCTCCTGCCCCGGTTTGAGATGGACACCACCGTGCCCTCATGGCCACTCAACCTTTGGCTCACCAATATGGTGACGCTATTCCGCCCTCAGATTGAACAGCTTATCCGTGAACGGGATGCTGCTATTGCCGCGTGGCAAGAACATCACCCTGACGAAAATGCGTACGAGGATCGACGGTTGGAAGTAACGTCTTCAATGAAGATTGGCCTGGCAGCCCATGTGGAGGGGTTGGTAGGATAGCCGTTGCGGGTTTGCGCTATCGTAAGCGCGACGCTGAGGCGAAAGACCTAACGGTGCCGCTGAGGTTTCTTCCCCCGTTTCGGGGGAAGTGGGCCCGCGCCTCAAATTCGTAGAATGGGGCGCGGGGTCGATGGGGGGAAGGATGTAGAAACAACGATCAACGGACGCGTCCTACCCCTCAAAAACACTCCCCAACGCCGTTTGAGCATCCGTATGCGTCAAACTGAGATGCAGCGGCGTGATAGCGATCTTACCATCGTGAAGCGCACGCAGGTCCGTCCCCTCCGGCGGGACCGACGGCTTTCCGTTGAACCCAAACCAATAGTAACGCCGTTGACGCAAGTCCGTGCGTTCCTCGGCGAAGATCTCGATATGCTCGCGGCGTCCCTGCTCCACCACCACAGTCCCTGTGACATCATCGGGCTCACGGTCGGGGAAGTTAATGTTGAGGACCACGTCCGATGGCCAACCAGCATCCAAAAGCTTACGAATAATCCCAGGCGCGAACTGCTTCGCGGTCTGCCATTTCGGGTTCGTCCGATCACTGCGCGATTGGCTGAGGGCGATGGAGGGAATGCCCAGGGTCATCCCCTGGAACGCCACCGCAATCGTACCGGACATGGTGACGTCTTCGGCCACGTTCTGCCCATTATTGACCCCCGAAAGGATGAGGTCCGGCACCTTATCCTTCAACAGGTGGCTCACCCCCAACTGCGCGCAGTCTGTCGGTGTACCGTCCACGGTATAGCGCTGGGGCGCCACTTTCCGCACCCGCAAGGGCCGGGTCAGGGTGATAGAGCGGGACATGCCCGACTGATCCGCCTCCGGCGCAACCGTCCAGACATCGTCGGTCAACTCCCGCGCAATTTCCTCAAGTGCTGTCAGCCCCGTTGAGTGGATGCCGTCATCGTTGGAGCATAAAATCCTCATGCGACGCTCTCAATTCTGTCTTTGCCCATAAAGGGTTGGAGCACGGCGGGCACTGCCACCGACCCGTCGGGGTTCTGGTAATTCTCCAAGATGGCGACCAGCGTGCGGCCCACCGCTAGGCCCGATCCAATCAGCGTATGGACGAATTCGGGCTTTTTCTGCCCCTCCCGCCGGAAGCGGGCATCCATCCGCCGTGCCTGAAAGTCACCGCAGGTCGAGCAGGACGAGATCTCGCGATAGGTGTCTTGGCCCGGTAGCCAAACCTCAAGGTCATAGGTCTTGTGCGCGCCAAAACCGACATCACCGGCGCACAGCACCATGGTCCGGAACGGCAGTTCCAGGCGTTTGAGGACCTCCTCAGCGCATTCGGTCATGCGCTCATGCTCCTCAGCCGACTGTTCGGGCAGAGTGATCGACACCAGCTCTACTTTCGGGAATTGGTGCATGCGGATCATCCCGCGGGTATCGCGCCCCGCCGACCCGGCCTCCGCTCGGAAGCACTGGGTCCAGGCGGTGAGGCGCAAGGGTAAAGCATCCTCGGACTGAATGGACTCCCGCACCGTGTTGGTGAGGGTCACCTCAGCAGTGGGAGAGAGGTAATGCCCGCTGGTGGTCTTGAACTGATCATCCTCGAACTTCGGCAGCTGGTTGGTTCCCACCAGGGCATGGGGATGAACCAGCACCGGCGGCGACATCTCCTGATAGCCAAATTCCTCCGTATGGAGGGTCAACATGAACTGCGCGATCGCCCGTTCAAGCTTTGCCAAGTCGCCCTTCAAAATCACAAAGCGGGCGCCGGACAATTTGGCGGCGGTTTCAAAATCAAGAAGGCCAAGGCCCTCGCCCACATCCACATGATCCTTAGGCGCCTCAATCGCCGCCGGGGTGCCCCACCGGCGCAGCTCGACATTGTCGTCCTCATCATCGCCATCGGGCACATCATCGGCCAACCGGTTGGGGATGGGCAGCAGCGCCTCGCGCAGCCCCTCGGTGAGCTCGCGATCCTTCGCCTCCAGCGCTTGAACCTGCACTTTCAACTCGGCCACCTCGGCCATCACCGCCGCGGCAGCAGCCTCATCGCCGGAGGCCTTGGCCGCGCCGATCTTCTTCGAGGCCGCCTTTTGCGCCGCCTGGGCGTCATTCATCGCCACGGTGTTGGCGACCCGCGCCTCATCAAGCGCGATAAGATCCGCCGCACGATAGGACGCGGAACGCCGATCCATGGCGGTGTCGAAGGCCTCGGGGTTCTCTTTTATGGCGCGAATATCGTGCATGGTCGTCCTCTTTAATGAGCGCGCACCATAGGCGGGGTTCTTTTGGGGGCAAGTGTTTTGAGCCCGCGCCCTTTTGCACCTCGCGATGGTGCCTAAGTTGGGTGTAGGAATACCTATGCCCGATGGAACTGATCCACAAACCGAGACTGGCTTTGACGTCGAAGCGCACCAACGCATCGCCGATATTGGCCGCACCGTTTGGGACAGCCTAGCGGGCACCACCGACCATCCCTTTGTGGCCTATGATTTTCTGGAGGCGTTAGAGCGATCCGGCTCCGTTGCGCCCAATACCGGCTGGGGCCCCCATCACCTCACCCTGTCAAAGGACGGGGAGATCGTGGGCGCCATGCCCCTCTATGCGAAGGGGCATAGCCAGGGGGAGTACATCTTCGACCATGCCTGGGCCGACGCCTATGAGCGGGCCGGCGGGCGATATTACCCCAAACTCATGTCCGCCGTGCCCTTTACCCCGGCAACGGGCCCCCGATTGCTGGCCAAGGATGATGCCACCCGGCAGCTACTGGCAGAAGCCGCCATCCAATGGGCGGCAAAAACCGGCCTATCGTCCCTCCACGTCAACTTTCCCGACCCCGTCCAAAAAGAGCTACTGAAAAAGGCGGGCTATCTCATCCGTACAGGGCAGCAGTTCCATTTCGAAGATAAGGGCTATGGCGATTGGCAAGGGTTCTTGGATGCCCTCTCCTCCCGCAAGCGGAAGGGGTTACGCAAAGAGCGGGAGGCCATTCCCGCCGCGGGCGTAGAGATCGAATGGCTGACGGGCAGCGATATTACCGAAGCGGTGCTTGACCAGTTTTGGGTCTTTTACCAAGACACCGGCGCCCGCAAATGGGGCCAGCCGTACCTCACCCGTCCCTTCTTCTCGATGATCACCGAGACCATGGCGGATAAGCTTTTGTTCATCATGGCCAAGCGTAACGGCAAGACGATTGCCGGCGCCATGAATGTCATTGGCGGCGATGCGCTTTATGGACGCTATTGGGGCTGTACGGAGTATGTGCCCTTCCTCCACTTTGAGGTCTGCTACTATCAGGCGGTGGATTTCGCCCTCGCCCATGGCCTCACCCGCGTGGAAGCCGGCGCCCAGGGCGAACACAAAATTGCGCGCGGGTACTCGCCAACACCCATTTACTCCGGCCATTGGCTGGCGAACTCGTCCTTTAGCGAGGCGGTCGCCCGCTACCTCGACGCTGAAGAAAACGAGGTTGTGGACGCCATCGACTATCTTTCTGCCTTCACACCGTTCAAAAAGAATGGGCAATCCTGAGGGAGAGAAGCCGTTTCGATGAAAGAACTCGCGCGCTTCCTTGATGGCGTCGAAGCCCAGGTGGCAGCAGGATTTTTGCGGGCCAACAATATCGAGGTCACCCTCCCCGAGGAGGGGCATTTGGGGGTGCAGCCCAACTTATCATTTGGGGTGGGCGGCTATCGCCTCCTGGTGGCTGAAGAAGACTATGCCAGAGCAAAGGCTCTCTTAAACAACACCCAGGATCAAAAAAGTGCCTTCGGACCCTGCGCCAATTGCGGGGCGAACGCGCTGTACCGGCCAAGAAGCCCATGGCTCACCCTCACGGTGAGCCTGATCAGCCTCTTTCCGATCACCAAGGCCAAACACTATTTGCTTTGTCGCGAGTGCGGG
>CALFRH010000014.1 GCA_937919225.1 uncultured Parvularcula sp.
GGCGACAGGGCGTATCTACAATCACACGCGTTCCGATAATACCGATGAGATTCTCTATGTCCGCCCTACTATCGGGATATTTGAGAACCTCCATTGGAAACAGTATTCCAATGAGTTTCGGGAGGCTTTTGTCCAAAATATTCTGGCGCTTGCGGAAAACAATTCCGATCTTGATTTTCTCGTTGTTCCGCACCCGGCGGGTTTGTGGACGATTAAGCATGCCAATACGCTTGAGGTTCCGGAGAACCTGAATTTCTTTAATCCGACCAGAAGTGCTGGGCGTTTTATCACAGGCGCGGAATTGCTCCCTCATTTCGAGAAAATCCTGACAACACCCTCGACCGTCGCTGTTGACGCTGCCCAGGTCGCGGTTCCAGTGGCGGTCATTGTTCCGAACGAATCCGATTTTGAGGATTATTTGCCTTTGCAACTTCTGACGGAAATTGAACAAATTCAGGGCTATATCAGCGGACATGCTAAGGAAGAGGAAAGACGAGCACGCGAGTTTCTCAAGGCAATCACGTTACAGGATACTGACCCTGTTTTGTGCGCCCTGCGGGCGATTTTCCCGCAGCACTTTGTACCCACTGAGCATGTCTCGGTTATGAATGAGCGACCAACAATGGGAACGGCTTAACGCTTTTAGTCATCAATTGTATAACCAAGTTTAGTCGCGACAGGGCCAAGCTTCGTCCAGGCGCGCGCAATATCATCAGCGTGAATTTGCTCGCGATAACTTCCAGTCTTGCCCTGATTGAAGAACCGGATACCCTTTTCATAATTGACCAAACGATTGCTTTGAGAAAACCGTCCCTGTGGCTTTCCAAGTTCCGCGGCTAAATCCAACTCTTTTGTTTCGAAAGACCGCAATGATTCAAAAGACGTTTCGATGGCGCAGTCTTGTATCGTTCGTGCACCCACATCCAAATTGAGGAACTTCGCTAGAGCGGCAATTGTCGCGGTTGGATGCTGCTTGGTTTCTTCATATGAGACCAAAAAAGTCCGGAACTCCTCCTGGGACATCCAACTGGTTATGTTCTCTGGCCAAGTCCCGGCATCATAGGGAGCACCCAGCCAGTCCCCATGGCCTGAATTTTCGATATAGCGGTTGATCCATTTCTGTCTGTCATCTGCACCATCGCTGATCTCATCATTCAGGAGTGCATAATTCAGAGCTGACTGCAGGACATCCAAAGGGTGTCGATAGACGTAAATAATTCGATCCGTCGGTTGCAAGTGTGGCTTCAAGGGGTCGAATTGAGCGTGGCTTTTTTTGGCCCAGTCGGCTGTACGGACAGGCAATTTACTATTGAAGCCGATATCCAGTTCGCTTGAGGAGCTAGGAAGTCGACCATGAAAGAGATAGAAAATAACAAATCTAAACCAGGTATTCCCGGATTTAGGATAGGATACCAACCAGATCATTTCATCTGGCATTAAACGTATCCCTTTGCTTCGTAGGATTGGCGGGCCCACGTCGCGAGTTCGGTCAACCCGGTCTCAAGAGAGACTTCAGGGGCCCAGTTCAGGAGTGTTCTAGCCCGGTCGATATCAGCCACGGCATGCCGAATATCTCCCGGACGAAATTGGCCGGTGATCTCAAAGCCGTCATCTTTGGCACCGAGTGCGTTTAGCAGAATTTTGGCCGCTTCTAGAATGGTTGCAGGGTATCCGCTGCCAATATTGATCGGATCCGGATAGGCTTTTTGCGATCTACCGGCTGCGATAAGAGCGCTAACAACATCATCGACATAAACAAAGTCTCTAACGATGTTACCATCCTCATAAATGTTCAGCGTTTGGCCGGCTAGAATTTGACTAGAAAAAATAGACAGCACTCCCGTATAGGGATTTTTCAGGCTCTGACCCGGCCCATATACATTCTGAAAACGCAGGAGGGCTGGCTCATAATCTCCTTCAGCCGCGCATTGGGTGAGCAAGTATTCCTGCATCAGCTTGGTTGAGGCGTAGACGGATGCAGGTTCAGGAGACAGCCATTCCGGAGTCGGACAAGGCCGCAATTTTTGCCCATCCGACAAAACAGGCGCATACACGCCTGCTGAAAGATTAGCGGCGGACCGAACCGGACCTACATTTACCGATTTATCGTCCTTAAGGTACTCACCTTCTCCATAAACGGCACGTGACCCAGCCAGGACAATGCGCCTTGGTTTGTCTTGACGAGACAGGGAACGTACAGCCTCAATAACATGTGCCGTCCCCATGACATTGACACTATTATAGCGAGCGGGTTCGTCATAGCTTTGGCCGGTTCCGGTTTCAGCTGCGAGATGAAAAATCGTATCGGGATCCGCTTTCATCACTGACGCATTCAGGTGTGCGCCATCAGCGACATCACCCAGAATAAACTCGACATTTTCCGGAAAATCCGGGCTGCTTGCGTGCTCGCCGTGCACCTGTGTATGAAGGTTGTCAAATACAGTGATTTGCTCGACAGAGGGTGACAGAGCTCTCGCTAGCCTTGACCCAATAAAACCCGCACCGCCGGTAATGAAAATCCTATTAAGCATAGTCAGGACAGCCTGTTCTAATTAAATTGACTGAGGATAGGAGCGGGTCGTTACCCACAGAATTGGGTGCTGACAAGCCTCGAGCCAAGATCAGCCTGTGATTATGTGTACTAGTCGGTTTTTTACTCGTGTCATCAGATTGGGGGTTTCACGCAATGCTGCGTGTGCTGCGAAACCTGCGTTTGCATCTATCGTGCGCAATTCCGCAATCTGGCGATCGTTCAACGGGCCAGACTTGAAGCTCTGAAGCTCTTTCATTAGCGAAGGTCTGACATATTTCTCTGCGATCTCAAGCTTTACTGCCGCGAGCTCAATAAGTCCGTCACTTAGCATTTGTCGCAAGGCATCAACCCAGAGCCAGCCATTCTTGTTGCCGGGTTCAACCCAGGGCTGTGTCATCATGTCGGTATAGTGAATGAGGCTCGTCGCTTCGTCATAGTATTCCAGGCTGTTCCAATGCGTTGGGACATTCAGCGATATTTCTGCATCCGTTAGAATGCAAAGATCGCTCATTAGTTCTTCGTACGAGTATTGCTTTCCCAGCCCGGAGATTATGTTGTCTGCATCCCAGTTGAGTTTCTCGCAATCGAGAACCATTACCGAGCATTGCTTCTTTCGTTTCTCACCGGCACGGGGGGCTGTTTCTGCCACGTGTTCAGGTAATTCTTCCTGACATGCGAGACTGGCTTCACCGAGCGGGGTGTTCCAAAGGTCCTCGACGTCCTTAAAAACAAGCATGTCGGCATCCAGATAGATCGCCCGCCCTTGAAAGTCTGAAAGCGCGGGGATTGCAAACCGGGCGAATGAAAACCCTGTCCGAGCCTTGTTTCTGTTATCCTTGGGTTCGGGCAGCTTCATATCTGCGAGTGATGTGAACCGCACGTCTGATGATGTATGCTTTCGGATTGAATATTCCAGCACGCGGCAAGCGAGCAGCTGCGATCGGTCTGTCCCCACATAGATTACGATTTCAGCACTCATGCATTTATCCAGAATTTTCCTGCGCGATCAGGCATTCGATCTGCATCCTGATCCGGGGTTAGCAAAGTTTTTTTATGTCTCCAACGGACAATCCACCTTGCCCGAAAAGTCCGCGAACCGTGCCGGTACAGGCCTTCTGCCATAAAGCTTGCTCACAGAAACTATTCTTGTTACTCGCGACCTTGTGAGACCGCGTATTGGGGGCGGTAAAAATAGCCAGGGAGATTGGTAAGTGATTTCTGCACATGCTTTTGAGGGTGAGCTAAACAATCTCTCACCTGACGTGCCATGGACGCATCATTTTGAAGTTTCTGGCGTTCCCACCATCTCCGAAAAAGTGAACGAGAAGTTCTTTAAGAAAGCTAAGGGCCTTAAAGAGCTGGGTGAAATCTGTGTGCAGCTCGCGAACAATTTTTCCGCTGGGAATACCATATCCGGCAAGCGCGTCCTGGACATTGCGTGCGGTGAAGGCGGGCATTCTGTTCAGTTTGCCCAGGCCGGCGCAAGTGAAGTGATCGGCATTGAAGGACGAAGCCTTTACGTCGAACGCGCCAATATGATTGCTCGCGCGCTTGAACTGGATAATATGTCGGTGCAGCTCGGTGATGTTCGAGCAATGAAGCCTGATGCAATTGGTCAATTCGATATCACTGTGTGTTTTGGAATTCTCCACCATCTGGGGCAGGAGGACTTTGAAGGATTTATTCAATCCCTGGGGGACCTGACCACTGACATGCTCTTGCTCTACACGCATGTCAGCAGTGACAAGGTTGCCGAAGATTTCAAGCTAAAGGGGCCCGTCAAAACAGAAAGCGGATACAAAGGTCACTTGTTCCGTGAGCACAAAGATGGAGCCACTGAGGAAGAGAAAATCGCTCAGGTGCGAGCCTCTTTGGACAATACTTTTTCATTCTGGGCGAACAATGAAAGCTTGATCAAGGCACTTAAGAATGTAGGCTTCAGCCACGTTCTGAAAGTTTATGAGCCGCACATGTTTGGCAGCATTGAGAACAAGAACTTTCGTCAAATCATCATTGCCAGAAAAATTGCGAGCTAGGGAGGTTCGCTGGCAATTGACCATTAAGGCTGTAAATCCAGCCATCTCTAAACGTTAGACTGCATTAATGATCTTCAATTCCCAAGACTACATCGCGCTGCTTTTGGGCTGCGTTCTGCTTTACTGGATAATCCCCAATAGGACTGGGCGACTGATCGTGATGCTGCTTGGCTCGATTGTGTTTTATGCAAGTTGGGACTGGCGGTTTTTGCCGCTGCTCTACGGTGCAATTGTTGTTAGCTATGCGCTGGTTTCCTTGTCTGAAGTTAGAAAGAAAATTGCGCAGGCGCGATGGGCTGGTTGGCTGGCATTGACGGTGACGCTCAACCTAGTGCTGCTTGGGATATTTAAGTACAAGTAATTCCTTCTAGAATCGTCCTTCCTGCTCGCGAACGCTGCGGGGGTTGAGAATCGGG
>CALFRH010000015.1 GCA_937919225.1 uncultured Parvularcula sp.
CTTTAACTTCGATGGACTCTGCAAATTTATGGCCGGATTTTACGGGGCTGGGTCAACATGACCAAAGGATCTGTAATAGCTGGTGATTGTGCGTCAGGCGGTAGAATTGTAATTCTGTCTGCTGAACCGCATGAATCTGGGTTGGCATGGGGAGTGTCGAAGATAACGGTGACCCTGCCGTTCACTTCAACAGATATCAGGGATATCTGGAGATAGTTGGGACCGGTTGATGTCCATCCAGCAGCTTGTGCCGATGAGAGTGCGACACCTAAAGTCAGAATACACGTTACAAAGATTCTAATCATACCTCTCTCCTCAAGTAGCCGTAGCGTATAGTAGCGATGTCGATTTTCGATTCAATGGATGTGCGCCATAATTACCAGCGCAATAAGTAGGCGTATAGCGAGTGGTAAAATGCGCTTCGCATTAGAGGCGTATGTTCAGTATCAGTATGCTTTCCAATACAGCCTGTTGGCAGGCCCACTGGCTAAGGGCAATAAAATTGAATCACTTCACCTACCCGGTGGATTAGCTTTTTAGACTAGAGTTCTTCCCGAGTAGCCTTCTTCAGAATTAGGACAACGGTGCAAGCGGATGGCACTATCCGCTAATCCCGTCGTCGGGGCAGAGTGAGGCCTGGCGCGTGCTTTTCACGCGCTAAGAGGCTGGCTCTGTACATCGCGGCTGGCCGTCCGCCTGTGGCGGCGGCGCTGCTTTCAGTCTTTTCTACCAAATGAGCGGTCTCAAGGCTGCGGCGAAAATTCTGTTTGTGCACAGAGAAACCCAGAACAGCCTCTACCGCCGTTTGCAGCCGTGTAAGAGTGAACAATTCTGGGATCATCTCAAAAACAATAGGTCGATAACGAAGCTTTCCGCGTAGGCGCGCAATCGCGGTGGCGAGGATCCGGCGGTGATCGGAGATCATCGCTCGTCCCGTGTTGGCTAACGGTGGGGACGGATGTTCGCCTGGCCGATCTCTATGCGCTTCCTGAACAAGGCCCGCCTCGTAAAGCAGCTCATAGCGATCAAGAGCCCGTTCTTCCTCCCAAGCGATCCCGCCAATGCCGAAGGCTGTACGAAGGCGCGCCTGCTGGCCTTCGGTAGTGGCCCAGGTGTCCAGATGCGTGAGCAGAGCGGGTAGGCAGGTCGGTGCGCCATCGCGCCAATCCTCCCACGGAAAATAGTCATACCAACTATGCCATGCCGTCCGTTCTAGGGTTGCCATGGCGATCGCAGGCGAGAGGGCAAGATAGCCGACCGACACAATGCGATCAGAGTCACCTGTATCCCGCATCTGGGCGCGGGGGGCTTCGCGGCCTAGGTCGCCGAATGTGTAGAGCTGCTCCACATAGCCCAGCGGGATCGCCGCCTGATTGGCCACGAAGTCTCGAAGGCCCAATTCAAATGTCCGGTGCTGCCCTGGGTCAAAGGACCCGAAAGGCAGGCCCCATCCGTCAGGGCGCTCAACGCACAGAACGTATGGCGTCTCTCCCTCAATGGCGGCGAGGACGGCGTTCAGCCCAATGACGAGACGGTGTTCAGCCATAGGATCCTTATGGCGGGGTGAGGGTGGGGGGGCAAGCGAAGCGCTCTCATGACTTCCCCGCCCTTCGAGACGACCTCTTCCTGAGGGCGAGGAAGGTAGTCGATTATTCCCCCACCAACCTCTCAAACCGCTCCATATAAAGCGCTTGAGAGGCTTCACTGGTGAGGGCCGTGATCTCGAACGGCACAATTTGGGCGGGGACCGGAAAAAACTTCTCTGCCTCGCTCACGTCAAACCCAGCGATTTGGGTCGCTTCGAAAAAGGCGCAGGCGCGGTCCGCCCGTTTGATCACCTTCTCCACGGCTTCGGGCAGCTCGGGCGGTAAGCCAAAGCGCATATGGATGGCCCGCTGAAGGCCGTGCTCCATATTCCGGTATTGCTGACCAAGGGCGGCTTTGAAGGGACTGATCATGTCGCCAATAACATATTCTGGCGCATCATGGAGAAGGGCGGCGAGTTGCCACTTCGCCGGCCAGTCAGGTTTCATCTGTAGACAGAGGTCAACAACAATAACCGAGTGCTGTGCAACGTTAAAGGGCAAGGGCCCGGTCGTCTGTCCGTTCCAACGGGCAACCCGGGCCAGGCCGTGGGCAATATCCTCAATCTCAATGTCGAGCGGAGAGGGGTCCAGAATATCGAGGCGACGGCCTGACAGCATACG
>CALFRH010000016.1 GCA_937919225.1 uncultured Parvularcula sp.
GGGTGACCGCTTCGCAGATCGCTTCTGCATCGCGCATGTCGTTCTTTTGGCTCTTCAGATACGGCTTCACGAATTGCGGGGGCATTAGCTTCACATCATGTCCAAGTGCCCTCAGCTCACGCCCCCAATAATGCGCTGTTGCGCAGGCTTCCATGCCAACCAGGCAAGGCTCCAATTGATTGAAATAGGCGAGGACTCGCGAGCGGCTGAGTTTGCGGCGGACGATAACCTCACCCTCCGCGTTGATCCCGTGAACTTGAAAAACCGACTTGGCTAAATCTAAGCCGATAACTGTGATACTCTTATCCATAGGCGTGCTCCTAATGTTGGCGGTGTGGATACCTTCACATTACCAGCTCCGCGGAGCTGGGTGGGGCACGCCGTCCACAGCATCAAAAGAAGACGTAAGCTCAACGACCTAAGTCGCCCTGAAACGGACGCTTGCCGATCTCATAGGACCGTCCTGAAACTTCGTCGAAAATCTACCAATATTCCTGAAGGATGAAGTTTAACGTGTCTTCTTCCTCGCAGGTAAGGGAGCCACATGCGCCGCCGCGCTCAAAGTATCCCGGCGAGCTTTCGCGTATCGTTCGCGTTCTTCCAGGATTATTTCGCACGTCCTGATAGGCCTCGGCAAATGTTTGCTCAGGCACATAATCGCGCTTTGACCTTTCGCCCAGCGCGAGCGCAACCTCGCGGTCTTTGAGAATAATCTCATCCTTGCCGCCAAAAGGACGGTGTTCGTCACAGGCCACCACGCGGCACGACGTGCGACTGGTTCTTGGAATCGCGCAATACTGATTATCGATCGGTCGATTGGTGTAAATTCGCGTCGCGAGCGGTACGTCTTCGCGCGCATCGACCGGGTCAAGACGGAAGCGGTTTCGATACCCAAACATCATGCCGCAATGGCTATAGGCGGCCCGCACATCTGGAAGAATGACGACTTTGTGCTCGAGCCATAATAGGCCGGTTAAACTGTGATACTGACCACGCGCATACACATCTCCAACCGCAGACCCTTCATCTTCCATCCATTGATCGCGCGCGACAATGATCAATTGGACCTGTTTCTCATCTTGTTTGATCTGGTGGACAGCTCCAGAATGCGTAATCAGATAGTATGCGTCGAGAGAGGCTGGCAGAGCGGCACTCCGACGGACATCGTAAATCGGATCAACGGGCTCTTGCTTTGGAAGAACCAGCTCAGTCGTTTCGGAGCTGAGCGTGCCCGTGCCGACCAAATTGATGTCTGACATGATCATCATGCCGAGTTTCGAGGAGGATAGCGGCACTAAAGTCATCACGGTGGCGTTCGTCCCGCAACTGTCTTGCGTCGCATTGAACGCCGTCGTTCCGTTGGCATAACGTTGAGTTTCGCTGCCGGTGATTGAGCACGTCTCGAACGAGAAGACGATATCCAGTTTTCCGTTCGTCGTGACCTCGCTAGAGACCGCCACCTGTTTTTTAGTTTGATCAACCGCCCAGTCGATTTCTCCCGACCAGTTCCCGGCAAGCGCTTGTTGGCTGATCGCGTCAATGCGCTCTTGCGCAGACATCACCGGCACATAAGTGAAGGCCAGTCCGATACACGCAAAAATAGATAAAACACTGGACTTCATCGGCAATTACAGTCTCGCTTGAATGTAGGCAAATATGATGTCTGTCCAACTTATCGACAGTTGCGAGTTCGCGCGACCCCTAAAAGTTGAATGGCTTAATTTCGCCCCCAAAAGGTCGCTCAGGACAGTCGAGAGGTCGGCGAGAAATGATCTATTCGTTAGAGGCTTTTGGAGCCGCGAAGACCAATCCCACAAGTAACTGAGCTGCCTCAAACGCTGCAACAACCAATGCCGTCAAATAGAGGGCTTCGGCGTGTGGACTGAACGCCCCCGCAAGAATCAATATCAATGGAAATTGGATTGCCGCTTCCTGAACCCAGAAAAAAGCGGTCAGGCCGGGTGTCGCTTTAATCGCCTCCAGGGCGTTAGACCACATCGCAAATATACCCACCCAGGCCATTGCAAGAAGCACAATCGCTCCAATACGAAGTGACCAGTCGATGTTGAGACCGTATCTATCTAGCAACAACGGTAGGAGGGCTCCGACAACCACCATTATTCCGATGTACACAATCGTCGCCAAGGTTTGTGCTTCTTGTTTAGTCGCCTCCGAGCTTTTGGACGCGCTAATCAATGCCCCAAAGCCGATGTAAATCCCGGCGATTTGCGCCAGAACAAACATAAATGCGATCGTTTCTGCGGTCATTTTGTCCCCCGATAGCCGTCGTACTGTCTACTCGTCCTTTCGTGAGTCTTGCTGTCAATCTTCCATGCATGCACAGTGGACGAGAATGGAATTATCCAAT
>CALFRH010000017.1 GCA_937919225.1 uncultured Parvularcula sp.
ACGGTTTAGGGCATTAGCGTGGAGAGTTGATCGCGTAGTGCTGCCCGTTCGTCTTCGGGCGTTGATTGCCACCAGTCCCTAATATGAGAGGTGTCACGACGTTCTGTGTAACCTGAGTATTCTTCTAGTGGTGCGTGAGGGAACTCTGTCTCAAGGCCGCGCAGGTAGGTATCAAAGAAATCACGAACAAAGTCATTTTGCGCGCCTAGAATAACCTCCGTGGGGGCTGATCCAAGACTAGAGTTACGGAGCGGGCGCCGCATAAATAGGGATGAATCTGTTAATCCAGCATGGGCAACCTGAGAGAGTTCTATGCGGTGTATATCTGACCGCTGCCCTGCTGTTTCAAAACCTTCGTAGGAAAAGTCATATAGCCAATGATCTTCTTTAAGCCCAACCAACAAAAATTTCTTGCACAAGCTCGCATTGTAATAAAAATCGTGATCGGAGTAAAAAACCATAAACGGCTGTGGCAGTTCATGAGCAAACACGGAGGCGTGAAGCACTGATCCGTCTAGGTTAACGCCGGCCACACATCGTTCATCAAAGGCGCATACGGTTCCTGTAGCCATGCCGCCGAACGACATGCCGATTTGACCGGTACGCTCAAAGTTGCTTTTTGCGACAATGTCTAAAACACTCTCCGGGACGTCTCCATTTTGCAGTGTATCGTGGATGAAGAGGCGGTCTTGTACCCAAACCTTTTCACTAGAGATCATTCTCTCACCATCATTTTGACGTCTTGAGATCCAATCAACTTGTCCCAATAAGCGCTCGTCTAGAGCCGTTGCTCCGATGCCCTTCGCGATCGCGTCCTTATAGTCACCATTGGCTTCCCGTGATGTCTTCATCACCGTCTTAATGCTCGGGTCCCATGGAATAATATCCCCGTTGGGAAAGGCCGTTGCAGCAGACTCGCCGGTATGTTGAATGCTGTACACGGCATAGCCATGGCTCGCCAACTCCTCCATGAGGACAGTGTAATCTCACAATTGACCAAATGCGCCATGGCTGAAAAGAATCGTGGGCAGTGACTCGGCCTCTACTAAATTAGGGGCATCTACATATGAATTTGTCTTAGCGTGTCGTTGGTAGACATTAAGAAAGCCCACCCCTGCAAGGTCGCCCAAGCCTCGGGCTGTGCTTTTCGCTTCCAAAGCATTAAAGTAGGGGGCGGGTTTGCCGCCGCCGGTGCCCTCCGCTGGATACCAAACACGAACAAGAAGGCGCCTGGGGTCATTTTCCCCTACACCAAAAAGTCCCTTTCGCGTTTCATCGGTCATTTCAAATGTGCGCATGCCGACAATAAAAGGACCAGACGGGGCGGGGAGATTTGTTATCGGGAAGAGATGCAAAAGTGAGCCAGCCAGAAGCGCCAAAATTGCATAAGCGCTTCCAGAAAGGTAAGGGATATCGGTCGACACTGGGGTGCCGCGAAGCAGACCCAGGCCAAGGGGGAGGAATAGGGTATCCACCATGCAACAACGCCGATAGCCAATATGCACAATAATAGGGCGTCTACATATTTCATAATGGGTCTCTCTTTTGTATAGAATGTATGGGTAATGAAGAGCCGTTAGGCCTCTGCCATTGGCGAAAATATTTTGCCTGGGTTCATGATGCCTTGTGGATCGAGGGCAGACTTGATCTGTCGCATCAGCGGAATGGCTGCGCCTATTTCCATCTCTAGATACTTCATTTTTCCAGTACCGATGCCATGCTCACCCGTGCACGTCCCGTCGAGGGCAATGGCGCGTTTCACAAGCTTTTCATTGAAAGTCTTTATTCGGTTTAGGGCATCGCTATCGTCTTCCTCAAAAAGGCATAGGACGTGAAAGTTACCGTCCCCAACGTGACCGACAATGGGCGCTGTAAGGCCCATGTCAACAATGTCTTTCTTCGTTTCGATAATGCACTCGGTTAGGTTTGAAATCGGAACGCACACATCGGTCGCAAGACCAACGCATCCTGGTATCAGCGATTTGCCTGCATAGTAGGCCGCGTGTCGCGCTTTCCATAGCTCATTGCGTTTGTCGGTATCCGTTTCAGATATAAATTCCCTGCCGCTGCAATCTTCGACAATGTCACGGAAGCGCTCCGCGCTTTCCCTTACGGCGTCAGGTGTGCCGTGGAACTCAAAGAAAAGTGTTGGTTTTTCCGGCAAGGACAATTTCGCGTATTGATTGATCGCAGTAACCTGAAGCTCGTCCAGAAGTTCAAGACGTGCGACCGGCAGTTGGCATTGCATGCACAGTGTCACCGCTTCAACAGCGCTCGATAGATCATCAAACGTGCAACGCCCGCCAGCAATCGCCTCGGGTATTCCGTGTAGGCGCAAAGTAATCTCAGTAATAATACCCAACGTTCCTTCTGATCCCACCAAAAGGCGGGTCAAGTCATATCCCGCTGATGTTTTTCGGGCACGCTGGGCGGTTTTCACCACTTCACCTGTTGCTGTTACAATGGTCAATCCAACGACAGCGTCCTTCATCGTGCCATAGCGGACGGCATTTGTGCCGGAGGCGCGCGTCGAAGCCATGCCGCCGATGGATGCATCAGCACCGGGGTCGATTGGAAAGAACAAGCCGGTATCACGTAGGGATTCGTTTAACTGATGCCGCCGAACGCCCGGCTGTACTGTGCAGTCAAGGTCTTCAGGGCGTACAGAGAGAATATTGTCCATTTTGTGAACATCAATGCAAACGCCGCCATGCACTGCTGAGATCTGGCCCTCCAGAGAGGTTCCGCTTCCAAAGGGTATTATCGGGGTAGACGTTTCAGCGCACAATTTAACCGCAGTTACGATATCATCCGTAGAGGTTGGAAAAAACACAATATCTGGCGGGAAGCTTGGGTGATAGGTTTCTCCCACGCCATGTTGTTCCAACAGGGCAGGCGCTGTCGAAGTTTGATCGGGAAAACGGCGTTTTAGTTTGTCGACAATATCGCTCACAGCAAAATTCCTAGACCATAACGATATGTCAGATCGTCAAGGCTTTGTTATGGGACACTATTCTAGTCCAACGTCTATCGTTCGCCAATTCACGGAAGTGAAGGTGAGGCGCTATTTTGGCTTAAAACCTATCGTTTCTATGTCATTTCAGGATATCTGTGTGCT
>CALFRH010000018.1 GCA_937919225.1 uncultured Parvularcula sp.
CGCGTTCGCCTCATCCCTTCACGCAGGCGAGCGACGTCATCATCGTCTGTACAGTAATTGAACAAAATTTCCGGCGCGTCATTTGGGTCTTGCGACAGGATTTTGACGTGGCCTCTGCTCTTCGGTTTTAACAAACAGATGCTAATGCCGAAACCGTGCTCGGAGGGAACGCCGCTCACGTCTCTTGAAAAGTAAAGCGGGGCAAAGCTGAGCTGAACATCGGGCAGGGTTTCCCCCTCGCGGGTTGAGAAAAAAGCCGCGGTCCGGCAGATAAAGCCCGCCAAAGGACCTTCACCGGTGAAGAGCGCCTTTGCGAAGGAACCGATGAGTTTAACGGGGTTGCTTAAGATGCCGTTCAACGTCACCGGCTGTTTGCATGAATACCACAAGCTAACGTCAGGGTGATCAACAAGGTTGAGACCGACCTCTTTACTATCCACCACGACGTCAATACCCACGGACTTCAAGTGATCGCCGTCACCGACCCCCGAATGCTGGAGGATGTGCGGGCTACCAATAGCGCCGGCGGCCAGAATAACTTCCTTGTTCGCACGAAGTGTTTGCACCCCTGACGCGCCTTCCACCTCAACGCCGACAGCGCGCTTGCCTTCCCAAATAATCCGGCGAACCGTCGATCCCTTTTGGATGGTGAGGTTCGATCGGCCTTCCGCCTCCTTGAGGAAGGTGCGGGCGGTACTCGCGCGCTTTGCGCCCTTGTGGGTGATCGTTTGTTGGTACCATCCTGCGCCGATCTGATCGGCGCCATTAAAGTCAGGATTTGTCGGTAAGCCAACTTCAGTACACGCCTTTAGGAAGGTTGAGTCTAAAGGGACGACGGGTTTACATCTTGTGGTTTGTAAAGGCCCCATTGATCCGTGCCACTGGTCGGGTGGGCCGTCGAAATTTTCTGACTTTCGAAAATAGGGCAGGAGTTCTTCATAGCCCCAGCCGTCACCTGCGGCGGCGCGCCATTCCTCATAGTCCGCGCGGTTGCCGCGGATATAAACCATCCCATTGATGGAGGAGGTTCCTCCCATCACCTTGCCGCGTGGGCATTCAAGCGATCGATTTTGATAGCCTGGCTCGTTCGCTGTCATATATTTCCAGCCGAACCATGAATTTTGAAGCATTGGGGCGGTGCCAACGGGGTTGGCGATAAGGAGAGATTTATCGGAAGGGCCAGCTTCGATCAGGAGAACCGATAGGCTCGATTTCTCAGAAAGCCGGGCGGCAATGGCACAGCCAGCTGAGCCTGCACCTACAATGATGTAGTCGGCATTCGTTTTTTGATTTGTCATTGAATCTCCTCAGGGCGCCAATGGTTAGAACACTGCAAAAATGGCCTGAGGGGGAAGCGGTTGATGAAAAGACGTAGAGGTCTATGCGACCTTCCAGTCTTTTGCATTCTGTTCTGCTGCCCACAAACGGGCGTACAAGCCGTTTGCGTTAAGTAGCGCCTCATGTTTCCCAGTTTCTTCTATGCGCCCATTTTTCATGACGATTATGTTGTCAGCATGCTTTATAGTGAATAGCGCATGGGAAACAATTACAACAGTTTTTTCGGTATTTTTGCTGGCGAGGGCTTCCATAATAAGTTTCGCGGACGCCCCGTCGATGGACGCGGTCGGCTCGTCAAGCAGCATCAATGGAGTGGTCTTCAGAGCCGCCCGTGCAATAGATAGGCGTTGACGTTCTCCACCGGAGAGAGAAAGCCCCCCTTCGCCGACCGCGGCACCTAAGCCCTCAGGCATTGCCTCAATGAACTTCGTTGCTTGGGCATCGTTCGTCGCTTTTCGCATATCAGCGTCAGTGGCGTTGGCGTTTGCGATTTTGAGATTGGCACGAACAGTGTCGCGGAAGAGGTAAACCTCCTGGAAAACCGCAGAAACGTGCGCGCCAATGTCTTCGACAGACATGTTCTTGATAGGCTTGCCGTCTAAGAAAATATCGCCGTCATTGGCATCCCAATGACGCATCATGAGTTTGAGGACTGTAGACTTGCCTGAGCCGCTGGGGCCGACAATGGCGGTAAGGCTTCCCTTAGGAATGGAAAGGCTGACATCTTGGAGAGCTGGCCCACGATCACTATCGCCATCCTCTGGGTACGTGAATGAAACGTTCTCAAACGACACTGCGTTCTTTGCATTCGTCTGCGCAGGGGACGCTCCACTTATCTTGAGGGGCAGGGTGGAGGTAATGAACTTATCGAGGTTTGCGAAATAATCGAAAAAGAACTCAACTGTGGCGAATTGAATAATGGCCCGCTTCAACGGAACACCAATGGCCAGGGCGAACACGGAAAAGCCGATTGCGACATCCGCTGTGATCGCACCGCGTTCAAACAGCACAGCTGCTAATATAACAGCGGCAATCGGGGCTAGATCAATGATGGCACCCGCGAATAGGCCCATCGGCGTCAGCGTTTTTTCATATCGCAGCCACATATCATGAAGGGCGACAACCTTCTTCTCAAAAGATTTTTTGGCATCGTCGACCGCGCCAAACATCCGCAAAACGGCCATGCCGCCGATAAATTCGCCAAGAGCGATCGCAGTCTCGCCGGTTCTCTCTTTGCGCTCTGCGGACATTTGTTTTGCCATGCGCTGGGTGCGGCGGAGCAGAATGGTTGATGTTCCTAGGACAAAAATCAAAACAAGGGTGAGGCGCCAATCAAAATATACCGTTCCAAGAATAATGATGGCAATGCCAATCAACGTTGCAACGAGGTCCGCCGCGCGATCTGAAGCGAACCCCTCCGCATTCGTTGCAGATTCGGACATGAGACTGACAACGCCGTCCTGACCGTGGGATTCAACGGCCCCGAGCGAGCCTTTAAACAGACCACGCACAATCGCTTTGCGCGTGTTTGCGCCAAAGTCGTAGGCGAAATCATAAAATTGCCGATTAGACCAGACCAAAAGGGCGGAGCGAATGACAAACGTCCCAAGACAGATGGCCGTAATCAGCAAGACGCTCGGTTCTTCATGGGTGATGAAATAGAGTGTCATGACGACGATGACTGCCGGCATCGTTGCGGCGCAGGTTTCTAGGGTTCTTAGAAACAACCCGAAGGCAAAGCGGCGAACGCCCGAAGGATTGTCGGCGAATAAAAGTTTACGGGTGGAGTCAAATGAGGAGCGAGCTTGAACAGTCATTACGCGGCCTCCTCGGTTTGTTGGCTACGCCATAGGCGTTGGTACAACCCTTCGCGCGTCGAAAGGTCCTGGTGCGGGCCAGTTTGGACGATATGTCCGTTCTCCAACACAAAAATACGGTCTACGTCAGTGATGGACCGTAAACGATGGGCGATCATAAGGACGGTTTTGTCTTTGGACAGCTCCGATAAGGCTGCCCGAACGCGGGCCTCATTCTCTGGGTCGGCGTAGGCTGTGGCCTCATCCAAAATTAAAACGGGTGCGTTCTTTAAAATAGCGCGTGCGATAGAGAGGCGTTGTTTCTGCCCCAGGGATAAGCCTTGCCCCCCCTCCCTTAGGCGGGTGTTGTAGCCGTCCGGTAGTTCGGAAATAAAGCTGTGGGCCTGCGCCCGCCGTGCGGCGTCTTCGATTTCTTCCTGCGTGGCCCCCGGACGACCGATTTCGATATTGTGTCGGATGGTTTCTGAAAAGAGGAACACCTCTTGAAACACGAAGGAGACAACGTCGCCTAGGTCATCATTTTTAATCTGGCGGACATCGACACCACCAATTTTGATAGCGCCTTTGTCAACATCCATAAAACGAGGAATGAGGCGCGCCATCGTACTTTTACCGCTGCCGGAGGGGCCGACAAGCGCAATGCGCTCGCCGGGGGAGATGGTGAATGACACATCCTTTAAGACCGGCTGCTCGTTATATTTAAAGGAAACATCGTCAAAGGTGATGTCCACGCCTGTAGGTTTTTTTGGGGCAACGGGCTCAGGTAATTGTTTGAGGGCGATAAGATCATCAATGCGGCCAACAACCCCGCTGAGAGTACCGAAGCGTTGAACAAGGCCATTGAGAAAGCTTAAGCAAGCATCGCCAAAGCCGATCGAGAAAATCAGCACAAATGCAAATTCGAGCGGTGTAACGCCGCCTGATTGGACCAAGGCATAACCGATTGGCGCTAAGAGTAGGACATTTGATGTCAGGAAGACTAAAAATGCCGTATGCGATGTCGTTGCGTCAACGGCAACTTTCATGGCGACGTCTTTGAACTGATCAATGAGGTCATTGATGCGTTTCATGGCGCCATCGCCCGCGTTGAATATACGTAAGACCGGCAAAGCCTTCACATATTCTGTTGTCATCGCATCAGTTTCAGCCTTCAGCGCAAAATATTTGTTGATCCCTTTGGATTGTCCGCCCGCCAGCAGACCCAGGCAGACAAAGCCAACGATCACTGAGGCGATAGCCGCCAAGGCGAGGCGCCAATCGATGAACACAAAAATACCGAAGACCGTCAATAGGCTGACGGAGGCCCCAACAATGTCCGGCAGTAGGTGTGCGAGCCCGTCCTCGAGGCTATCAACGTCCGTTATGACGGTGGCGCGGACATCGCCTGAAGACCTCTCCAGCAATTGATGCATGGGCGCCTTGAGCATACGGTCTGCCAGCCGTAGCCGAAGCTTCTTTTGAATGTCGAAAGCAAGGACGTGCGCCAGAAACATCGCCGCCCATGTAAAAAACCATCTGAGCGCCAATAAAGCGAACCCCGCCATGGCGATGGACGTTGCAGAAAACTGGGTAAAACTACCTTGCGCTAGTCGGCCGTACAGAGCGAAAATGGCAGCGTGGGGCGCGAAGGCGAGAAGGCCTGCAATGATGCTCAACACAATACCCGCAGCCAAAAGCCATGGGCGCTCAGCAAAAAGTTGAAATAGGCGAGCGACGACTTTGCCGCCCATAAAATCTGAAACCGTATCCGCGTCACCTTTTGTTTCAGCCATGTGATGCTCTTTCGTTTTAACGTCGGCTCTTTAGGGCGCTGTGTTGCGTTTCCGAATTATGCAAACGACTGCGCTTGCAAGTGTCTCTGATATTTTTGCCTCACGGATACTGTGAGAGCGGTCTTTTTTGACACTGAACATTCGCAAGTGCAACTGTAAAGCATGCTTATCATATACGCAATCATCAATGATAATCAATCGCATTTGGGGAGTTAAGGCAATACGCGCTGTCGAACCGCCGTGATCAATAAGAGCAGTGATCTTGGGGGGAGTAAGTCCATTGTGGGGGGTAAGTTATTGTTTTTATGAAGAAAAATGGATCGCCCAGGCAGCTTTTAAGTGCCACTTGCGGTTAGATTGACCCCTAAAGCCAGCAGAACGTTCAAGAGGGTGAGGCTGACCATCGTGAACATCGTTCCCCAAAAGCCGGTGTAGCGATAGTACTTTGACAGCGTTCCGTGCCTTAACCCAAAGCTATGAATGATGCGCACGGTGAGGAAGAAGGCGCCAAACGCATGAGAGAGAATCGGCGCCCCGTGATTAAGTTCAAATATCAAGAATAGTAGGAGCGTGAGGGGGACATACTCAACGTTATTGGCATGGGCTCGTACGCGCCGGAGAGTGAATTCATTCGAAAATGCAGGCTCCCCAAGGTGGGCATCCGTCTTGATGCGCGCGCGAACGGCGTCGAGCGACAGAAAGCAATGCAAGAGGGCGTGACCGGCTGCGTAGAAAGCGACAATCGGAACAGAGCTAAGAATATCCATAGTCCCCT
>CALFRH010000019.1 GCA_937919225.1 uncultured Parvularcula sp.
AACATGAGGCGTTAATTGCTAACTACGCAAAGCCTGGAATAGTCGAATCTGGAGATGATTTCTCCTTCTCAATTCCCGTGTCATTCCAAACCGGCTCCGTGGGTGCGGTCAACTTTACTGCTCGAGACTTCACTCAGAAGGCCATGGTACCTTTGTGCGCTTTAGCAAGTTCAGTTCGAAGTAATAAAAGGGCAGTCTCGGAGACTTGGGTTTTCCAAGATGTCTTGGAACATCTTTCAGCTTGGGAAGTATCGTTCAACCGAGGTGAAGAGTTGCGGGAGAGCGACATTGGACCGTAGCTTTCTCGAAATCCAAGATACATCGCCAGATGATGATACCGATTTCGTTCCAAAACAGCAGCCCTCACATAGAGTGGGGAACCGGTCCTTTGGATTGTCTGGATCTGTATCGGTTTATACGAGATACGATCAAACATATGTTCGTGATCTGACCGCTGGGGACGAAGTTATGACGTTTCCTTATGGTTTTCAAGAAATTCAGCACATTGAACGGCATGTTCTGTCAGGCGAGCAAACAGGGATTGTAAGCTTGTCTTCACCTGATTTCGGGCCATTAATCGGACATGTTTACGTCAATCGTTTGCAACGCCTTCTGATCCGCGACAACACAGAGCTTCGATACCTTTTTGGTAAATCCGAAGTGCTTATTCACGCAGAAGATCTCGGGATCTCGTTGGGGGGCTATCACGTCGATCTTGGCCCCACTAGCTATTATGAAGTTGTCCTTTCTAGATCAGCGATGCTGTGGAGTGTCCATGGTCTGATGGAGTGCCCGACAAGCGATCTGTCGAGTGGCTCAGAAGTTGGTTTTGCCAGCCTTAGCGAGGAGCAGAGGGCCATTTGGCGAGCCTTGAACCCGCAACTCGCAACGACAACCGGTTATCGTTTGTGGGGGGAGTCATAATGTGGTTTCTGAAGCTCAGGCCGGCTAAAAGCCTCTCGTTTCGGAACGGCCATTGGTCAGAGCATCATGGAGTGCAAATAAACCAAAAATGTCTCCAAGCGGTTGGAGAGGTGCTCATAATATCTGGCGAGGTGACCTTTGGTGTTGAAGGTCAAGTTAAGCATTCCAAACATGGCTTAGTCTTGAGGCGAGGCATTACCATTCGCTTTGATGAACCCTTTAGAATGCCACCGAGTGTTACTGCGAACCTACTTATCGAAGGTAGGTTAAAACCTTCAATTGTGCCATTCGAACTGACTGTAGAGCAGGTTCGCCGCACCTCCGCCGACATAAGCGTAGCTGTACCTATAGATGATCTGCACAAACAGGTCATGATCTCTTGGTTGGCTGTCGGCAACCGCTTTGACCAGATCGAATACCTTAAGGCGAATGGCTCTGGGCAAGGTTGTGATGCTTCGACATGAGTTCTTCCAACTCGAGGTGATCGAATTTCCTTACATCTCCGACTACGATGACCTTTTGGGCATCAATACCTTCGGCTACGGACGCGTTAAACAAGAGACTGCTCCAGGTGCCCACTTCGCATTCGATACTTACAACTCTGTTGTTATTCCTGTTGAAGAGAATGAAGGTACAGTACGTCTATCGTATGCCGGTGTTTTAAGTGATGTAGAGTACAAACCTGACAGCGCTCTTTCTGTTTATGACGAAATGCTTATGATCGACCCAGTCACCTCCTTGAGGTACTGGGTTGCTTGGTTGCAAGTGGATCAAAAATGCGTTTGTGCTGCCGTGTCCAGGGCCATTGACCTCAATGGTGAGACGACAAATCAAAGTTATCCGAGTGGCGCCCTTTTGGTTAACCAAGATCTGGCCCAACTCAACCTCGAAGTGGCTAGTGGGCGTGATGAATGGTGCAAGAAGTACGCAGAGGATCTTTGTAAAAAGCCTAGTGAAACCGACCTGCTACCTGGTGGGATTGGACCAGGTGCTAAGATTCGAACCGAGAATGGCTATGCAGATGTCGGAGATTTAGAAGTTGGTGACCTAGTTTACAATGATCAGCACGGCCAATCCTGTAACGAATGGATCGGGAGTGCGAAAACGCATAATGAAATAAAATATGTGCAAAAGCAAGCTTTGGGCGGAACTGAAGCCCTGTACTGGGCTCCAAGACACCGAATTCTTTTTCGATCTAGGCGTGTCGAGCATGTCTTGGGGTGGCCCGAGGTATTGGTCCCGGTCGAGTGCTTGGTTGGTTGGCGTGGTGTCAAAGTGACTCAGTCTGTTTCTGTCCAGATCTATAACGTCTTACTCGGTAAACACTCTGTCATCCAGGCAAATGGCGTGCTCATTGAGAGCATGGCGCCGAGGGAAATTGTGCAACAAGCAGCACTTAGCAGCCAAGCATTCGGTTTGCGAGAAACGATAAATGCCCTTAGTTCAATTACGCCTACTTACTGCAAGCCAATTGTTAAATCCTATGAGCTACCAGAACTGCTCTGAGTTTTTCAAGGTAGGCCTCCGAGGCTGTTAGTTACGCTAGATATTGGATTTGTCACACCTGCGATCGCTTGGATCGCCTTCTGGAACTGAGTGTAAGGTGCCTCTGCAGCATAGACGATGTCACCATCTTGCACGTCAAACGCTTCAGCGAAGAACAGACCAGAAGGTTTGGTTAAATCAAAAGCATAGATAGCCTTGGTTTGATTTGCATAATCATCTCCAGCGAGTGCGCGAAGGGTTTCAGTGGGCTCTTGCCTTAAAATGAAAATACTCTTTGGAGACCCTGATTGCGGTGATAAGCCTCCCAATAGGCCAAGCGCTTCGATCAGGTTCAAAGTAGGTTTGGGAAATTCCACAAGAGATTGTCCCGAGAATGCGCCAATCGCAGTGAAAGATCGACTATCCTGTCGGATCGTGATCTGGTCGCCGGGTCGTAAGGCGATATCATACTCAGCGTCTGCTAGAAGATCATCGAGCCATATGCTGCCCGATATCTTTCCGCGTTGCACTAGTATCTCGGTTAGTTCGGATGGGGCTGTCACTCCGCCTGCTTTCGCGATCATGGATCTTAGATTTCGTACCGATCGCTCGATGGGGTATACACCTTGCGCTGCGATTCCGCCAAGAATAGTCACGGTAGCACCATCACCGGGCACCCGATTAATCATTATCTGTGGATCGGGTGTCTGCTCGGATACTTTTTTTGCCAAGTCGATACGCAAATTCTCTATCGTCTGGCCCGCGGCCTTAATACGGCCAGCATAAGGAATGAACACAAAACCCTGTTCGTCTACCTGTACCTCCGTCAGGGTGGCGGGCCCGTTGATTGTTCCAAACAGACCATCATCGATGTTTTCCCAAACAGTGACATTCAATATGTCACCCTCATGTATCAACTCAGCATTGATCTTGCTCGTAAACAGGAAACTGTCAGGGAACGTCATGTCATTGGTGGAACTTTGAGTTCCTGCTACACGAATGACGTCTTTGTTGATTGGAACAGCCAAAACATGAGGGTTCAGAGCGTCAGCTGATGCTAATACCTCTTGTGACGTCGGCCCAGGTCTAGGTAACCCACACGCGGAAACGGTTCCAACAAGGCTTAGCAGAGCCAGCTTCCGCAACATTAGCACAAGATTGCTAGGCAAGCACTGATCACCCATCTCGAAACTCAATTGGGATATCCACCAAAGTGCATTGAAGCCACGCTTGTGACGACAACATGTACCTATCTACCAACCCGTGAAAAAGACTTGCGTACGTCTGGACCGGTGCCAAGCCAGCCCGAGATCACTTGCGCAAGATGTTGCACGATGCGAACGCGCTGTGTCTGTCCAGCGGCCTCGGCCACTCTTGCCGTTTCACCGCTAAAGGCGACCAAGTCTGCATCCACGTCCGCTTCAGACGCAAGCACCGCGCTGGTATTGGAGTCCAGAATATTGATCGCAAAGCTGATGTTATGAACACCAGCGGCGTTGAAGGTTGTTCGGGTTTTTTCGGTCGTTGCATGAAAGTGGTTGACTGTAATGTGAAGGTCTACAGCACGCCCGTCGTCCGTTATGCTAGCGACGCTAAGAGTTGCAGCGTCTATGAACATCCGCCGAACCTGTGCACGTCTGTCGCCAAGCGGCTCGCCACGCCAAACGATGTCCGCATTCGGACTAAAAAGATCGGCCTCAGATACGCTGAGATTACCCGGTACACTAACGACGATTTTCTTGACACTCCAATCGGCGGACTGACCCACCGAAGGGTTGTTATCGTAGGCTGTTTGCCAACCTTGCGAACAAGCGGACAGGGCTATGCTTGAAAAAATCCCAATGACCAAATTACGACGACGCATGCTCGCTCCTGCATTTCTCTTGATCGACGCGGGCACCAAGTTTTTGGGCGCAGCTCTCAATCCGAATGACGTCGACGAGCATTTTCAAAACGATAATGATCTAACGCGCTGCTAATCGACCTTTATGCGGTTTGATAAAGAGAATGTTCCAATCACAAACCGGCTTGGTTCACTGAGCGAAATGCCATCTGAGGTCGTGATCTTAGTTAAACCGCGTTGACATCGAATGATGCAGCTTATTCGGCTTGCCACCAACTGCGAATAGATTTTGGTTAGCGTTAGTGCGCCAGCCCTTTGGACACGTCCAGTTATTTTAAGCCGCCAGGTCGCTGGATCTATATGCGGAGCCAAGCTTTCAGGGTACAAGCAATTGAATGGGAACGGACTGGTAATCGTATCTGCATGGTAGGTTTGGGCCATTCGATCAATGTCAAACAAGCCGCTTTGCACGCGGTCAATCCAAGATGAAACCTTCATAAGGACCCTCTGGGTCACACCGGGCGCGAAGTTGGCTGTGCCGCCTAGGACCATCGCCGCGCTCAGGCCCAAACCTGCTTGGAGAAGTCCACGGCGCGACAAATCAACTTCTGGCATCACGCCCCCCCCTTATTCCGAAAGCCCAGAAGCATTGTGGCGATTGTGCGCGGAACAGCTATGGCCATCAAAACGTGGCCGACTGTGAACAGAGCAAGCCCGGCCATCGCGATAAAATGGACGCGACGGGCGGCCTCATACCCAGCCATCACCCATGTCAGAGACTGCAACTGGACGGGTTTCCACAACACAAGGCCCGAGAACAAGGCCCGAGAGGATCGCGACAAACAACAACGCCAAGACCATGAGATACGTGCCGCATCCCATCCTCGCCGATTGGGGTCCGGCCAGGCTTGCGATCCGCGCTTATGGGTCGAGTGAATGGCAGCAGCGAGCCCATAGTTCTAGATACTGCGCACTGCGCCAATGGCTGCTAAGGTCTTCACGTGAATGCCCAAGTTTGAATACAAACCCCTTTTTGGAGCCTCCTGCGATTACAGTAGCACCCGACCTTGCCTTGTTGTTGCTCCATGCTCTGCCTTTGGATGGCCGTATGTGGAGCAAACAAATGGATATCGCGCCGGGCCGGACCTTCGCGCCTGACCTCTATAAATTTGGAAACAGGATCCAAGATTGGGCCGCCAGTTGTATCGAACTGATCCCTCATGAAAGATTTGTGATTGTAGGATGCTCGGTAGGCGGATCATGTGCGCTTGAAATCATGCGCCTAGCTCCAGACAGGGTTGCGGGGGCGGTGTTAATTGGAACCAAAGCGCGACATGACCCTGACCCCGAAGCACTGTCGGTATCCCAAAATACCGTAGAAAATGAAGGCGTAGCGGGTGCTTGGGAGCGATATTGGAAACCTCTCTTTGAACAAAATAGCGATGTTGAAGTAGTACAGATCGCACAGGAAATCGCTCTGGCTCAATCCAACACTGCGCTAATTTCTGGCCTCAAATCCTTTCATACGCGCGAAAGTCGAGAAGATGTTGTGCGGGAAAGCACTGTTCCGATCCAGATTGTAACGGGTGACCGAGACGAGTTGCCGGGAATTGACTACTCTCGACGACTTGTGAGGCTTTCCAAGAGGGCTCAACTGCACATTTTTAAGAACTGCGGCCACTACGTTCCAATGATGCAACCGACAAAACTGAACAGGCTGATCGCAAACACGATCGCCGTTGCTAGTGGTCGATGAATCATCACTGTTCAGCTTGAAGCGGACCTTTGGCCTTGGATATTGAACGGCAGCTACGTCCCGCGTCTAACCAGTTCGTGCACCCCGCAACGAAAGTCACTTCATCTTAGACCAGACGTAGGTGCAGATCGCGGCGAAGGTGACAGGAGAGCCCACAGGAGACCAACAGATTCTTCGCTGCGTGCGCTCGCAGCGCGGAT
>CALFRH010000020.1 GCA_937919225.1 uncultured Parvularcula sp.
ATTAATTTTAATCTGGCGCGCGCTCTAATTCGGCCGCCTTTTCTTCTTTGGAGCGGGCTGCATAATGGTCTGCGGTTATAGGGCGCGGCACCTCTAAGAGGGCAGTCACAAGCGCTTGTTCTTCCTCTGCTGACAGAACGCCCCGCGCCCGGCCCGCGCCGATGGCAAGGCAGGCAAGGGTCGCGAGCTGGCAGGTGAAGGCCTTAGTCGACGCCACGCCAATCTCCGGCCCCGCATAGGTCGGGTAAAGAGCGTCCGCCTCCCGCGCAATCGTGGACTCAGGGACATTGACGATAGCGCCAATCTTCTGCCCGGCTTCTTTTGCGTCTCTCAACGCGGCCAGCGTGTCTGCGGTCTCACCCGATTGCGAAATGAGAAGCGCCGCCCCCCCCTCCCTATAGGGAACATCGCGGTAACGCAGTTCGGACGCGATATCATGCTCCACCGGCAACTGGGCGAAGGTCTCAAACCAATATTTTGCCGTTTGCGCAGCATAATAGGCGGTGCCGCAGGCAGACAGAGTGATCGCGGAAATGGCGCTAAAATCGATACCCTCGTCAGGCAACCGGACCTGCCGCGCAACGGGGTCGATATAAGCCGCCAAGGTATGGCTGATCACCTCAGGCTGCTCATGGATCTCTTTCGCCATGAAGTGGCGGTGCTCGCCCTTATCTACAAGCGCTGCTGACGCATCGGAGAGCTTTTCATCGCGTTTGACCGGCGCGCCGGCGCTATCAAAAACCTCCATCCCCTGACGAGTGACAATCGCCCAATCTCCGTCAGCGAGGTAAGTCACTTTGTTCGTAAACGGCGCAAGGGCATAGGCATCAGAGCCCACGAACATCTCCCCCTGCCCTCGCCCAATGGCCAACGGACTGCCCCGGCGAGCGACATAAAGGGTTTCAGGTTCATCTTCGATAAGGACAGCGAGGGCAAACGCCCCTTCAAGCTGGCCCAGGCTGGCCGCAAAAGCCTCCCGAGGGGGCTGTCCCGCGCCAAGCTTTTGAGCGATGAGCTTTGCCACCGTCTCCGTGTCGGTCTCCGACTCGAAGTTCATACCGTGAGCAGAGAGATCAGCTCGCAGGTCCGCAAAATTTTCGATAATGCCATTGTGCACCACCGCAACCCGCTCCCCCGCATGGGGGTGAGCATTGGCTGTCGTGGGCGCCCCATGGGTGGCCCATCTCGTGTGACCAATCCCCACGACACCGGGCAAAGGGCTATCATGCAAAACTGATCTTAAAGCGGATAATTTTCCGACAGCCCGCCTACGGTCAAGGCGCCCCTCTGCAATCGTCGCAATGCCAGCTGAATCGTAGCCACGATATTCAAGCCGGGCGAGGCCTTCCACCAGCGCGTCACTCACTGCCTCTTTGCCGATAATGCCAACAATACCGCACATAGTTAGCCTTCCTTCTTTTTCGGCTGCCCGGCCTTGATTTGCTTGGCCCTAAATTGTGCCGCCCACCCCGTTTTCGTCATTTGCCGACCCCGGGCCACAGACAAGCTATCGGCCTCAACGTCTTTCGTAATGACCGAGCCCGACCCGACATAGGCACCATCGCCAATGGTGACCGGCGCAACGAGGGAGGAGTTAGACCCGACGAAAGCGTTCGCACCAATGGTGGTTTGAAATTTACTGAACCCATCATAATTACAGGTGATCGTCCCCGCCCCAATATTCGCCTCGGCGCCGACACTGGCGTCCCCCAGATAGGTCAAATGGCTCACCTTGGCGCCCTTGCCCAAGGTCACTTTCTTCGTTTCAACGAAGTTGCCGATCTTCGCCCCTTCCCCTACATCTGTCCCCGGACGAATACGGGCAAAAGGACCAACGGTCGCGCCCGCGCGCAGCGTACATCCCTCAAGGTGGGAGAAGGCCTCAATCACAGCGTCCCCTTCAACCGTCACACCGGGCCCAAACACCACATTCTGCCCCACAATCACATCAGCCCCAAGCGTTGTATCATAGGCGAAATAGACCGTTTCAGGATCACGCAATGTGACGCCTTCGGCCATAGCCTCTGCCCGTCGGGCCCGCTGAAAAATGCCCTCGGCCGCGGCCAGCTCAGCCCGATCGTTCACCCCATACACTTCCTCGGCGGTACCGGTCACAATAGCTGCCCGTCCGCCGGCGCCCGTTACTAGACCCGCAAGATCCGTGAGGTAATATTCGCCCTTCGCATTCTTATTATCGATTTGTGGTAAGTAAGTGCGCAGCGCCTCACTGGTCACCGCCATGACCCCTGAATTACACAAGCCCACAGCCAGTTCTTCAGGGCTCGCTTCCTTCGCCTCCACGATGCGCGCCAAGTCCCCATCAGCATTTTGGATCAGCCGTCCGTAGGCGCCCGGTTCCTCAGGTTCGAATCCAAGCACCGCCAGGGCAGCGCCCGCCTCCAGCGTCTTGACCATCGCCGCTAAGGTTTCAGGGGTCACGAGCGGCGTATCTGCGTACAGTATAAGGACAATACCATCAAACCCCTCAAGGGCTGGCATCGCCACCGTGACCGCATCTCCCGTCCCTTGCGGGGGGTCTTGCACCGCGACCGCCACGTCGCCGTCAAACTTGCGGGCGGCATCCCCCACCTGGGGTGCCTGGCTGCCGATCACCGCCACCTGACGTGCGGCGCCGAGCCCGTGCGCTGTCGCCATCACGTGATGCACCATGGGTCGACGCCCCACCTCGTGCAGCACCTTGGGCAAACTTGACTTCATTCTGGTGCCGTGACCAGCCGCCAAGATAACACTGGCAAGGGGGCGGGGCGCTGCGGTCATGGGGTCTCCTTCACTCATCCACTCGCGCGCCGCATGATCACACTGGGCCATAGAAAGTCGGTTCACGCGCGAAAAACTAAAATACTACAGCATCGGTCTCACTCAGCCAGACAGCCCGATGCTGTAGGTAGCTTGAGGCGCGCCCTCCATAAACACACGAAGTGTTTTTGACTATGACGAGGGAATATTTCTTGAAACGGCGCTGGCTGAGTGGCGCTAGACCCGCTATCGCGCCATTATGGCAGGCTCTCTTTCCGATACCGTGATTATCTTTGACCTTGATGGCACCCTGGTGGACAGCGCGCCGGACCTGACAAACGCTCTTAATCATGTGCTGGATGGCGAGGGATTACAGCCCGTTGACCCCATCGCGATCCGCCCGATGATTGGCACCGGCGCTGTCGTTGCGATGAAGACGGCCTTTTCCCTCCGTGGACGACCTTATCCCGAGGGCGAAAAGGCGAGTGGTCTGCTAGCGCGGTTTTTAGCCTACTACACCGACCATATCGCTGATCAATCGGCGCCGTTCCCCGGCCTCTTTCCCTGTCTTGAGACCCTAAAAGCCGAAGGAGCGGCCCTCGCTGTCTGCACCAACAAGCTTGAAGCCTTGGCCTATCCCCTTTTGCGCGCCCTCGACCTTGAGGCTCCCTTCGATCCGATTTTTGGTCGCGACACCCTGACCGAATGCAAGCCGTCTGGCCTGCCGCTGACCGAGATCATGAGGCGGACAGGGCGCACACACGCCGTGATGGTGGGCGACACGGAAACCGACCGGGGCGCCGCGAAGGCCGCGGGCGTCCCCTTTGCCTATGCCAGCTTTGGATATGGGGAGCTGGACACGCCCCTCAATAAAAAAGAACAGCGCTTCGATGGGTTCGAGGCGCTGTTCGGCACGGTCACTGAACTGTTACTCTAAACTTTAGTACTGGATGATGAATGACGGCCTCTTAGTGGGACGTCACCGGGCCAGATCGGCGCGGCATGCCATTCACCATGTCACTACGAACATCAAAACGTGACGAACGCATCGTGGAGACAAACCCCTGATGAACGAGCTCAACATGGACGTCGAACCCCTTCTTTCTCCAATAGTCTTGGATAAGCGTTTGCAGCCGAGACGCCCCGTCGTTGGAACATAAGTCGGACATATACACCTCCTCTACAAGGTGCAAAAATCTAACCAGTGCAAAACGAGCTTGTCTATAGGTTCAGCTTGTATGAGGTTAAAAAAGGATGAAAAAAAGGGGCAATATTAACCTATATGGCCCCATATTTGCGAGATGATATAATATAACCCTATATTGCACATGCGAACATGATCAAAATTACCCCCCCAAAACAACTGCCTGTTGAGGCTGAAACCGCGACAATCGGGCAGCGGATCAGGACCGCGCGAAAGGCGTTGAACCTCAACCAGGAATCCCTGGCGGCGCGCCTCTCAGTGACGCAGCCCACGGTGGCCAATTGGGAAGCGGATGTGCACAACCCACGCCAGCTGATGCTGGCGAAACTGGCCGAGGCATTGAACGTGTCCCTTGGCTGGTTGGCGGGGGGTGAAGGAGAAAGCGGGCAGAGCACTCGCAACCCCTCTACCGGATATTTGTCTCGCGGGATCTACCATGTCCCGGTTCTGCCCGCCCATTTGCTCACCGCGCACGAGCGGCTGGCCGACGGTAGCCTTGATGGGATGGCGGTCGATTTTATCCCCCTCACAGCCTACACCAAAAAGATGTTCGCCACCTTCGTAGAATCTGGCGTCTATTCAGACACGTTCCCCGGTGAGACGCTGTTCGTCTTTGATTACTCCCGGACCGCGCCCACCCAAGGGGTGTTCGGGCTGGTTACCGCCGAGGGGGGGCCAATGCTGCAATATTGGGCGGACGATACGGATTTAAGCCCCATGCCCCTACCCGTGGGCGGCACGGGCGAAGTGCTTGGGCTATTATCGATTAGTATACGGTTTTTTTAATCGCCTTCGGGCGCCGCGATGATCACCTCAATATAGGTGCCATAGCGAGACAGCCGGTCGCTGATAATTGCAAATCCCATTTCTTCTGCCTGCGGCATAAGTAGGCGGCTCATCTCCACCTCACTCGTTTGCCACTCAGCAAGCGCAGCGTCGAAATCGGAATACCCACCTGCGACAAGGCTGCCGGCCACCTTAGGCAGGTAATCCGCCTTCTTTAGCCGGACCCCAACCCCCTCGCCGGATTGGTTAAGGGAGGTCACCTCGCCCCACGCGGCCAAATCCACCACATGGGCTTTCGCGATTTCATTGAGCTGCATGCTGAGCGCAAGAGCGGCTTCTCCCTTTTCCGCGCGCAAGGCGTTGACCGTCGCTAATGCCTGTTCGGCAGCCACCCGCAGCGCCTCTTCCACTGACGCGGCTGTTGCCATCGACGCCTTGGGCATCGAACTTGGGGCTTGAGGCCCTGAGGCTTGAGGTATGGGGACCGTGTCCCCCGCCACAAGATCAACGGGCACGGCTTGGGATGATCGCGGCGCGGCCTCCCCCTCAATTCGAGGCGGGGTGATGGTGCCTTCCACGGGCTTAAAGCCATCAGGTCGCGGTTCGATTGGATCTGCAGTGTCTTGTTCTGAAACAGCCGTTTCTGCGACACTGGTCGGCGCCTGAGCATGCGAAGCACCGACAGGGGTCGCGTTTTCAGCGGATGCAACCTCAGTTGGTGGCGCCGTGCGATAACGCCCATCCTCTTCCAGTAGGGGATAGCGCTCGACGGCACACGCCGTCATCACCGCCATTAACGACACCCCAAAACCAACAATCTTCATGGCGCGATCTCCAACCATCCCCGACGCCCCTTGCAAGCCCGGCGCCGTTTTCCGGTGCTTTCGCCCAAAGGAAATTTGGCCCATCACAATAGAGCGGCGATGAGACCCTCCACCCGCTTTTTGTTTGTCCCAAGGTCCGAATAGCCTACCCGGCTTGCTGAATAGGCCGCAAGCTGTGCGCCATCACCGGCGGGAAGCACTTTTAACGTCACATCATCTTTGAACCGAAGAAGCGGCGTCACCGCGACATAGGATAGCGTGAAGGCCTCCTCCTCGATCGACAATTGAATGATCCCTTTTTGAGATTCCACGATCTCTTTAATCCGTTTAAAGAGGGAATGAGGTGTCTCGTCAAAGGCGCGCGCCTCCCCATCGGGGGTCGCCGCTTCGCACAACCCGTCGGGGGCAAGCAAATAATCATTGGGCTTGCCGGTGCGTTTGAGGGTTTGGAAGTGGGCTGGTCCGTTCATCTGGAGGGGTCACTTTTCTTCGATAGCGGGATAGTGGAGGAGAGACCGCACTACGATCCCGAAAAATATAAGGCCGAGCATAGCGTGCCCGGCCTTATATGGGAAGAGAAGTATACGCCGTAACTACGCTACGCCGTCAACGCCTCAGGCTCCTCGTCCCCATCGTTCTCGACCTCACCATCGTCAAGCTTCGGCATCCGGTTCCACGCGTCAAGCGCTGCCACCTTATAGGCCTCTGCCAATGTGGGATAGTTGAAGGTATTCTCAACAAAATACTCCAACGTGCCGCCAAGGTTGAGGACCGCTTGGCCGATATGGATCAGCTCCGTTGCGCCTTCACCGACAATGTGGCACCCGAGGAGCTGACGGCTTTCAAGGCAGAAGATCATCTTCAGCATACCGCTATTCAGGCCCATAATATGCCCGCGGGAGGTTTCCCGGAAGCGAGCAATACCGCACTCGTAGGGTATTTTATTCTCTTTGGCCTGATCCTCGGACATGCCCACGGTGGACATTTCGGGAACGGAGTAAATGCCGTAGGGGAAATAGGCTGGCGGCTTGTGCGCCTTTTGACCGAAGGCGTGACAAGTTGCGATCCGCCCCTGTTCCATGGATGTGGAGGCTAAGCTTGGGAACCCAATCACATCGCCTGCGGCGTAAATATGCTCAACGTCGGTCTGGAAGGTCTTTGGGTTCACTTTCAACCGGTTGCGGTGGTCGACTTCTAATCCGCACGCCGCAAGGTTAAGGTTGGGTGTTGCGCCCATTCGGCCAGCCGCGAAAAGAACGACATTCGACTTGATTTTCCGTCCGCCCTCGAGCGTGATTTCGCAGTCATTGACCGCGTGACGGACAATCTCTGTCACCTTCGCGCCAAAGCGCATGACCACGCCGCGATCCCGCAGCTGGTGCATAAAGTCCGCCACCAACTCATAGTCGATAAAATCGAGCATAGAATCCCGCGGCTCGACCAGGGTGACATGGACATCAAGCGCACTGAAGATCGTGGCGTACTCCACCCCAATCACACCGGCCCCAATCACGGTGATCGACCGCGGCAGGTTCTCCAGCTCCAAAATTTCATCACTGTCGAGAACACATTCCCCATCAAAGGGAACATAATCAGGCCGGAAAGGAACCGTCCCTACGGAAATCAGGTAGCGATCAGCGGTGTAGGATTTCACCTCACCTGTTTCGCCTGTCACCTCTATCGCCTTAGGGCCAGTGAACTTCGCTTCCCCCCGCATAGTGGTGACACGGTTGCGGGCGAACTGGTGCTCCAACACCTCTACCTCGTGACCGAGGGTCATGTGGAGCCGTGCGCGCAGATCATCCGCCGTGATGTCTTTTTTCACGCGATAGGAGCGGCCGTAAAAGCCCCGCTCCCGCCAACCGGAGAGGTTGAGCGCCGTTTCCCGGAGGGTTTTCGATGGGATGGTCCCGGTGTGGACCGAAACGCCGCCGACGCGGCGACCTCGTTCAATCACCAGTACATCTTTGCCGAATTTCGCCGCCTGAATGGCTGCGCGACGGCCTGCCGGCCCGCTGCCAATCACGATGAGGTCATAATGGTCCATCGTTCCCGTCCCATATCTCGCAACGCCCTAAAGGGCCTCTGTGGGAAGGACGGTAACCTTAACAGGCTAATATTCGGTGACTCGGAAGGAACATCGCACAGAAAGGCGATCAGAAACCCTCTTGGATCAGGAAAAGGGGTCTAATCAGCGCCGGATCGCCTCTATGCCCTACCGCCGCCCTTCATCACATGATCTAGGGTGCGGTGAACGTGTCAGGCCCGAAGCCTCAGCCTTACTCCGCCAGGGCCTCCTGGCCCCTCTCAGTCACCACGGGGATCGCGGCAGGCTCTTGCAGCGCATCAGTAAGAGGGTCAGCGATGTCCCGCACATCCACCATGCGCGCAGCCGTCCAGGGACGCTCACCGTCAGCCATATCCGCGATTTTCATGGCAGGGCCGTAATCGCCTATGGCCGCGATGAAAACCACCGCAACGGTCAAGATGAGGCCTGCGACGACGCTTCCTGTGACGATGTTGGCCAATTTATACATTTCACCACTCCTCCTCCGTTTTTCGGTACCGGTCTCTCTCTCCGGTGAAAGTAAGGTAAGCGACGAGGTAAGGTTACGCTGTGACGGAGGTCACGGACCGCTACATTTTCCCCCCAAAGGCGCCTTCTTTTGGAAAATAGGGGGTTAGTCGCCACAGCTCACGCACCGAGTGCGCATTGTGTAAATCCTTTCCTGGGCGGGCCCGAATCAGTTTGGCATAGAGGTTAATATGGCAGACGGCGCACTCATCCCTTCCCCCTCCTCTGATCCCGCCCCTGGCCCCCATACGGGAGCAGAGCCCCCCCCCAAAAAAGAGCCCTTCACCATCGAGGCGGAGCAGGCGGTCCTAGGCGCCATTCTGTTCGATAATGAGGTGTTCTATCGCATCTCTGGCTTTCTGAAGACGGAACATTTCTACGATCCCGTCCATGGGATGATTTACGACGCAATTGAAAAGCTCATCACCCGTGGGCGCATCGCCTCCCCGGTGATGTTGAACACCTATCTGCAAGAAGAGCCCGCCTTTGGTGAAGTCGGCGGGGAGCAGTACCTGACCACCCTTGCCCGTTCGGTGCCCTCCACCGTTGGGGCGCCCGACTATGCGCGCATCATCTTCGACCTTGCCACCAGCCGGGGCCTCATTCGCCTTGGAACGGAAATGATTGAGCGGGCGAGTACCGCGGACATTGACGAGGATCCGCAAGAGCAACTTTCCCATGCTGAGGCGCAGCTTTATACCCTCGCCGAGACTGGCAAATATGAGGGCGGCTTCCGCTCGTTCGAGAAGGCCCTCGCCGAAGCCATTGAGCATACCAATGCCGCCTATCAACGCGGCGGCGGCCTTGCCGGCATTTCATCGGGTCTTCGTGATCTCGACGAAAAGCTGGGCGGCCTTCACCCCTCTGATCTTCTCATTTTAGCGGGCCGCCCTTCCATGGGCAAAACGGCCCTTGCCACCAACATCGCGGTGAACGCCGCCCGCGCCTATGTGCCGGAACGTCAGGCGGACGGCTCCATAAAAGCGAAGGAAGGCGCGGTGGTCGGCCTCTTCAGCTTGGAGATGTCCGACGCCCAGCTGGCGGGTCGGATCCTGTCGGACATCTCAGCGGTTTCCTCTGAGCGGATTCGCCGGGGGGATATTGATCAGTCCGACTTCGAACGAATTTATGAGGCAGCGAATGAATTGAACGACCTGCCCCTCCACATTGATGACTCTGGCGGCCTGACCATTGGCCAGGTCGCCGCGCGCGCCCGGCGACTAAAGCGTCAGCATGGTCTGGGGCTCATCGTGCTCGATTACCTCCAGCTGTTGGCGGGTTCGAAAAAGTCGGGTGAGAACCGGGTGCAGGAGCTGACGGAGATCACGACGGGGCTGAAAGCCCTCGCCAAAGAATTGGCCGTACCCATCATCGCCCTGTCCCAGCTATCGCGCCAGGTGGAACAGCGGGACGATAAACGGCCCCAGCTGTCGGACTTGCGCGAGTCAGGCTCGATCGAGCAGGACGCGGACGTGGTGATGTTCGTTTATCGTGAGGAATACTATCTTGGCCGCGCCGAACCGAAAGAGGGCACACCGGAGCATATTACCTGGCAAGAAGAAATGCAGCAGATCGCCGGCCAAGCCGAAGTCATCATCGGCAAACAGCGCCACGGCCCCATCGGCACCGTGAAACTGGCCTTCGAAGCGAAGCGGACACGCTTCTCGGATTTGGCGGACCCGGAGAGATTTCCGAAGCCGGAGTTTTAGGGGACGGGACACCCTCTTGCGCTCACTCCCTGCTTTCTCTTGTCATCCCGGAAATCGCGCACGCGATTGTCCGGGATCTATAAGCTTGGATGGGGAGACTTATCCCCGCTCCCTCTGCCCGCCCTACACTCCCAATCATCGCAACAGGATCCGGGACGACTTGGTACCGTCGCTTTGTCGCCTGTTGCCTTATTTTGGTGTGCTTTGTGGAGACAATCCGCATGGTGACGGCACAGGCCCGCGTGAGCTTCCTTTTAGGCCGTGGGTGGATCCCAAAATGGGCTCGCGCGTGGGGCGGTGTAGGAATCCTCATCGTCCAGTACAGTAATTATACCCTTCCGCTGGACGACCCCCCGCGCGAGGTTCCCCTTCTTTCATCCCAGACGAAAGGGCTGGCCGATGCCCCGTACCCGTATGAATGAGCGTACTCGTGAGCAGCGCCGAGAGAAACGGCGGCAGGCCGAGCTAGAAGCCAAAATCAGAAAAGCCAATGACGCCCTTTGTCGGCGACTGTTCGGACGGCACAAGAGTGAGGACTGAAGTCAGCCTCCGGTCATTAAATTCCCGTGACGAAGACCGCAGGCACCCCCCGCCCTAGCGCGCCGGACGATCATATTGGATCAAAGAAAGTCGGCTCACGCGCGACAAACGAAGACTCTACAGCATCTGTCTGATTCAATCAGACAGATGCTGTAGACATCCCTCCCCTCGTCCTATTGAGTAAACTCTTGGATTGGGATGCTTTTGGGAGCGAATGATGGGTATGAACTTTCGATCAACGGCGACACTAGGACTGGCAATATCTCTCGGCGCAATGGCACTGCCATCGCCCGCGCAGGCGGAGACCTGCATCCTCGATATTGACGGCGACGGTATCGCCGACGGGACGGGTGGCGCCACCAGCAATGCCGGTGAGGACAGTAACTTGGCCTGCGGCGCCAATGCCGCGGCGAGCGGGGCAACCTTCGCCACCGCTATCGGCGCGGACAGCGTCGCCAGCGCACCTGGCGCCACGGCCCTCGGGAACGGGGCGGCCGCAACGGGGGACGGCAGCATCGCCGTCGGGGATTTGTCCCAAACCAGTGAGCGCGCTGCCATTGCGGTTGGACCCGGCGCCAATGTGGATGGCGAAGACGCAATCGGGATTGGCCGGTCGGTGACCATTGATACACCCGGCGGGGTCGAAATTGGTCCGAATGCTGAGGTCAGATCGGTAGCCGGTACCGCCATTGGGGCAGGCTCTGCCGTCACCGGCTCTGACGGTGTGGCCGTCGGCGTGCTCGCAGAAGCCGCAGAAAACGATACCGTCGCCTTAGGCGGCAACGCCGTGGCAGGGGCCGAGGGGGCCACTGCGGTGGGCGATGATGCCGTCGCAACAGGCGTTGAAAGCTTCGCGGGCGCGGAGAATGCCCTCGCGAGTGGCAACAACGCTATCGCTATCGGTTCTGATACGGATGATGACGATATTGGTGCCCAAGCGACCGCAACCGGAGCCATCGCCATTGGCGCTGAATCGTCCGCTGCTTTCCAGAACTCAGTGGCACTCGGGGCCAATGCGCAAACCTCCGCTGCCAATCAAATCGCCCTTGGAACGTCCGCAAACACGCTCACCGTTTCTGGCCTCGCCTCATCCGCCAGTCGCTCGGCTCAGTCCGGTTCGGTAGAATTGGTCACCACCGACGCCAATGGCAACGTGGCCACCGATGGCGGCGCGACCCAGGCGCAAATTAATCAGAACACAACGGCGATCAATCAAAACAGCCTTGCCATTACTGATCTTACCGCGCGTTTTGATAATTTCGACCAGTCGCTTGAGTCCCTCGAAAATGCTATTGCCCTTAACAGAGAGCAAATCCGTGAAATGAACGACGGCGTCGCGATCTCCATGGCCTTAGCGGGCAGTACATGGCTGCAACAAAATGAGCTCTTCGCCGTGACCGCCAATGTGGGCACCTATGACGGGTCAAACAGCGTCGCCTTTAGCGCAGCGGGGCGGATCAACACTCATACCAGTTTTAACGCAGCCATCGGCGTCGCCGATGGAAGCGGTCGTTATGGTGCCCGGGCGGGGGTCCGCTTCGGCTGGTAAAAAATCTGCACAAGGATGGGTTTGGGCGGACGAACCTGACGATAGGCCCCGGTCATCAGCTTGGATCGGCGAAAGCCTCGTCAACGACGGCAATCACCACAAACCCCGGAAAGCTCAAGTACCCGGTGGTCGATGGAGAAACCGAGGGCCTCTGCATCGGCGGCCAGCAGACGTTCAAGCCGTTGGTTCTCAATTTCGGACGATAATCCGCAAGCGTTGCAAACGAAAAGAACGCAGGCGTGATCATGCTGAGGATGGGTACACGCGGTATAGGCGTTGCGACTTTCGATCCGTACCGCCACCCCGTGGTCACAGAGGAAATCAAGCGTGCGGTAGATGCTTGGCGCGGAGATCTGACGGCCCGCTTCTTGGGAAAGCTGGTCACGCAGCTCATAGGCCCCAAGGGGCTTTTCAGCTTTCCATAATGCGCCCAGGACCGCCTCGCGCAAAGGGGTGACCTGCGCGCCCCGTAGACGACAAGTGGCAATCGCCGAGGCGAGGCCTTGTTCCGAAGAGACCCTAGACGTTGGCATAAGCGCTGCTCATTATTGAATGCAACAATGTTGCATTCAATGGTACAAGGTACTAACTCTCACGGCAATACGCTATCACCCCCAATGGCTAAGGACGACCTTGATGACCCTTTCCGCGCAAACTGACCAACGCTTACCCGTTACCGTCTTATCTGGGTTTCTTGGTGCAGGGAAAACCACCCTACTCAACCGAGTGCTGAATAATCGCGATGGTCGCCGGGTCGCCGTGATCGTCAATGACATGTCTGAAGTGAACATTGACGCCGACTTGGTTCGCGCCGGATCAGAGCTGAGCCGTACGGACGAAACCCTTGTAGAAATGTCCAATGGCTGCATTTGCTGCACCCTGCGGGATGATCTCCTGGCTGAGGTTCGACGCCTGGCGGCTGAGGGGCGGTTTGACTACCTGCTGATTGAATCGACAGGGATCTCCGAGCCCTTGCCCGTTGCCGCGACCTTCGATTTTCGCACCGAGGAGGGGGAAAGCCTCTCCGACGTGGCGCGCATTGACACCATGGTGACAGTTGTCGATGCGGTGAACTTGCTGAAAGACTATTCAAGCCATGACTTTCTTCGTGATCGCGGTGAAGTCATGGGCGAAGAAGATGAGCGCACCCTCGTCCATCTGCTGACAGATCAAATCGAATTTGCCGACATTGTTATCCTAAACAAAGTAGATGATGCCCAGCCCGAGCAGGTAGACGCCGCCCGGAAGATTATCCGCAGCTTGAATTCGGACGTGAAGATTATCGAATCCAACTATTCAGATGTCCCCGCTGATGCGATCCTCGATACCGGTCTTTTCGACTTCGAGGAGGCGCATAAGCATCCGATGTGGGCCAAAGAGCTTTACGGCTATGCGGATCATACCCCTGAAACCGAAGAATATGGCGTGACCTCCCACGTCTATCGGGCGCGTCGCCCCTTCGACCCAGAGGCCATCCACACGCTTTTGAACGGCCCACTCCCCGGGGTCATTCGCGCCAAAGGTCATTTCTGGATCGCAACGCGTCCTGATTGGGTGGTGGAATTCTCCCTGGCCGGCTCTCTTTCCAGCGTCGTCCCTCTCGGCAATTGGTGGGCAAGCGTTCCGCGCGAGCGCTGGCCCGCCGGCGAAGGGGTCGAAGCATACATTAAACAGAACTGGGAGGAGCCGCTGGGCGACAGGCGGCAGGAGATCGTCTTTATCGGTGCAGGGATCGACTGGCCGGCGCTCAAGGCACGCCTTGATGCTGCCTTGCTGCCAGAGGATTATCCGTACTTACCAGAGTCTGCTCCCACACTGCCAGACCCTTTCCCCCTCTGGCGTCGGGGGACACCTGACGCATAATCATAAAATGCGTAAAAGATTGGTCCCACGGCCAAGCCGTGGGGTCCGGCAAATGCTACGATCGCAATACGCCCTAAATTTTAGGGGCGAATAGCAACTTCAAATAAGTTCTAAAGAGCATGATCTGCTCGGATGCATTTTTTTGCTCGCGCAAGGCACGTTGCAGAACCAGCCCGCCCTCCACAACACCGGATACCATATCGCCGAGGGCATCCATATTGACCGGCTCGCGCGGTTCATAGATCTTGGCGATTTCTTCAAACATCCCTCGGAACCTTTTGCGCCAACCCAAAATGGCCTGACGGTTCAGCTCGCGTACCCCCTCATCGAAGAGCCGGTCTTGATAGGCCGTTGACGCAATCACACAGCCCGGATGGCCTGTCGGCATCTCCTCAAGCATTTCGGCCAGCAACTTCAGCCCAATGAGCATACAGTGCAAGGGATCGTCATTGAGTTCCCGCGCACGGGCGAATAAATCATCGTAGAGCTTTTCCTCCGTTTCGATGTATCGCTCCAGCATGGCGCGGGCCAAGGCGTTTTTGTCTTTGAAATGATAGAAAAAGCCGCCGCGTGAGATTTCGGCCCCCGCAACAATCTCTTCGATGGAGGTTGCCTCAAACCCTTTATCCAGGACAGCGGCCTCTGCGATGTCGAGGATTCGGGTCCGCGTATTCACTTTCTGATCCACCGCTTGCTTTCCTTGCCTCTCTACTGGACCACGGGTCCAGTTGACGCCGCCTGCCCGGTCAGTGCGGGCGTTTTGTTTCCCTTACCCCCTGAAATTACGTCGGAAATAAGAACGGCGCAACCAGACCATGAGACAACTATCGGGCCGGGGTGCCCGACGCTACCTCTTTCTCCTCAACGAGTGAGGACGCGTTCCATGCGGATACAGCAGCTTATCAAAGCCCGTCGCTTCTTTCTGTCGGACGGTGGGTTAGAAACATATCTCATCTTCGAGAAGGGCTATGACCTACCCTGTTTTTCCGCAGCCGTTCTACTGGATACGGAGGAAGGTCGACATGATCTCACCGCATATTTCGAACGCTTCATCAGCATCGCAAAGTCAACCGGTCGCGGCTTTATCTTAGACGCCCCCACTTGGCGTGCAGGGACAGCCTGGGCCGGCCCCCTCGGCCAAACGCTGAAGGATGTGATAGAAACGAACGGCCGTGCCGTTTCATTCATGCGTAAATTGAGGGAACAGCATGAGACTGATGAATGCCAAATTCTGGTGAACGGGCTGGTCGGACCCGCTGGAGATGCTTACGCGCCAGATACAGAGATTTCAGCGCAAGAGGCGCTGCTGATCCATGCCCCCCAAATCCACGCCCTGGGGAAAGCCGGCGTCGATTTGATAACGGCGATGACCCTTGGTTATGCAGGGGAAGCGATTGGTATCGTACAGGCCGCCAAAGAAATAGACGTACCCATTGCAATTGCCTTCACCTTGGAGACGGATGGACGGTTACCGTCCGGCCAACCACTTGGCGAAGCCATTGCCGACGTTGATGCAGCGACCGATCATGGTCCCATATACTATATGATCAACTGTGCCCACCCGGATCACTTCCGCGATACCCTTGACACCAGAGCGTCATGGACTCTTCGGATTGGCGGTATTCGTTCAAACGCCTCACGAATGAGTCACGCCGAGTTGGACGAGGCCGCCACCCTGGACGATGGCGATCCGGCAGAGCTTGGCGCTTTGAGCGTGGATCTCCTCTCGCGCCTTCCTAACATCCGCGTCATGGGCGGCTGCTGCGGTACGGATCACCGCCATGTCGGCTGCATTGCGGGCCAGGATCAAACTATTTCAAAAGGAATCCAAAAATGAGTGCTTCAAACCCTGCGGCAATCCGTGTAGCAACAAGTGCTGACGCTGAGAGCCTTGCTAGATTGATCAACATGGCCGGCGAAGGCATTCCGCACTGGCTTTGGACACGCGCCTGCGTCGAGGGACAAACCCCGCTGGAGATCGGTACGGAACGCGCAAAACGCACAAGCGGTGGGTTTTCCTATACAAACGCCCTTATCGCCGAAGCAGACGGCCGCCCTATCGGCATGGTACTGAGCTATGCAATCACCGAGGCACCAACCGACGATCCCGATGATTTACCGGATCCGATTGCGCCCTTTGTGGCCCTAGAGAAATTATCAGTCGACACATGGTATATCAACGCGCTGGCCGTGTTCACCGAAGGGCAAAACCGTGGTGTTGGCACCCAACTCTTAGTAGCCGCAGAAGCGCTAGCGAGGGCGAAAGGGTTCAGCAGGATGAGCATCCAGGTTTATGGTCAGAACGTGGGGGCCGTTCGGCTTTATGAGCGATTTGGTTATAAGCTCCTGTCGAGTGAGCCCGTGAGGCACCATCCCAGCCCGCCCTATTACACAGGCGATGTTCTTCTTCTCGTCAAACAGCTGGAAAACACCGAACAGCTTCAGGACAAGCCATTGGACGCTGCGTAAGGATTGAGGCAAGACGCTCATCTCGTCCCTCACTCACCCGTAGCGAAGCCAGCACGATGAAGAGCATCTATCTTGCCTACCCCACCTCCTACCGCAAACGCGTCGAGCATGCGGTAGAGACCGCCGACCCTATCGACTGGTCACGGGAGGTTGAACCCGACGGCCAACGGGAGGTGGTGCGTGTTCTTCTGGCCGATGGCCACGGGCAGTCCCTCATGGACGCGGTCCAGATGATGTTCGCCAGCAAGGATCAGTGGCGGCTCATCTTAACCGATGTCGAGGCCACTCTCCCACGGGTGGAGGAAACAGATACTGATACGGATGAAGGTGATGATAAAAAACCGTCTCCCAAACAGGCCATGCGAGAGACATTGGTTCAAGAGGTGATGCGCAACAGTCGCCTTAGCGTCGACTTCATGGTCCTCACCCTTTTGTCCGCCATCGTGGCCGCGATTGGGTTGAATGAAGACAATGTCGCGGTCGTTATCGGCGCGATGGTGATTGCGCCGCTTTTGGGACCGATCCTGGGGTTCAGCCTTGGCTCTGCACTGGGCTCCGGCACGATGATGGTAGAGGCGGCGAAAACAGCCGCGATTGGTCTTGCCATCGGGTTTGGCACTGTCTTCCTTCTAGCCCTTCTGCTACCGGTCAATCTTGATAGCCAAGAACTCATTGCGCGTACGGACATTAGCCCTGAGGTGGTGGCCCTAGCCCTCGCCTCGGGCGCCGCGGCGGCCCTATCCTTGACGGGAGGCGTTTCATCTGCCCTCGTCGGGGTGATGGTGGCGGTTGCCCTCCTCCCTCCTTCCGCTGCTTCGGCCATGTATCTTGGTGCCGGCGACACCACGAACGCCCTTATGGCCGCGATCCTCGTGCTGCTCAACATCATCTGCGTCATCCTCTCCACCCAAATCGTCTTTGTATGGAAGGGTGTGCGGCCGAGACGATGGCTACAGAAGCAGAATGCTAAACGGTCCCGTCGGATTAACCTTATCGTCTGGGCGGTCCTATTGATCTCTCTCATGACGGTGGGTCTGTGGATCAGCGGCGGCGGCGCGCTGTAGATCACGCCGTTCTTAGCCGGTGGGAGAGATCGCTATTCGCCTTGAGGCACCGTTTCAGCCCAGCTCGCAACCGTCTCACCAATCTTGGTCGGCTGGACCTCTTGCAAGAAGTGAAGACCGGAGCCGATGGAGACCATCTCCATACGTGGCAAATCCTCAGCAAGGGGGCCTCTCGTTTTCTTTGTCCAGATCATCCCAGGATCAGCATACAGCATGAGGACAGGCACATCCGAGGAAACCAGCCAGTCATAATTGGCACCAATCCGGCGTGTATTGAACGCTGGCACCCCATCAAGGCGGAATTCCCGAGGCCATTG
>CALFRH010000021.1 GCA_937919225.1 uncultured Parvularcula sp.
CCTAGGCTCCTTATTGATGTCCGTTCTTATGCTGACCCAGGAAACACTGTATCCGGCGGGTGTGGCCTTTTTTAATTTGTTCCTAGTCGTTGTTTTTTTTAGACGTCGTCTTTTCTTGCCTAATTCAATTTCAAGGTGGACGGGGCCCGCTTGCGTACACTTATTCGCATTCTTTCCATTTATTGTGTTCTCAACGGCGTTGACCTGGAATGGGGTTTGAGGCCGTACGCCGCCCTAGTCTTTGAGCAGATAATCGGGAGGTAAGCTGCGCTCTCTCCCCGCGCGGGAAAAGGCGGCGACGACCTCCAATCGGCTGTGTTCGCTGCGCGGTGTAGGGGAGAGCCTGAAGTGCGCCGATCCGCTAGAGTAGTACGCCCCCTGATTGAATCGGGCCGTATGCTTAATAACTTAAAAAGCAATTTTTTTGATTGTCGTCGGCGCCTGATTAACCGGGGCTGGGGTTCTGAAGGGTAGGGCTGCTGAATCGCTGGTTGAGAATAAAGGCGGATACCACCGCATGTTGGTTGATTCCCACTCGGTTACGGCCGTCATCTCGGCGTGAAGACAACAAGAAAAGTGTGGTTAATCATGTGTTTAACCATCTGAAAGAGGGTATGCTTGCTTTTTTGCAACACTGCGTAAAATAGAAAGCATACTGCAAGAAATTTGTTGAAGAGTAAGGGGACTTGATAGCAATATGGTAGCCACTAGGCGTTTACCTATCACCATGCAGGGCTACGGTGGCGTCAGCTACTCGGCGAGTTCGGGATTAAAATAAAACGTCTAAACCGCGTGTTGCGTCTAGTAATTGGCAAATTGAGAGGAAAGTCTTATGAAAAGTAAGCATACACAGTCTTTAACCCGCTTCTTACTAGCAACGACGTTGATGGTTTCACCGACCACTGTTTTTGCGCAGTCTGAAGCTGGGTCCGGGGCATCATCACTGGATACGATCGTCGTAACCGCGACAAAGCGTGCAGAGAGCCTTCAAGATGTACCAGCATCGGTTGCTGTTCTGTCGGGCGAGAGGCTTGAAGACACCAATATTGATGATCTGGACTCCATTCATCAGTTAACCGCTGGGCTCAACATCAAATCCGAGGGCGGGCCAGCTGGCTCAGCGCTTATCACCCTGCGGGGTGTGGCGAACCAGGCGTTCAATGTTGAGCCGCGCATTGGCATCTTGGTTGACCATAACTCGATTGGTGATTTCCAGGCGATTTCGACGAACCTTTTCGACATTGAGTCTGTCCAAGTTATTCGTGGTCCTCAATCGGCTCTGTTCGGCCTGAACGCTGCCTCTGGTGTTATCAATATTCAAACGGCGAAGCCCGGCGATGAACTCAATGGCTATGTAGACCTTGAGATCGGCAACCGGAATACATTTGAACTCCAGGGTGCTGTTGGTGGCCCCATCTCTGATACCGTTGGGGTTCGCCTCGCTGCGATGGCGACGACGACAGACGGAAATCTTGATAACATATTTGGACGCGATCAGGGTACGAACACTGCTGCGGTTCGGGGGCGCGTGACCTACGATCCTACCGATACTGCGTCGCTCGATCTTGTCGTTTCGTACCAGGACATTGAGTCGAATATTGGCTTCGGGCGCGTGCCGCTTGATCTGGATTTGTATGATGCGCTTTTTGGAGTGCAACTTGACGAGTTTGAAACTGGCTTCGACGCACCTGGTTTCCAAGACGTTGAGACGTTTACTGTAGGCCTTGGCGGCGAATTTGATCTTGGCTTTGCCGACCTCGCATTCGACGTAGGGTACCGCGATCGTGATGCCGTCGACAGTTTTGATGTCAATGGCGGCCCGGGGAATGGCCTTGTTCCTGAGGTGAATTTCTTCCTTCCCCCCACCGACCCTAACTTCTTCGTTGGGTTTACCGACCTTGGGCCATTTGGTTCGACCGATCTCAATAAGATTGAGGAACTTTATCTCGACGTGAGGCTGTCTTCCCCAGCGGAAGATCGGTTGAATTGGTTGATCGGCGCTTCTTACGTCGACTTTGAAAGCGCGGAACGTGGCGGCTTTGCCGCAGGTTTCCCGATGCCAAGCTCCATCTTTGGTGTGCCTCCTGGAAGTCTCTTGTTTGATCAACAGAGAACGGCTGAAACCTATGGTGTATACGGTCTTGTTGGTTATGATTTTACCGACCGTTTATCTGTCACTGCAGCACTCCGGTACGGCTGGGCTGAGAGAGGGCTCAATAGCGAATCAACCTTCTTCTTCCCAAATCCCGTTGAGGACGAGACATCCGATAGTGACCAGTGGATCCCTCGCGTGTCGGTCGACTACCAAGTGTCAGACGATCTTCTTCTTTATGCGTCGGTCGCTTCAGGTTGGGTGCCGGCTGGTTTGGCCGCCGTCGCGTCACAGACCGAGTTAGAGTTTAATGAGGAAACAGTTTGGACCTATGTGGGTGGGTTCAATTTCCAAACGGCTGATGGAAATCTGACACTGAACGGCGCTGCCTTCTTCTCAGAGTACAGTGACTTCCAGGACCAGGTTTTTGTCAACTCTGTAGAAGGGGTCTTTGTCGCCAACGCTGACCTAGAAGTGTATGGCTTTGAAGTTGATGGAACATATGAGCCCATCGATAATCTGACCATCATTGGTGGTGTAGCCTATGCGAAGTCTGAGTATACAGACTATATGGTGCCGGAATTGGGTGATCTCGCTGGTAATCAGCTGCCCTTGGTGCCGGAATGGGACTACAACCTCGCAGCGCGATATGAGCATGAATCTGGTCTGTTCATTCAGCCTGAATTGTCCGGCGCGACTGACTTGTTCGTGACAGCTGCGAATAATGTCGAACTGGACGGTTATACGATTTACAACCTCCGTGCGGGCGTCAAGTTCGACAAATATACGGTTACGGCGTTTGTCGAAAACCTCACCGATGAAGAATATTCCGCATTTGGTCAGATCGACTTTGGCGGTGCGGTGTCAACTCCTGACTTCGGTACCGGGTTCATCTCCGGGATTGTGGCACCCGATCCCCTCGAAGGCACACCAGGTCTGCGCCGCATGTTTGGGGTGAAGCTTCGGGCTGACTTCTAATCGGGATTAGGCCTGGAAATCGCGTTCCGCGTTATGGAACGCGATGCTCAAACTCACACTATATGCACCGCTCTACCGGGCGGTGCATTTTTTATTGTGCGTCATCAAAGGCTAGAGCGTTTTCCGACCAAGTGGGTACCGGTTGGTCGTAAGAAAACGCGATAAATCAATAATCTAGAGCACGCGAACGATTCAATCTGTTCGCAAAGTGCTCTAGCGCGCCGGACGATCATATTGGATCGGAGAAAATCGGCTCACGCGCGAAAAACGAAGACTCTACAGCATCTGCCCGATTCAATCAGACAGTCTGATGCTGTAGCGGGGCGAAGAGGCTACAGAAAACGAGATGGGATTAGCTTTCCTGCCAGGCCCTCAAAAACCAGCTGCTGCACGTGGAAATGTTGTAAGTATAAAGTATGCTTTCTATAGTTGAGTTGATAGGACCTCGATACTATGCTGGCGTGCCCCTATGTCGGGTTATGATCCCCGACGGTTCGCTCGCGGTACAGATAGATTAGGATGACCAATGACGACATCTGCCGAACTTAAAGACCTTTTTGAAAAGCAGTCTTCTGCTCTGCGTGAGTCTGCGACCGATGCACCAGCTGCGCGGGCTGAGCGAATTAAACGTCTCATCAGCGTTGTTCAAAAACGCGCAGACGATATTTGCGAGGCCGCGGCGGCTGATTATGCTGGCAATCGATCTCGTCGAAATGCGATTATGTTCGATGTGCTAGGCGCCATTGATCCATTGCAAAAGGCGCTTGCAAGCTTTGAGAGTTGGTGCGCGCCCGTCGAATGCGCGCCGAATGAGTATTTCGCCGCAGCCGGAGCAACCTTAAGTTTGCACTATCGTCCGCGGGGGGTGGTTGGCATTCTTGGGACCTGGAACTTTCCTTTCTTCACGGTTTTCTCACCGTTAGCGGACGCTTTAGCGGCGGGTAATCGTGTGATCGTGAAGCCGTCCGAACTCACCCCTCGATGTGCCGATCTCATGGCTGAAATCATTGCTGAGGCGTGTGACTCGAGCGAACTAGCATGCGTGACGGGGGAGGCGGACATCTCTGCGGCCATGTGCGACTTACCATTCAGCCGGTTGATTTTCACTGGGTCGACGCAAACTGGCAAAAAGGTGATGCAGGCGGCGGCGAAGAATTTGACGCCTGTCACTTTGGAGCTTGGCGGCAAATGCCCGGTCTTAATCGGGGAAGGGGGCGTTTCGCCGCTGCATATGGATCGGCTTGTCTTTGGTAAACTGATGAACTCAGGCCAGGTATGTTTGGCGCCGGATTATCTTCTTGCCACGGAGGGAGATATTGAGCCTGTGGTGACCGCGATTCGCCAGTCAGCCACGCAGATGTTCCCGTCCGGCGCCGGCGAGGATGACTATGTTGGGATTGTGAACGACCGTCACCATGCGCGTTTGTCTGGCTTGCTAGAGGATGCGAAGGCGAAGGGCGCGGAGATTATC
>CALFRH010000022.1 GCA_937919225.1 uncultured Parvularcula sp.
GGGATCAACGGTGCGGGCCTCGACGAGCGTGGCCAAAGCCTTACGGTGAAAGGCGATGTAACCCTCCGCCTACAGGATAATGGGTTGGCAAGCACTATTACAGCATCGGCCGAGCCAAGGCTGATCAGCGCCCTAAGCGGCGAGACCCTCACCCTCTCCGCACCGTTGAACCTTAGGGCACAAACCAATGGCCCTATCGATACCTTATCAGCAAACGTTCGCGTCGCCCTTCCTAGTGGTCAGTTGTCGGAGGCAAAATTTGCCGCGGGGCGCTTAGATATTGACCTATCCGGCCCAACGCGCGCTCCAACAATTCGGGCTGCCCTTGCCTCAAGCAACGAGAGTTACGATGGCGCCCTGTCCCTCAACGTCCAAGAAAACAGTCTGATCCTCGCCCCCCTTACCTTCTCCACCCAGACGATGAGGGCCGAAGGGCTTGCAAGTTATAATCCTGGGATTGGGGATGGTGAGGCAACGCTCACCCTCACCGCCGCGCCGGGCAGCCAGTGGCTTGATGGACGCCCCCTAGAAGGCGACGCGACGCTCACCGCGCGGTTGGGCAATAATGGCGATCAGGTGACGGCTCAGCTCGATACTAACGGGATCTTGTTCGGCGATACCAGCTGGACCAGCCTTGTCGCCACATTGGATGGGCCGATGGAGGCGATAGGCTACACCCTCGCCGCACAAGACCTTGCGCAGGGGGAGCTTTACCTTGCCGCGTTTGACGCCGCTGGCTCCGCCGCGCTTTGCAATGAAACTCGTACGATCAGCATAGATAGCTTATCAGCGAGCTTAAATGGGGATGAGGACGATAGCGGCAACGCAAACAAGGCCGACAGCGTCACTCTTTTGTCCCCCACAACCATCACCCTCGGCGATACGATCACCCTGGCTGACACCCAATTGCAATGGTTAGGAGACGGTACATTAACGCTGGAAGGGGTATACGCGCCTACCCGGTGGGCCGGTCGCATCGACGCCAATAGCATCGCCCTGCCGGGCCTTCCTGACCCGGTATCGGTTGAGGTCACCGTCGATACCAACAATCGGCGTCAACCGGCGATCCTCTCCCTTTCCACTACCGCCAAGTCCGCCGAAGATATTCTTTATACACTTGAAGGCCAAGGCGCATGGGATGGAGGGGCCGTCACACTGGCCGCCAACCTCACCGACCCGGCGGGCAACGCGGTTGCAACAGCAGACATCAACAGCCCACTAAAGCTGGTCCGGACAAATGAACGCCTCGGCGTGGAGCGGTTTGACGACACGCTTTCGGGCCAAATCACCATGGCCGGGCCCCTTGACGCCCTATCCGCGTTTATGGCGGCCTTGCCGGTCTATTTAAGCGGGCGCGCGGATGGCACCATCATGGTGGCCGGCTCGCCGACTGCCCCCGATATATCGGGCACGCTGACAATCACAGAAGGCGTGGTTGAAGAGCAAGATTTGGGTCTCGCCTTTACCGATATGGCCGCCACCTTAGTCTTAGATCTGAAGGACGGCGAAGGGACCGCAGTCGTCGAAGCCACGGCGGCGGACCTTGACGGCCGATCACAGGCCGTCTCCCTCACCAGCGTTGTCTCCCGCTCAAACGATGACACCGAGATTGAGGGACGCTTACGGATGGATATGGCACGCCTCCTTGATAGCCCTGACCTCTCCATGACCGCGAGTAGTGATCTGGCCGTGAGCGGATCCCTTGGCGCGCCCTCTGTCAGCGGCGTCATTACTCTCGACAAGTTAGATGTTCAAATTCCCGAACCCACCGAAGCGACGACGAACGCCACCTTCACTCCCATTCGGGTGGTCCGGGTGAATGGCGATGACGAGCCCGTTACCCCGCCCACAGCGGACAAGACGCCGCCCGGCGGTATTGCGCTCAATGTCGAGATCAAAGCGCAACAGCAGGTTTTTGTCCGTGGGCGTGGCCTTGATAGCGAGTGGGCCTCGAACCTCCTCCTCACCGGAACCAGCGTTGCGCCGGTCTTGAAAGGCGATATTTCCTCCCGAGGCGGTACGTTCCGGTTTGCCGGGCGTGAGTTTGACATCACGGACGGGCGGATCGGGTTTGACGGCGGTGAAGTCACCAACCCTTCTTTAGACGTCACAGCCGCCCATGACCGAAACGATGTCACCGCCATCGTAACAGCATCCGGGACCGCCAGCGCCCCCAAAATCACCCTTTCGTCCATTCCATCCCTACCGCAGGAGGACGTGATGGCCATCCTCCTTTTCGGAAAGAACCCTACCGAGCTATCGGCCCTTGAATCCCTGCAAATTGCCAATGCCGTCAGGCAGTTGGCGGGTATCGGCCCTGGGACAGGCGGCGGTTTTCAGTCAACGGTCCGCTCCTCCCTTGGGCTTGATGCCCTGTCGGTGGGTGTCGATTCAGAGACCGGGAAAGCCACAGCCCAGGTGGGCAAATATTTAACCGATGATCTTTACGTTACCGCCCGCCAGGGAGCCGGCACGGGCAGCACAGAGGTGACCGTCACCTATGATGTGACCGACAAAATAACGCTTGAGTCCACCATCACCCCCACCGGGTCCCAAAGTGTGGCGGCGAAGTTTAAACGGGACTATTAGATTGAGGGCACCAGGTCTTATCCCCCTAATTTCATCCCTACACGGGCGATTAGGGGCTGTGCCCGTCTGGCTGGGGTTTATTGGGTTAGCGGGTTTACTGGTCGCGTTTTGGATTGAGGGCATCGCCCATATGGTGGGCGTATGGGCGATCTCGCCGACCTACACCCACGGATTTTTGATTCTGCCCATCTCTTGTTGCCTCGTCGCAATGGGCTGGCGCCGAGGGGAAGGGTTGGTCCCTTGGCCAATTGCCCTCTGGGGCCTCCTCGCAGCCAGTGGTCTTTATACGGTGGGTATAAAATCCGATATCCAACTTATTCAACATACGGCGATTGTCTTGGGCATTATCGCCTTAGCGCTGTTCTCCCTTGGCGCGACCGCCGCATGGCGACACCGGTTTGCGCTTGGTTTTCTTGTATTCGCTATCCCTTTCGGAGAAGAGTTAACGCCCGCCCTGCAAGAACTGACGGCGCAGGCCATCATGGGGGCCACGACCCTTGCCAACCTGCCGGCCATCCGTGATGGCATGCTGATCCAGACCGACGCTGGGAATTTTTCCGTCGAGGAAGCCTGTGCGGGCCTCAGATTTCTGACCGCAACGGTGGTTTCAGCCGTTCTGATGAACCACCTTTTCTTTACCAAGCGCCGAATGCAGGCGCTTTTCCTGGTGAGTGCCCTTATCTTGCCGCTTTTCGCCAATAGCGTGCGCGCCGCGGGAACGGTTCTTGTCGCCAGTTGGACGGATATGAAGGTGGCCGCAGGGGTTGATCACCTTCTCTATGGGTGGGCTTTCTTTTTTGTCATCCTCACCGTTTTGGTCACGGGAGGTGTCGTCCTTTCGGATAAGGACGCACCACACCGACCGTCCCCACCGCTTGTGGAGGGAGAATCAATGCCAATCCTATATATCGTTGTCGCAGCTCTCATCATCAGCTTACCGAGGGTTATTTGATATGTGCGGGATTGCGGGCGTTATCGACCTTGAGGGCAAGCGGGACATCGATCGGCGGATCGTTGAACGGATGACCGCCGCCCTTGAGCGTCGGGGACCTGACGGACATGGGTTTTACTTCGAACCCGGAGTGGGTTTCGGCCATCGACGGCTTGCCATTATTGACGAGGCAGGGGGCAAGCAGCCCTTCATCTCGACGACCGGCAAAACGGTCCTGACCTATAATGGGGAGATCTACAATCACCACACCTTGCGAAAGGAACTCATCGGAAAAGGGCGGTCCCTCACGACCCGGTCGGATACGGAGGTTTTAGCAGAACTGCTCGACCTTAGGGGGCCGGATGCCCTGCCCAGCCTAACCGGCATGTTCGCCTTCGCTGCCTGGAGCCCGCGTAACGAAACATTCGTCCTGGCACGGGACCGGCTTGGCGAAAAGCCTGTCTACTATCATCTCACCCAAGATGGTTTTTTGGTCTTCGCATCCGAGCTTGATGCCCTGGTTGCAGGAGGGTGGGCGACGGAACAAATCGACGGCACGGCTGTCGCGGACTATCTTTTCTATGGGTACGTTCCTGATCCTAAATCGATTTATAAGGGCATCTACAAACTGCCCCCCGGTCATTACCTTTTTGCCCGGCGAGGCCGCGAGGTGGGCCCGCCCCGCCCCTGGTGGCAAGTCCGATTTGCGCCCAACCCCCATATGGGGTTCGAGGATGCTGTGGACGACCTCCTCCCCCTTCTGGACCGGACAACCGGTGACCAGATGATGTCAGACCGTCCGATAGCGGCTTTTTTATCAGGCGGCGTCGATTCAAGTGCTGTTACGAGCAGTATGGTCAAGGCAGCAAGCGGCCCAGTAACCACCTGCGCCATGGGGTTTGACGACCCATCGGCCGACGAGCGAGGTTTCGCCAAGGAAGTTGCACCCCTTCTCGGTACGCAACATCAGGAGGGTATGGTCGCCGCGAACCATGAGCCCCTGATCCCCGCACTCGCCGCCAACTAAGGTGCGCCGATAGC
>CALFRH010000023.1 GCA_937919225.1 uncultured Parvularcula sp.
CCAATGAATTGCGCGCGATCTGGGTGGCGGGCAACGAATACCTGCAAGCCGCAGCGCCGTGGTCGACCTTCAAGGAAGACCCCGAGCAAGCGGCAATGCAAATCCGGCTGGCACTGAACCTGATCCGGCTCTACGCAGTGCTCTCCAAGCCGTTCATCCCTGATGCCGCGGCCACGTTGATGACGGCGATGCAAACGCACGACGAGGCATGGCCCGACGATGTCGCCACCGCACTTGAGACGCTAGCGCCCGGCCATGCCTTTACCGTGCCGGATGTCACCTTCCGCAAGATCACCGATGACGAGCGCGAAGAGTGGCAAACGCGTTTCTCGGGCACCCGCGACTAACCGCCCCCTGACTTTTTACGGGCGCGGGTTATCTCGCGCTTGATGAAACTTGATCTGACAAATGACAAACGCGCCCTGCGCATCGCCTTGATTTATGGCGCGGTGTGTCACGGTATTTTTGGCTTGGCCGGGCTTGCGATGCTGGTCAGCCTGTTCTTTGGAATGAGCCTTGGACTTGGCGCGGTCCCCTGGCCGTGGGCTTTTGCAACCAACGCTTTGTTATTACTGCAATTCCCGCTGGGACACTCGTTTCTGCTTTCAGATATGGGGCGGCCCCTTTTGGAAAAACTGGCGCCCAAGCCTCACGGTAAGACACTGGCGACAACGGTCTATGCGACCATTGCGTCGGTCCAATTGTTGTTGCTTTTCACCCTGTGGACGCCCTCCGGCATCATCCTGTGGCAAGCCGAGGGCACGGCGCTGGTAGCCATCTCGATGGCCTATCTCACAAGCTGGGCATTGCTCACAAAAGCCTCTTTCGATGCGGGGCCAGAGGTGCAAAGCGGGGCACTCGGGTGGATGTCACTGGCGCGCGGCAAAAAGGTCGTTTTCCCGGATATGCCCGAAACCGGCCTGTTCAAATATGTGCGTCAGCCGATCTATGTCTCATTCGCGCTGGTGCTGTGGGCGGTTCCGGTCTGGACGCCCGATCAACTGGTGATCGCCACGGCCTACACGGCGTATTGCATCTTTGCCCCCCGGCTCAAAGAGCGCCGGTTTACCAAGATCTACAAGGACCGTTTCCGCACGTACCAAGCACGCGTGCCATATTGGATCCCACGCATCGGACGCGGAACCGACCAACCGCAAGAGCGTTGAACGTCTGAAATTCGTCCCCACATTCGGGTGACACACACCGGAGATACCATGCCCAAATCCGACTTCAACGATCTGGTCCGCAAGGACGAACGCGCGGACATCGCTGCCCCGCGCTGGACGCTCTTTATGATCGGGATGTTTTGCTGCCTGATCGGGGCGTCATCGGTCGCGACACCGTGGATCGCGCCTTTCCCTGCATCGCTCATTCTGGGCGTTGTTTTGCTGGGCTTCGGGATTGCGCTGATTGTGAAATTCTATCGCGCCCGATCAGAACGCTAAACGCTTATGGTACCCGCGGCCGGACTCGAACCGGCACGGCCTTTCGGCCTAGAGATTTTAAGTCTGCCCACATGGTCTATCCTTTCCGTATCCGGCCACCTGTCTTTGCCCGATAACGGTCTGGAACCTATAGGCTTTTTCTAGGTTCTAATCCACCGTTTCTTTCCTGGCGTGCGACGGGGCTGGATTCCTGGAAACCCCTGTTTGGCTCCCGGAAACCTACAGAAAGGAAACGCCCATGGCCAAAGCCAAACTCACCAAAACACTGGTCGACAAGTCTGAGCCAGGAGATCGCGAATATGAGGTCCGCGATACAATCACACCGGGGTTCCTGCTGAAAGTCCTGCCATCAGGTCGAAAGGTCTTCATGCTGAACTACCGCACCAATGCGGGCATACGTCGCAAGCCGTCTATCGGTCGGTATGGCGAACTGACCGTCGAGCAGGCGCGTGATATCGCGAAGGACTGGCTCGCTGACGTTAGACGCGGTGAAGACCCAAGCGCTGCAAAAAAGGAATCACGAGGCGCGCTGATAGTTGCAGAACTCTGCGATCGCTTCATCGAAGACTACTGCAAAGAACACAACAAGCCGAGTTCCGTCAGTCGAAACGAGAGCATCATCAAGTGTCATCTGAAACCGAAGCTCGGCACTATCAAAGTGCCGGAACTGGACAGAGCCGATGTGCTGAAGGTCATGGCCGGAATGAAGTCAACACCCGTTGCTGCCAATCGCATGCTCTCGGCATTGCGAAAGATGATGAACCTTGCCGAGCTCTGGGGGGAGCGGCCCGATGGCTCCAATCCGTGTCGTCACGTTCCGAAATTTCCGGAGAAAGGAAAGACTCGGTTCATTACCGACGACGAGATGATCCGGCTGTTTAGCTACCTCGATAGGGCCGACCGGGAGGGCTTAGAGCACCCCTTCCTACTTCTAGGGATCAGACTGCAGTTTGAGTTCGCTGCACGTATGTCGGAGATACGATCCTTATTGTGGGAATGGGTCGACTTACGCAACCGCCGCGTGATTTGGCCGGACAGCAAGACTGGCGATATCTCAAAACCTTTGAGCGATAATGCTTTGCGCTTGCTTGCAACAGCCCCGCGCCTGGAAGACTCGCCCTATGTCTGCCCGGCGATATTCGATCCGCACCAACCGATGAGCGAACATACCTATTCGTCAGGCTGGAAGCGGATTCTGGAAAGGGCCGACATCCCACATGTTGGGACACATGGCATTCGCCACAGGGCAGCGACCGACATCGCGAACTCCGGTGTGCCTGTGAAGGTCGGAATGACGCTGACGGCCCACAAGACCGTCACCATGTTCATGCGGTACGTGCATACGGAAGATGATCCCATACGAGCCGCTGCCGATGCGGTATCGAACCAGCGTTTCTCGCTGGTCGGAGAGGCCGCGCCCAGCGAGATCAGCGCGCCATTCAAAGAATGCAGCTTGCAAACGAATGATCATGACCTGCTCCCCTGAAAAGTCTTCGAATTTTGGTTAGCCTGTTCTCCAACTGAGGAGACAGACGATGAAGAGAAGCCGTTTCAGCGAAGAGCAGATCATTGGGATTTTGAAGGAGCATCAGGCTGGGCTTGGCGCGAAGGAACTGTGCCGCAAGCATGGGATCAGCGATGCGACCTTCTATAAGTGGCGGTCCAAGTATGGCGGTATGGAAGTGTCTGACGCGCGGCGTTTGAAGACGCTTGAGTGCGAGAACGCCAAACTGAAGAAGATGCTGGCTGAGCAGATGATGGACGTGGCGACGCTGAAAGAGATGCTTGGAAAAAACTTCTGAAGCCCGGTTCAAGGAGGAATGCTGTGAACTGGGCCATGAAGACCAAAGGCTACAATCAGCGCCGGGCGTGTGCACTCGCGGGTATCGATCCGCGTGTGTATCGACGAACGTCGAAGCGTCCTGCCGACACGGAACTGCGGGCAAGGATGAAGGAGTTGGCGTCCGAGCGGCGTCGGTTTGGTTATCGCCGCCTGCACATCTTGCTGAAGCGCGAGGGCTGGGAAGTGAATTGGAAGAAGCTGTACCGGATCTACCGCGAAGAAGGGTTAACCGTTCGTAAAC
>CALFRH010000024.1 GCA_937919225.1 uncultured Parvularcula sp.
CGACGACCAAACGCGCGGTCCCTGTTCCCTCGATGGGCGGGGATCGATGCACAAGCATCCGCGAAGGGGGGCCGGGCCAATGTTTGCCCTTGAGGAGGACGGGACACCCGGTGGGGACGGCGTCGATGTCTCGGGGCTGCTCGTCATCGTCCCTCAGCACCGCAAGCTCCGTTCCGGGCCCCGAATAGGTGCAAATAAGACGAGCCCTCAACGCATCCCGGTGAAACTTTCGGCAAGCATCGTCGCGAACCTGCTCGATCCGAATATTCACAGACGAGACGGATAAGATATCAGCAAACCGCAGGGCAAGAACCTCAATGTCACCCGCCAACCATTGGTGCGGGGCATCGATGGGCCACCCCCACCCCTTGAACTGCTCGACGACAGCGCTGGCTACTTTATCAGTCGGTACACAAAACCGTCCGTCTGACCCCTTTTTCTTCAGCCCGGTCTTGAGAGATGTTTCAACAGTCGCAGGGACCTGACGATTCCAGATGACGCCATCGATCCCGTCATCGATGACAGCGTCAAAATCAGCTAACTGAGAAATCATCCGTACAGGAAAAGAATATTGAGGTTCCAAGGTAGCTCGGGCTCTCATAGCTCTATTCCTCTCCACAGAAATCACCAAGGCTTTTCGCTGATACTATGCCATCGTCGACAACTTTAGTGGACCGCCAACTGGCCACCATCCACCATGAGCGTCTGCCCGGTAATAAAGGACGCTTCTTTAGAGGCCAAAAAGAACAAGGATCCCGCCACCTCTTCGGGCTCTGCCCGCCGGGCCAGCGGCGTAGCGCTGACCACGGCTTGCTTTTCTTCGCGGCTCTGCACTTCTAGATCGTCGAGTTCGGACTTAATCGCGGCGACGCCGACGGCATTCGCCCGGGCGCCATAGGGGCTCAAGGTGAGGGCCACCGCCTTGGTGAATTGAACGATGGCGCCCTGGGTCGCGGCGAACAGCGCATGGTCGGCGTTCGCTGTCACCGCCTCGGTCGAAACCACATTGACGATGGCACCGGAGTGGGCAGTGTTGGGACCCCCATCATCATTCTCACCGGCCTGATTGACAATTTCCCGGGCCACGGCGCGGTTCAACAGATAGGCGGCGCGAACATTCCGATCAAAGAGGGTCTCATAGTCATCGATCTTGGTATCAAGGAGCGGTTTCGCTTCAAAATGACTATCACAATGGATCAGCACGTTGATCTGACCATAGGTATCTAGCGCGTCTGCCACCACATTATGGACATCGAGTTTTTTATGCAGCTCCGCCTCGATGAAGTTGGCAGTGCCGCCCGCGGTGGTAATTTGCTCAGCGACCGCCCTGCCCGCATTCGCATCGGCATCGGTAAGGACCAAGCGATCTTTGTTCTTCGCAAACCGTAAGGCGGCGGCGCGCCCAACACCTCGGGCCGCGCCCGTGACGATAACTGTCCGTCCACCCATTGCTTACTCCTTCCTATACAAAACAGCCCCCCCGAAAGCGGGAGGGCTGTCTTTATTCCTGTTGCAAACGGTTAGTGTTTCACCACGTCGCTAGGATCATCTTTTGCCGCCTGCTCAGCGCGGGCCTTGGCGGCCAATTCCTCAGCCTCCTCATCCCACTCGATAGGCGTGAGCGGCCCGGTGAGCGCGTGTTTTAGGACATCATCCACATGGCCGACGGGAATGATCTTAAGCGCATCCTTCACATTGTCCGGAATGTCTGCCAGATCCTTCTCATTTTCCTCGGGGATGAGCACCGTCTTCACCCCGGCCCTAAGGGCAGCCAGGAGTTTTTCCTTCAAGCCGCCAATGGCCAGTACCCGTCCGCGCAAGGAAATCTCGCCTGTCATAGCGATATCCTTTCGCACTGGTGTACCCGTCAGCATAGAGACGATAGCGGTTGCCATCGCCACCCCGGCGGAGGGGCCATCCTTTGGTGTTGCGCCTTCGGGCACGTGAATGTGGATGTCCCGCTTATCAAAGATCGGCGGTTTGATACCGAACTCGATGGACCGGGACCGAACATAGGAGGCCGCGGCCGAGACACTTTCCTTCATCACATCACGGAGGTTCCCGGTGGGGGTCATCCGCCCCTTACCAGGCATATTCACCGCCTCGATCTTGAGGATGTCACCACCGGTTTCGGTCCAGGCCAAGCCCGTCACCACACCAACAATATCGTCGCCCTCAATCTCGCCATAGCGATATTTCGGCACGCCCGCGAATTCGGCCAGGTCATCAGCATCGACCACAACTTTTTCAAGAGCGTCATCTTGCTCCAGCTTGCGCACCGCTTTCCGTGCAAGGTTCGCCAATTCCCGTTCAAGGTTCCGCACCCCCGCCTCGCGGGTATAGTGGCGGATAAGGCTGAGCAGCCCCTCATCGGCAATGTCGAACTCGCCCTCTTTCAGGCCATGGTTCTCATATTGCCGGGGGATAAGGTGACGGCGGGCAATCTCCACCTTCTCATCCTCCGTATAGCCTGGAATCCGAATGATCTCCATCCGATCAAGCAGGGGCTGCGGCATATTGAGGGAGTTGGCCGTGGTGATGAACATCACGTCCGACAGGTCGTACTCCACCTCTAAATAATGGTCGGTGAAACTGTCATTCTGTGCCGGATCCAACACCTCCAGAAGCGCCGACGACGGATCACCGCGGAAGTCCTGACCCATCTTGTCGATTTCATCGAGCAGGAAGAGCGGATTGGTTTTCTTCACCTTCTTCATAGACTGGATGATTTTACCAGGCATGGATCCGATATAGGTCCGCCGGTGGCCGCGAATTTCAGCCTCATCCCGCACACCGCCAAGGGAGACGCGCACAAACTCACGCCCCACCGCATCCGCAACGGATTTGCCGAGCGATGTTTTGCCAACCCCCGGAGGACCAACAAGGCAAAGGATCGGGCCTTTCAGCTTATTGGTCCGTTTCTGTACGGCCAAATATTCTAAGATCCGCTCTTTGACCTTCTCCAAGCCATAATGGTCTTCGTCGAGTTTGGCGTGGGCCTTATCAAGGTCGATCTTGAGCTTCGACCGCGAACTCCACGGAATGGACAAGATCCAATCAAGATAGTTCCGCACCACCGTGGATTCCGCTGACATGGGCGACATTTGGCGCAGCTTTTTCAGCTCACCCACCGCTTTGGTCTTGGCTTCCTTGGGCAACTTGGCCTTTTCGATTTTTTCTTCGAGTTCGGAGATTTCATCGCGACCTTCATCGCCCTCCCCCA
>CALFRH010000025.1 GCA_937919225.1 uncultured Parvularcula sp.
TTCAAAGTCAAAGGCGCGACGGGTAAGCGTGTCTTGAAAAGGGCGCTTGAGGCCAGGATCCCGGCTGACATGCTGTACAGGCCCAAGCAAGGCTTTGGTGCCCCGGTCGACCAGTGGTTCCGGCAAAATAATGGCGCACTGCTCGAGGATTTACGGTCACGTCCTCAATGGAAGGACTCTGGCTATTTTCGGGTGGACCGGGTCCTAAAAGCAGCTGACCGCCACGCAGCCGGGCGGGCCAATCGCGGCCAAGAGCTATGGTCTGTGCTGATGTTTGATGCCTTCTTAGCGCGCCGTAGCACCGACAGGGATATGTTCCGTAAGGGCACTTTATCTCAGATGGAGCCTGAGGCGCTAAGTCTGGTTTAAAGCGCTCTGCCGCTAAAGCCAATCTTCCCCCGTGGCCTCAAGACCACAGGCGCTGGCCAGGCGAGCAAATCGTTTCGCCGGTGCCCGCCCCCATAAAGCTCTTCCCGCCCGACCGAGGGTTAAGGCGAGCTGCCCTTTATTCACCTTCAACGCGCTACCCTCCAGGCCTTTGCCGCCGCTGGGGTCAAATTCGCACACGAACCGCAAAGCGCTTCCCATATGATAGGCTTCGGTCTGATCCTCCTCCGTCAGAAGGCTTAGAGGGACTACTTTTCCAAGCCGCCCAGCGGGGCCGCCGTGGCGATGATATAGCGCAGCGGCGATCCGTACCCGGCCAAGATGGTCGAGCCCGTGGAAGGGTAGGCCCATCACTAAGCGCGCCGCTTGAGCCGCCCGAGCCTCGGGGTGAAGATGAGAAACCACATTGCTCAGCCACATTGTCGCCATCCCCTCACGACGTTGCTGGGGGCCCCAACTTGGGAAAAGCGGTGACAGAAACTCGAAAACCGTTTCAGGCGCGCGCGGAGGGGATGCCGGTCGACTTTCACCCACATGGCGCGCTAGTGTCAGCATCGGATCAGCCTCGCGATCCCGTGCGCTGAGGCGGTCGAACAACACCCCTTCCCTTAATCCGCTTGCAGAAAAAATAAGGCGCTCTAGTGACGTGGTTTTAAAGACCGCCTCCATAACCATCGCGGCGAAGGGCAATGTTGGCGCGCGGCGTCGTTGTACCCCATCGATGGCCTCCACCGAGGTGACGCTTTGCTGTCCCAAAAACTTGCAAAGGCTAATGGTCGTCTCGCGGGAGAGGGAAAACCCCTCCAAAATATCGATGGGGTAGCGTTGCTGGTCAATCGCAATACGACCAATAGCGCGCCAAGCGCCACCAACCGCATAAAGCGCCGTAGCGGGACAATCTTGTAACCACGGCACCGCAGCGAGCTGGGCGGCGATCTCCTTACGCGCCGCCTTTCGGTCCTCTGCATATTGTGTGGCAAGCCGAAGACCGCCGAGAGGAAGGCTTACGCGGGGACCAATACCGTCCTTATGCGCCCGCCCCACATGGCAGAGTTCCAAACTCCCCCCTCCAATATCCCCCGCCAAAGCACCGCCGGGGCTTTCCAAAATATCGGGTGACCCCGCCAGAATACCAAGCGCCGCCAATCGCGCTTCCTCATCTCCGCTCAACAAAAACGGCTTAAAGCCGATCTGACGGACCGCTGCGAGAAACTCCTCACCATTTGCCGCGTCCCGAACGCCCGCTGTGGCAAAGATGATAAGATCTCTTGGGGCCGCCGTTTCGATGATGGCCCAAAAACGACGCAAGACACTCAGTGCTTCACTTGTGGTTTCGGGGAGCAAGTTACCCGTATCAGGGTCGCGACGCCCAAGGCCGCAAAGGACCTTTTCGTTAAACACCGTGACAGGCGCCCGGGTCGGCCCGCTATACATCACAAGGCGGACAGAATTCGATCCAATATCGATAACAGCCGATGTCGGCTGCGTCCGTTCCCCCCACCGATTGGGACTGGTCATTAGCTATCAACACTCAACATTGATGGGGGCGTTTCCTGTAGTGCGGCCCCCCGGCCAGACAGGCTGGGGTTGGTCATAAAGTATTCATGCACATTAAAGGCATCGGTTCCGGCGGGCGTTGCGAACCGTACCCAACTGCCATCAGCTTCTAGGCGCCAACTCTGTGCCTCATCTTTCAGGTTCGCCACCATAATTTGATCGAGAATCTGGTTGTGGGTGGTGGCGTTTTCGACCGGGCACAATACCTCAACCCGGCGGTTGAGATTTCGCGGCATAAGGTCAGCAGACGAAATAAAGACTTTCGCATTGTCCGACGGCAGCGGCTCTCCATTACCGAAACAAATAATCCGGGAGTGCTCTAAATAGCGTCCAACAATTGATTTGACCCGAATATTGTCAGAGAGGCCAGCGACACCGGGCCGGAGGCAGCAAATCCCGCGTACCACCAGGTCGATTTGAACGCCCGCCTGGCTGGCTTCATAAAACTTATCGATAAGAGGGCCATCGACGAGGGAATTCATCTTCCCCCAAATGCTGGCTGGTTTCCCCTCTTTTGCGAAGGCGATTTCGCGATCGACATGGTCATAAAGCGTTTCGCGCAAGTTCACCGGCGCGATGGCTAACCGTTCAAAGCCCCGCGGTTGGGCATAGCCGGTCACGTAGTTAAAGATCTTCGCAACGTCCCGACCGATGGATTGATCAGCGGTAAACAGGGAAAGATCCGTGTAAATCTTCGCCGTGATGGGGTGATAGTTCCCGGTGCCAATATGGCAGTAGGAGCGAGTATCCTCCCCCTCGCGCCGCACCACATAGGACAGCTTCCCATGGGTTTTGTAATCAACAAATCCGTAAACAACATTCACACCGGAGCGTTCAAGCGCGCGGGCCCAGCGAATGTTCGCCTCTTCATCGAAACGGGCCTTCAACTCTACCAGGGCGGTGACATTCTTCCCGTTCTCAGCGGCTTCGACCAACGCCTCGACAATCGGCGACTGCTTTGACGTGCGATAAAGCGTCTGTTTGATGGCAATGACGTCCGGGTCAGCGGCCGCCTGTTTGAGGAACTGAACCACCACCTCAAATTCTTCATAAGGATGGTGAACGAGAATATCCTTCTCTGAAATCGCAGAGAGACAATCCCCGCCATGCTCCCGAATGCGTTCGGGGAAACGGGCCTCAAAGGGCTTGAATAAAAGCTCTGGACGATCATTCGGGATCAGCTGGGACGTCTGCGCCAAGCCAAGCAATCCGTCCACATACACAACGTCGTTCGGGTGCACGCCGAGCTTCGAGATCACCAAATCGCGTAATCCAAAAGGCGTGTCCGCATGCATCTTTAGGCGGATGACCTCACCCCGGCGACGGCGGCGCAGCATGGTTTCAAACTGTTGGACGAGATCTTCGGCTTCATCGTCAATTTCAACATCGCTATCGCGAATGACGCGGAACGCCCCGCGGGCGGTGATCTGCCCCTCCGGGAACAGATGATAGAGAAAATGCAGGATCACCTGCTCTAGGGCGATGTAACGGGCGCGAGGACCCGCCGCTTTCTCCGCATTTGGATCGTCGGGCAACCGGATAAAGCGCTTCACCATATTGGGCACCGGCAGAAACTTGACGGGCGCAAGACCGGGGCCATCGATGGAGAAACACAGTACGAACCCAAGATTGGGAATAAACGGGAACGGGTGTGCAGGGTCGAGAGCCAAAGGCGTCAGTACCGGGAAGATATTCGACAGAAATTCTTCCTCTAACCATGCCAACTCCCCAGCCATTAGATCGCTCGGTTTTAGAACCTCGACGCCATTGTCATGCAAAAGGGGCAGGAGTTGCGCCCAGGTCCGCTGCTGATGGGACATGAGGGCCGCGGCCCGCTCATTGATCGCGGCCAATTGTTCCTTTGGCGTGAGACCATCTTGGCACAGATTGGTGATACCGCCGCGCACCTGCCCCACCAGGCCCGCCACCCGCACCATAAAGAACTCATCAAGATTGCTGGCCGAAATTGACAAGAAGCGCAGCCGCTCCAGCGCCGGGTGACCTTCATTGTCAGCCTCTTCAAGGACGCGGGAGTTAAAATCGAGCCAAGACAGCTCTCGGTTAAAAAACCGATCTGGGCTGTCAGGGGCCACGGATGGAAGGGCAGCCTGCCCGTCGGTCTGGTGCGATGCCATGCCGTTTGTCATCTTCGTGCCTCTTGCCCACCTGTCACAGAACTTGCGCTGGGTTATCCCTCATGGCCGCCTGCAACAAGACCTTAAGAGCGGTCGGTTTCCCGCCGCAGGTCGCAATATCGGCGAGAATGGTTTCAACAGCACTAAATCGGCGGCAAAGCTGTTCCGCCGCCCAGGCGACCTCATCACCTTCGCCCTCATATCCCAAGACCGAGAGCCCACCGCCCAAGGCGTCAGCCAGCATGGCCGAATCAGGCGCTTCCAGGCTGGCGATTGCCACCCCGGACAGACGACTTTTAAGGTCAGGCAGATCGTCCCCAAACGCTGTCCCCCAACTGATGGGTCGTCCAGCACCGGAGAGGATGAGCGCCCGGCGTTCAGCGACGCACTCGTTAAAAATTGAAAAGAGGCCCTCAGCACGCACACAATGCGCATTATCAATGCCAAGGGGCGCGGGGGTGCGGGGCACGGTAAGATGCCCCTCTGCGTCGGGTCCGATGACGAGCCCCGACCGCGCCTCCATAAAGCGCGAGAGCAATGTCGACTTACCCGCTCCCTTCGGGCCCTTAAGCAAAATCACCGGAGGTCCCGGCTGTGCCCCGTCTAAGAACCGTTCCCACCACTGATCAAGCACAGCAATAGCGCTGCGATTGGCATCGCCAAGAATGTAAGGAAGGGTCGGCTCGCGAGAGGGGAATGGGAGCTTTAGTTGCCGCGCCTGATCAGGGTTGGTCACCTTGCTCCTCTCCCTGTTGCGTGGCCTCTTCGTCGATCACTTGGTCCAGCTCCACCGGCTGCGTCCCAAAAATCTCATCCGGCAGCGTAGGGATCGCATCGTCCCGCCGCTCAGCCCCCAGAGGCGCCGCCCCTGATGCGGGAGGGCGTCGACGACCCAGCCGATTAAAGAAGCCGTTTTGCTCGTCCGCATTTGGTTGTTCAAGCGCGATCCTGGCGAGCTTGTCCTGGACCAATTCCGACCGCTCAAAGGTGGCAATGTTCCATCCCCGATCTGGCCCGCGCCAAACCGCCAAATTGGCCTGCCGCATGGCCAAGGTGAACTGATCCTGCTGCCCAATCACATTCAAATCGATAATCGCATTCTCATTGGTGAATGCCCCAACCTTCATGGCCCGGACAAGGGGTGACTTTTCAAGAGCAATACGGATCACCGCCCATTCATCAAGAGAGCCACACCATGCCGTCTACGTCAAGGGCCGGATCGCTGAGTGATCCACCAGGGTCTGCGCCTTCCAGCTGCGAGCATACTTGGTCACCGTTGCCTCAACGGCCCGTTGAGCGAGGGCGGGGAAGTCATCACCCGGCCCCTTAAAGTACGCTTCCGTCAGTACTGCGCCCTTTTCAGGAGCCGCGGAGATCGCCACCTGCTGGCGACCGAAGCCATCATCACTATCATAAAGGCTTGCTGAATCGGCTGGCTCTGTCGGCAAAGCCGGTGACCCCGCCGTGCGGCCCGCTAAATAGGCATCAATTAACCGGACCTGAAGGCGGAACTCGCCATTGCTTTCCCGCAAGCGGCCATGGGCCAAGATGACCTGCTGCGCATTATAACGTTGGGCGACGGGCGCAAACGCGTTGACGTTGAGGGCCTTAGCGCTCTGCGCCGTCATGGCCTCGACATCCAATTGGTCACCAACAGGAAGACGGAGGGGCGTCAGCTCATTCATGAGAGGCCGCGCCAACCATGCACGGGCCCACGGATTATTTGTCTCCCACAGATACAGCCCTTCTGCGGTTTCAAGAACCGGGATGATGAGCGCCTCACGCGCTTGCGCTTCACTATAGGGAAGATTGGCCGCCTCCAGCACTTGGCGCACCCCAGCGGGCTTAAAGCGATAGGTGATTTTTGCGCGATAGGTGGTACCCGATGTTTTCTCATCGAAGATGGCAAACCCTTCTTCGAGTTGGGGCAGGTCGGCGGCCGTCAACTGGACCGGCACTTTCGCCACATACTGCACATCAAAGCCCAATTCTGGGATGGCGCCCGAAGCATTCGGCGCGCGCCCCCGGGCAAGGGTCGGCAGATATTCCCAGTCCGCCTCCGCTGTCAGGCGCCGTAACAGAAGATCCATCGCCCGGCGTCGCCCCTGGTCCTGGGCCCGTTGTTGCGCTGCGGCGGCCGTGTCCGCTTCGGCATAGACAGGCACCTGAGGCACGGTGAACACCGCGGAGTTCGGCGCCTCCGCCCGGGCAAGCCCAACCGACAGCACCATGGCCGAGATGATCATGGTGCCTAACACCAGCGCCCTGATTGGCCCCGTCAGAAACCCCGTAGCGCGTATAGCAGCGTTCCGCATTCGCTCGTCCCTTAACCCAACGACCTTTTGGCCAGCATCTTTGTTCTCGCGTGTCTTCTCACAAAAACCAGTGCCGCCCACCCGCGCGGGAAGAATGGGTTTTGTGACCGCATCACAGTTTAGAGGGATTTTGGGCAAGAAAGAACCCACCAACCCCAAGCTATTCCTTATTCGCCCCCATTATCGCTGTCGTCTTCTTCGAACCTTTTGGCGAAAGGAAGGCCGCTATGCCACAGCGTGTAATAAAGGGTGAAGCAAGACTTCTCGACAATCCCGGCGAAGCGGTTAGGTAAGCGCCTTTTCCGGCATTTTTTGTCGGTTATTCCAGACCGAAGGCGGCCCTGAACCATGAACGATGCGTATAAAAAGGCCGGAGTGGACATTGAGGCGGGCAATCGCCTGGTAGACGCCATCAAACCCTTAGCCGACGGGACCCGTCGCGCCGGCGCTGACACAGGTCTTGGTGGGTTTGGCGGCCTTTTTGATCTGAAGGCCACAGGGTACAAGGACCCCCTCCTTATCTCCGGCACCGATGGGGTCGGCACCAAGCTCATGCTGGCATTCGCGACCGGCCGGCACGACACGATTGGTATTGATCTTGTGGCCATGTGCGTGAACGACGTTCTGGCCCAGGGGGCGGAGCCCTTGTTTTTCCTCGACTATTTGGCCTGCGGGCGGCTCGACGAACAAGCCGCCGCGGATGTGGTGGCCGGCATCGCAGAAGGGTGCCGCCAGGCGGGGGCCGCCCTTATCGGGGGTGAAACCGCTGAAATGCCCGGCATGTACGCCAATGGACATTATGACTTGGCAGGCTTCTGCGTGGGCGCGGTCGAGCGGGATCAGTTGCTGCCGAAGCCCGAGGCGATGGTGCCCGGTGATCTTCTCATTGGCCTGCCCTCCTCGGGCGCGCATTCCAACGGCTACTCCCTCATTCGAAAGATTGTCGCTGATCGCGAGCTTGGGTGGGAGGACAAAGCCCCCTTTGATGAGGATCAGACCCTCGCGGATGCGTTCCTCACGCCCACACGGATCTATGTGGAAGATGTCCTGCCCCTATGTCAGGCCGATAAGGTGAAGGGCCTTGCCCATATCACGGGCGGCGGCCTGTCGGAAAATATCCCCCGCGCCCTGCCCGCACGCCTCCTGCCGCGGCTTGATGATAAGGCGCTGGACCTGCCGCCGCTCTTTGCATGGCTGAAGGAAGCGGGCGCCCTTTCCGATGGGGAAATGCGGCGGACCTTTAACGCGGGCATTGGCATGGTCCTTGTGGTGGGCGCGAGCGAAGCGCAGGGAATTCTTGACGCCCTGCCCCAATCCTCAGTGATTGGTGAACTGACCAACGCATGACCAGCGCCCTTCGAAAAAAGACAGCTGTCCTTATCTCCGGCAGCGGCACCAACCTTCAATCCCTTATCGACGCGGGCCGGGAAGACGCTTTTCCAGCCGACATCGCGCTTGTGGTTTCGAACAAGGCGGACGCCTACGGCCTGACGCGTGCGGAGGAGGCCGGGATCGCCACCGCCCTTATTCCCCATAAGGAATATAAAACCCGAAAGGCTTTTGACGACGCGCTCGCCGCCACACTTGACGATCAGGGCATCGAGTTTGTCTGCCTCGCCGGGTTTATGCGCATCTTGACCGAAGGGTTCGTTGAGCGCTGGACGGGACGGATGCTGAATATCCACCCCTCTCTCCTGCCTGCCTTTCGCGGGCACAATGCCCATGAGCAGGTGTTAGCCTCGTCGGTGGCCTTTTCAGGATGCACCGTCCACGCCGTGACCGCGGAACTTGATGGCGGACCGATTGTGGGCCAGGCGGTGGTGCCTCGCCATGCCGACGATGATGAGGAAACGCTCGCCGCCCGGGTGCGGAACGCTGAGCACCAACTTTACCCCCTGGCAGTTCGAACCTTTTTGCGCGGCGATGGGGCATTGCCAACGCCGCCGGATGCCCGGTTTAACCTCAATCCGCGGGTGGTTTACACCGCCTCCGCCTGATGAGCCCCGAGCTGGCGGGGGCGTTCCGAAGGCTGAGGGCGCGATGATCGCCCCCCAAACAAGAGGCGCGTGACGGCGAACCGGCGAATGACAAACTCATAAGCCGCAAGTCCCAGAACAAAGGTGCCCACAACAATGGCGGAGAATTTCATTGGAATATCCCACGATAGCGGCAAGATGACATAGCCGAGCCCCACGATCAGGGTGAGATGTATACAAAATAGTGGGTATACGGCACGATTGAGGTAAGACAGCGCCGCGCTTGGCCGGTTGAGGTGCCTTGCCGCGAAGCCCACACACGCCACGATCACAGACCAAGCAACAATCATCCGCAAGCCCGCAAAACCTGCAAACACCATCGCGTTGGACAGCGTATACTCCCGCTTGATAACAAAACCAGACTCAGCGAAATCGTAATAGGACCGGAATAACAGAATAGTTGCCGCAGCACCCAGGGCCAAGCTGAGCCAGCGAAGATCCCGGCACCGATCAATCAATATCGGCTCGCGTGCCATAACGAACCCGACGAGGAACAAAATGAACCAGTGACTGAAATTGGCCCAATCGGTGACAAGATTATGGAACCCCGGGAAAATCGGCCGGAGGAGTAATTCCGCCCCAAACAATATACCGATGAGGGCAAACAGATTCCCACCCCTCGCCGCCCACCGTGCAAACCGTTGGCGGCGCTCCTCCCCTTCCTGCCGTAAATATCGCAAGACGGGCCAGCCGACGACGCAAAAGACATAGAGATACGCGATGAACCAAAAATGGTGCCAACTCAGGAAACCGTCAGGGTAAACCCCTTGGGTGAAGACCTGTGGATAAAACGCCCAAAAGGACCCCTCCACCGCACCGATATAGCTCTTCTCCCAATAGACGATGGGCGGCACCAAAAGCACAATCCCCGCGATGAGCGGGATGACCAGTCGTCGGGTTCGCTCTGCAAAGAACTGCGCCTTAGTCCGGGCCTTTAGGGAAAAGGCAACCCCCATGCCGGCGACAAGGAACAATAGCCCCAGTCGGAAAATATGGAAAAACGACACCCCGATCCCAAGGGTGGCACTCGCGTCCTCGTTGGGCATGTGAGGGATACTATCGGGCAGGAATAAGACGGCGGTGTGAAACGGGATGAGAATGCCAAAGGCGATCACCCGCAGCCAATCCATGTCCCATCGGCGATCCACGCCAGGAGGGGCAGGTAGGCTTTGGGTTTGGTTGGCCTTAGCGAAATGAGCGGCAAGCTTTTTTGTCATGAGCGGGGCGTCCTTTGCCGCCCTTGCTCACGAAATCCGGGTCGTCCCTCTCCGCGCCGCTGAAAACGTCGCTTTTTTTCAAAATCTGATCAGTTTTTCCGCCATTCGCGGGGGGCGAAACCGGTCTATAGTCCGGCGGATGACCATCGCGCCCGCCGATACCTATCTGCTCGAATATGTCCTGAGAGGGGGGACAGCCGCGCTATGTCTCCTCTTCGCGGGACGACTGGTGCGCCCTCCCTACCGCCTCGGGCCGGAGACTCTCGGCGCGCTTTTTTGCATCGGCACGGCCGGGTATGCGCTGGTCAGCTCCCCCGCGGCGACCCATTTCCCCGATGAGATCCGTCATCTCCTGTCGGGCATCGCCACGATGAATTCCGTGCTGTTTTGGTGGTTCGCCACCGCCCTGTTCGATGACCAGTTCGAGTGGAACGCCTGGCGGCTCATCCCCTTTGCCATGATGGCGGGATTGTTCACCCTCCGCACCTTTACCGCTGGTCTGCTTGAGACCGAAATCGATGACATGCTCCAGATGGTCGTCATCATTGGGCTGATGGGTCATGTGCTTTGGCTGGCTCTAGCGCACCGGCATGACGATCTCGTCGAAACCCGGCGGCGATTTCGGCTTGTTATTGCGATCCTCCTTGGCAGTTTGGGGGTGATCGTTTCTGTGGCGGACCTCATCCTGTGGGGCGCGCCGGCACCTCAGTGGCTAACAACCCTTCACGCTATTGCGATTTTCTCCTTCGCGATGATCTTCAACCAGTGGATCTTGTCACCGATCGACATTTTTCCGAACACGAAGGAGGAGCCCGGAGGCCCATCGATAGCGGAAACGCCCAAAACCCTCGATGAAGCCGCCCTCCAGCGATTATTGTCGAGCATGGAGAATGGAACCTATCGGCGAGAGGGGCTGACCATTGCGGGGCTCGCCGAGCACATCGCGTACCCTGAATATAAGCTAAGGCGGCTCATCAATGGGCATCTGGGGTTCCGCAACTTCAGCGCCTTTTTGAACAGCTATCGGGTGAAAGAGGCCAAACGCCTGTTGGCTGATCCCCAAATGGGGCGGGTGCAGATCACGCAAATCGCCCTCGATTTGGGGTATGGATCGATTGCGCCCTTTAACCGCGCGTTCAAAGTGGCTGAAGGCGTGACCCCCACCGCCTTTCGCAAGGAGGCGATTATTTCAAGCACGATGGCGGAAGCTGACCCCATCTCGAAATAACGCATCATTTTTGAAATTGATGAGGCTGAAGGGCCGGGGTCCGGCAAACGGACGGCGCGCCTCCATTGGGGCATCTAACCTCCATCAGAAGCCCGATCACATGCTCCTCTCCCTCCTTGCCTCCGCCGCCCTTCTTACTGAACCCACAGACGTGCCGACGGCGGCTGCCGCCCCCCAAAGCATTTATGGCGAATGGGCCACCCAAGGCTATGGCGCCGTCGTGGACATCCGACCATGTGACACCGCCCCTCAAGAGCTTTGCGGCTGGCTGACCTGGGCGTGGGACCCTGATGATATGCAGCCGGGCGCCTTGGGTGGCCTGATGCTGTGGGGCGCGACCTATGACGGGGAGCACTGGCGCGGGGGGCGGCTAAAAAACCCAGAAGACGGTCGCACCTTTCGCGGTCGCCTGTGGTTGAAAGACGATGACACCCTGTCCTTGCGCGG
>CALFRH010000026.1 GCA_937919225.1 uncultured Parvularcula sp.
GGGAGCCGCCGTTTGCTTGCATCAGCATCAGTGATCAGGGTCCTGGGATGGAACCTGCCGTCCGTCGACGGATTTTTGAACCGTTTTTCACCACCAAAGCCACCGGCCGCGGCACGGGCCTAGGGTTACCAGTGGTCCAGGGACTGGTCATCGATTGGGGCGGGGTGGTATCAGTGGACACAACCCCCGGTAAGGGCACTACATTCCACGTTTGGATCCCACAGCCGAATGTGAGAGACTAGCAGCTCGCCGGATTTACCGCCCGGGATCAAAAGTATGGGGAGATGATATGGCCACCATTCTGATCGTGGATGATGATAGCGGCGTGGCCGATGTCGTAGCCCTTGTTCTTGAAGGCCAAGGCCATGCCCCCATCATCGCCAATAGCGCCGCCGAAGCGATAAATAGCCTTAGCGAGCGCGATGTAGATGGCGCTATTTTGGACGTGTGGCTTGGAAAAGATGACGGCCTTGAACTGGCCGCTGAACTAAGCCGTGTCGGAAATCCGCCCCCTTTCATCATTATGTCAGGCGGCGGGCCAGGCCGATCCTTGGAAACGGTCACAGCACGCGCCGACGCGTTGGGCGCCCATTCGGTGCTTTATAAACCCTTTGATGATGACGAGCTCATTGAGGCGGTGAGGTCATTGCTGCCCGCCTAAAGCACCTCCAGGCCAAGTTTTTACGGTTGGCCGTCCGGGAAATGAAAAAAACAAAGACTGAAAGCGTCTCCTCAAGTCTGATTGAAGGGGAAACGCTTTAAATCGAGCGCTGCTTCTCAGATTGGTTGACATCATCTGATCTTCAGACCAAAAAATGGAAACATATTCTATTTTTGGCATGAAGATGGCTTTTCACACCCTATCCCACCAAATCGACGCCCACGCGCAGCACACCCCAGACCGTATCGCCATTGTCGGAACGGACCGCTCAATCTCGTGGAAAGACCTGTCAGACAGCCAATCCGCCTGGCGACAGCGCTGGTTAGAAACAGCAAAGGATGACGACGTTGTCGCCTTTTACGCTGGTAACAGTGCCGGTGCCGTCGCCGGTTTTTGCGGGATTGTGGCGGCGGGCAAGTGTATTGCCCCCCTACCGCGCCACCTCACCGACGAAACGCTTACGCGGCTATTAAGTGACTGCGGCGCCAAGCATGTCGTTGTCGACGATGATGGCGCTGCGCGGCTATCGGCCCTCAACCTACCGCAAGTGCTTCATCATATTGATGGGCCTGACACGACGCACCCGAAAGCTGGCGACGCTGACATCGCCCCCAACACCCCCTTCAATTTAACCTATAGTTCGGGCACGACCGGAAAACCAAAAGGAATCGTCCAGTCCCACGCCCTCCGGGCGAACCAGGGGGCGTCCGGCACCCTTATGGGTCTTGGCCCAGCGAAGGTCTCCATCCTCTCCACACCGCTTGATTCGGACACAACCATTATCGGCCTTGTGGGCGCACTGTGGAACGGTGCTCAATTGGTCTTGATGCCGAAGTTTGAGGCTCTCGATTTTATTGAGGTCATCGATAAGCAAAAGGTCACCCATACACTCATGGTCCCCGTTCAATATGAACGCGTGCTTGACCATGCTGAGTATGCGACAGAGCGATTGGCGTCCCTTGAACTCTCCCTCTGCACCGGCGCGCCCCTATCCCCGCGACGGAAACGGGAGCTGTGTGATCGATGGCCCGGTGCCATTTTAGAAGTTTACGGATTAACAGAAGGGGGGGCGACAACTCTCCTCTCCTTAAAGGACAATCCTGAAAAACTGCACACAGTGGGCCAACCCTTCCCCGGTTCCACGATACTGACCATCAGCGATGACGGCACGGTCTGTCCCACGGGCGAAACCGGCGAGATTGTGGGTCGCGATGAATGGATGATGACCGGGTATACCGATGAAAATCTCAATGGCAGCGTATTCTGGACCGATGATGAAGGTCTTCGTTACATCCGCACCGGGGACTTAGGCGCCTTAGATGCGGATGGGTTCCTCACCATCCAGGGGCGCAAGAAGGATATGATCATTTCGGGCGGCTTTAACGTTTATCCGTGTGATGTAGAATCTGTCCTGTCTGATCACCCCGATGTGGTGGAATGCGCGGTCTTTGGCACCCCCAGCGAGAAGTGGGGCGAGACCCCCGTGGCGGCCCTTGTTACCCGTCGCGAGGCCACCATCAATGCAGAGGATTTCAAGGCCTGGGCCAATGACCGCCTTGGGAAAACCCAACGATTGTCGGACGTTCTATTGCTCGACGCCTTGCCACGCACCGCCGCTGACAAGATCGATAAAAACGCGCTGCGCGCGCTCCCCCTCTCTTAAAGGATACGCCCATGACATCCCCCGCAGATACTCATTCGCCAGGCCAAGCACTCGTCGGTGAAGATCTTGGCGTTAGTGATTGGCTGCTTGTTGATCAGACTATGATCAGTACGTTCGGTGACCTGACAAAAGATCCAGACCCCTATCACCAGAACCCCGAATGGGCTGAACAAAACAGCCCCTACGGAGGAACCATCGCCTATGGCTTCCTCACCGCCTCCCTCCTCAGCTGCTTCCAAAAAGAGGTGTTCGGTACGTATCTCAGCAAGCACCCTGAAATGATGCAAAGCGTTCAAATGCCGGTCAATTATGGGTTTGACAAATTGCGGTTCATCGCCCCGGTGAAGTGCGGCGCCCGCATCCGTGGGGCCTTCACGGTGTCTGCATCAACCCAGAAGGCGAATGGTCTCCTGTTGACGATTAGCGCCACGGTTGAAATCGAGAATGAGGATCGGCCAGCCCTTGTCGCTGATTGGCTCTTCCTCCTCACGGGTGTTTAACCGTCACTCCGCGACACAGGCGTCCAGCGCCTGTTGTCGCACCACTGCCATCCGCTTACGAACGGTGTAGGATCGGCGGGACACATAAGGCCCCGGCGGGCTGACCCGCCATTTATGGGGATTTGGCAAAACGGTCGCCATTAAAGAGGCTTCCGCTGCGTTCAAGCCGGCGGCGGGCTTTCCAAAACGGCCCTGGGCTGTCGCCTCCGCGCCGAAATAGCCATCGCCCCATTCAGCGACGTTAAGGTAGGCCTCCAAAATTCGCTCCTTACCCCAAAAGACTTCAATGAGCGCGGTAAACCAAGCCTCGAAACCCTTCCGCACCCACCCGCGGCCCGGCCAGAGAAAAACATTTTTCGCCGTTTGCTGACTAATTGTACTGGCGCCCCTTAGGCCATTGCCATTCTCCGCCTCGGCCAAGGCCGCTTTGATCTGCTCAACATCAAAGCCACGATGACTGCAAAACTTGGAGTCCTCAGATGCGATCACCGCCCGGATCAAATGAGGTGACATTTCCTCAAGAGAAATCCAATCGGTCTTGATCTCTGCCCCCGCCTGGGCGCGCAACCCCATCGTCAAGGTGGATGAGGGCGGTACAACCGCGTGGAATAAAACCCAACCGACGGACAGAGCGACGAACAAAAACACCATTCGGCCGATCCATAGGATCAGCCGATCAATCGGTCGTAGAATCCATGCCATCGCACCCCACTCCCAGTTCGTTACCCCAGCTGTTAGGTGTTATACGGTCTCCTGGACCACCCCGGCCCCTTCGGTCCGCCCCTGAGGGCTGTTCAGCCAGGCCTCACAACACGCTTTGGCTAATTTCCGTACGCGCAAAATGAAAGACTGTCTCTCCGTCACAGAGATCACGCCGCGCGCATCCAGCAGGTTGAAAAGGTGGCTAGCCTTAATGCACTGATCATAGGCCGGCAGGGCGAGACTGCGTCCCTCCGCCTCAGCCGTCGACAAGATATGCTCGCACGCCGCTTCGGCTTCTTTGAACTGATCGAACAGAACATCCGTGTTCGCCAACTCAAAATTATAGGCGGAGAATTCCACCTCCTGCTGATGGAAGACATCACCATAGGTCACGCCCTCACCATTATAATCGAGGTCGTAGCCATTATCGACGCCCTGCACATACATGGCGAGGCGCTCAAGCCCATAGGTTAGCTCCCCCGTGACGGGTTTGCAGTCAAAGCCGCCCACCTGCTGGAAGTAGGTGAACTGCGTCACCTCCATCCCATCGCACCAAACCTCCCACCCAAGGCCCCAGGCACCCAAGGTCGGGCTTTCCCAATCATCCTCAACAAACCGAATATCGTGTTTCGACCGGTCAATGCCGATCGCATCGAGGGAGCCCAGATAGAGATCTTGAATGTTATCGGGGCTCGGCTTCAGCACGGTCTGGAACTGATAGTAATGCTGGAACCGGTTGGGGTTGGCGCCATACCGCCCGTCCCCCGGCCGACGGCAAGGCTGAACATAGGCCGCGCGCCAGGGCTTTGGCCCTAAAGACCGTAAGGTTGTCGCAGGATGAAAGGTCCCTGCCCCCACCTCTAAGTCATAAGGCTGTAAGATCACGCAGCCATGGGCCGCCCAATAGTTTTGCAGGGTCAAGATAAGCCCTTGAAAACTATGTTTTTGTTTGTCGCTAAGGTCTGTCATTGCCCCAACTGGTACCGCCCCAGCAGGCAAGAGAAAAGGGGCTTCCCCACGAAAAGTCGGTAAGCCCTAGCGCAACGCGCCGGTCGTGGTCTTCGGCACCGCCGCCCGGGGCTGTTTTTTGCCCCAGGAGAAGGCATCAAGTCGAGCTAGCAATTGTGCAGCATCAGGATCCCCCGCCCGCGCTCGACACACCGCCACCGTGCGATAGGCGAAAAGATTCCACGCATCGTCGGCAAGATCGGTTTCCGCCTGGGCGCAGCCTTTTTCATTCATGGAGGCCTGAGCGATGTCACCGGGGACAAGAGTGGCAAGCCGCGTCCGCTCGAATAATCGGTCCATGTCCTCGTCAATATCGGTGATCGTCAACCGCTGTTGCGTAGGTTTCGGACGGCTTAGATCAAAGTCAAAACATAGACGATTGGGGCCACATTGCGCCGCAGAAACCGAACGAGGTGTACGAACTGTATCGACTGTCAAAGAAGAACCTTCTTTACCCGACTGCATCGTAATGGTCCGCACAAGAAGGCTTTGTGCAGCGACATCAGCGGTAAAGTCACCGCTGGCCGCGCGAATAAGAAAAGACTGATCCCCCAACGGTTCGGCAAAACAAGGCCCACCGCAGACGATCTCAACGCGCGCAAGAGGGCCGTCATCGCCCACTCTTACATCCGCAATGGGGGCCAGCGCACCGGCCGTCCAGAGGATCGCGCCCACAATCATGTTTTACTCGCCACGAAGCTTTTCCGTTGCGAATGACTTACCGTAAGATCATTAAAAAACCCGATGTAAACGATGAATGGTGGGTAAACGAATATAGAGAAAATCTTCTCGATACTGATAAGAAAGAGTTATCAAATCGCCGTCCCTCTCCCATTTTGAGACAGTTCCGCGAGCCGTCAGTCCCCCTTGCGGCTCAAAAACAAATGAGAGACTCCCCCTCGCCTCCGACGCCGGATTTGAGTATCACCATGCCCAAAGAGACGACAAAACGGCTAGGGAAACTCCCCCAATGACACATCCGGCGCCGCCCAAGACCATCAGCGGGCTTTCCGCCATTGCCAACAGCTATGACGCCCTTCTGTGCGATGCATGGGGGGTGATCCATAATGGGAAAGAGCTTTATCCAGGGGTCGCCGAGGCGTTAACCCAGTTCCGCGCGACCCGTGGACCCGTTATCATTTTGACCAATGCCCCGCGCCTGTCGAATGTGATCCCCGCCCAGCTCGACCGGTTGGGCCTACCGCGCGAGGCCTATGACGGGGTGGTGACCTCAGGTGATGCGACCCGCGCGGCTGTCGCTGCCGAAGCGGATAAGCCCTTCTTCCGGTTGGGCCCCGATAAGGACGACACCTTGTTTGATGCCCTGAACATCGCCCTCACCCCGCTTGAGGAGGCGGGGATCATCCTCTGCACCGGCCCCTTTGATGACCGAACAGAGACCCCAGAGGATTATCGAGAAATGCTGACCGCCGCGGCGGGGCGACAGCTACCCATGATTTGCGCCAACCCGGACAAGGTCGTCAAATTTGGAGACCGCCTCATCTACTGCGCTGGTGCCCTCGCCGACCTTTACGCCGAATTGGGGGGCGATGTTATTTTGTGCGGCAAACCCCATGCGCCGATTTACACTGCAGCGCGCGCGACCCTGGCGGCCCATGGTATTGGCGATGGCGCCGAGATCCTGGCGGTGGGGGACGGTCTACAAACCGATATTCTAGGCGCGAACCAAGAGGGGATTGATGTGGTGTTCGTGGCAGAGGGTATCTTCAGTGATGAAGCTCGCGGCACCGATGGCGTACTCGACCCAGAACGGCTTGCCAGCCTCCTCCGTCAACACGGGGTACACGCGCAATATGCTATGGATGGCCTCAATTGGTAGAGCCGTTCCCCCTCCTCCATGTCGCGCTGGAGTGCGATCTAGCCCCGCCGCACCGCGGGATGGTGGCGGTTATTGGCAATATGGACGGCGTGCATCTTGGTCATCAAGTGCTGATCAAAGCGGCGAAGGAGGCGGCGGGCGACCGGCCCCTCGCCGCTATTGTCTTTGAACCGCACCCAAGGCGGGTGTTTCAACCGGACACACCGCCCTTCCTCCTCACAGATCTTGAGACCAAAGCCTCTCTTCTCCATGCGCAGGGGGTGACAAGTGTCTTTGCCCTTCCCTTTGCTGAAGCCCTTTACAAACAGTCTCCGGAAGAATTTGTTGGCACGACCCTCCACCAACGGTTGGGGGTTGCAGGTATTGTGACCGGGACGGATTTTCAGTTCGGTGCCGGGCGTTCGGGCGACGCCGCCGCGCTGAAAGCCCTTGCCGAAGGGCACGGCATGACGGCTCACGCCATCACACCCGTGCCGGACCCGAGCGGGATCAAATATTCCTCCTCCACCGTGCGCCAGGCATTGCGCGACGGGGATCCTGCGACCGCCACCCTCCATCTGGGACGCCCCTGGCAAGTGCGGGGGGAGGTGATCGAAGGTCGTCGGCTGGCCCGCACGCTGAATTTCCCAACGGCGAACCTTCTCCTCAGCGAGTATGTTCGCCCCCAATATGGGGTATACGTCATCAGAGCTCACACAGCACGGGGTCTTATCGGTGGTGTCGCCAATGTGGGGGTCCGCCCCACCGTCGATGGCGCAGAAGAACGGCTAGAGGCTCACCTCTTTGATTTTGACGAAGACCTTTATGGAGAACACCTCCATATTGATGTGCTTCATTTTCTGCGGCCGGAGCAAAAATTTGACGGCCTCGACGCCTTGAAAGCGCAAATCACAAAGGACGGTGAGGCCGCCCGCGCTTGGCTCGGCGCAAACCCCACGCCTTGAAGGACGTTTCCCTATTGTTCTTGGCGCCCAACCCGGCGTACATAATGTGCGATGAG
>CALFRH010000027.1 GCA_937919225.1 uncultured Parvularcula sp.
GATCCAGTTTTTCAAGGACGATGCCACCGCCTTTAATAACGAAAAACATGCCGTGCTCGAAGGAAAAGGGGTGCTGAACAACCGGATTTCCGAGTTCATCATGTCCGGCCTCGAACGGACAGGGATCCCCACCCACTTTATCAAACGCCTCAATATGCGCGAGCAACTGATTCGCCATGTGGAGATCATTCCCCTTGAAGTCGTTGTACGGAATGTAGCAGCCGGGTCCATTGCGAAGCGCCTCGGTTTGAAGGATGGCGACGCCCTCCCCCGTTCTGTGGTCGAGTTCTATTACAAGGATGACAAGCTCGGGGACCCGATGGTATCCGAAGACCATATTACCGCATTTAACTGGGCCAACCCCCAAGAGATTGACGACATGATGGCCTACGCCTTGCGGGTCAATGACTTCCTATCGGGGCTGTTCGCCGCCGCGAGCATTCGCCTTGTAGACTTCAAACTGGAGTTTGGCAGGCAATATGAGGGCGAGCTTGTCCGGATTATTCTGGCTGACGAGATCAGTCCTGATTCGTGTCGGCTTTGGGATCTTCAAAGTAATGAAATTATGGACAAGGACCGCTTCCGCAAAGACTTAGGCGGGGTTGTCGAAGGCTATCGCGAGGTGGCCCGCCGCCTCGGCGTCCTACGGGATGTGGACGAGCGCTCTGACACCACCGGCCCGGTGCTGGTGGCCACGAATGAAGGGAAAAAATCGTGAAGGCCAAAATTCACATTAGCCTTAAGAATGGCGTTCTCGACCCCCAGGGTAAAGCGATCGAAACAGCCCTTCATGGCCTTGGCTTTGACAGCGCCCGGAATGTTCGTCAGGGCAAACTCATTGAATTGGATTTGGACGCAAGCGACGAGGCGGAGGCCCGGCGTCTGGCCGATGAGATGTGCCAAAAACTGCTCGCCAATCCAGTGATGGAAAGCTATACGATAGAACTCGTCGCATAAGGACGAAAAAAGGGGGCAGGAGCACACCTTTCTGATGTTTGAAGCTGGTGCCTTGGCCTTGTTCACGGGATGCTATCCTGACCGGCCTTGCCTTTTGGATCATGGGCTAGTCGCCCATCCGCTATTGTCCTTACCGCGACTGACTGTCCTTGCCGGGTCCCTTCCCAAGATGGATGTGATCTATCGATCAGCTGATTTGACCGCTGATCAGTATAGTGAAACCCTAGATCTGGAGAACCAAGCGCCCGCCGCATTGGTTCAAGGGTTGGGGACAAGCCGTACCCTCCTTCAGCTTACCGACATTGGGGAAGAGCGAGAGTATAAAGCTCTCACCATGGATATACTGCGCCCCTTTCGGCCCTTGCTAAAGGCATCAGGTGCACCGGCCATCGGCGCTAAGACCCACATCCATCTGGCCTCTCCTAAGGCGATCTTGCCCTTTCATCTCGAAACGGCGCACCAGCTTTATCTACAAGTTAGGGGAACAAGCATCCTTTCCCTTCATGATGGGACCGATCCAGACATCGTCCCCGGCGCAGCATTTGAGGGCGCCTACGCGCGAGGTGAGGTTGGCCTTCCCTACCAAGACGATTTCGCGGACAGGGCAGCGGCCTATGAACTCAATGAAGGCACAGCGGTCTATTTGCCGCCGGGATCGCCCTATTGGCTCGAACACGGGCCTGACATTTCCCTTGGGCTCAGCCTCCGATGGCAATCAAGGGTGAGTTTCGAGTTGGCTGATTGCTACCAGATGCATGGGCGTCTGCGCCGCTTCGGCTGGGCGCAGGGTCCCACCAAAGGCGGCTGGGCCCGGCGGATGAAGGCCCGCGCCTATGGATGGATGGGATCTGGGAAGAAATAATCCTGCGATTGTGTCCGGTCGTCTCTATCGCACCGCCAACGCCATGGATCCCGCGCATAAAGCGTGAGGAGCACTTCTACTCCAGTGACGCTGTCTCAACATCGGCCTCAAGACCACGGCGAGAGAATAGTCCAAACGTATCCTCGTACCACTCCGATCCCGGATAATTATGCCCCAGGATCGCTGCGTGGCGACGGGCTTCGGGCACAATACCAAGCTCCAAATAGGCTTCAACAATACGGTGGAGCGCTTCGGGCACGTGGCTTGTGGTCTGATAGTCAGTGAGGACAGTGTTGAACCGATTAATCGCCGCCACATGCTGGTCTCGATTAAGGTAATAACGGCCAATATCCATTTCCTTGCCGGCCAAATGGTCTCGGGTCAGGTCAAGCTTTAGCTCTGCATCCCGGGCATATTCCGTATCGGGATAGCGGCGCACAACATCCTGAAGCGCCATCAGCGCGTTGCGGGTAATATCTTGGTCACGGCCCACATCGCGGATGCGCTCATAGTGATTAATAGCCCGCAAATAATAGGCGTACCCCGCATCCTTATTCCCTGGATGGATCGACAAGAACCGTTCAATACTGGCGAGGGAATCCTCATAATCATTGGTGAGATATTGCGCGTAGGCGGTCATCAACATGGACCGGCGTGCCCAGGCCGAATAGGGGTGCTGCCGCTCTACCTCTTCGAAAAAGAGGACCGCCTCATCATAGCGACGCTTTTCCAGCGCCTCCGTCGCCTTTGTGTAGAGGATCTCCACCGGCTCCTCGACATAGGCGAACTTCTCCTCGGCGTTTCGATTGTTAGAGCAGCCCACCATGGTTGCAGCAAAGAGGAGGATGGCCGTGGTCCGGATTAAACGACGTTGCATTCGCTTCATGCCCTTTGGAAAACGAGGCGCAATCTGCCTTACGCCGTTACAGGTGAGTTTTATGGACCCAAAGCGTCTGGGTCAAATGACGGAAGAGCAAAAGCGCCGGAAAATCGGTGAGAGGGCCGGGCGGTCATGATCAAACGCCCGAATTAAACCCCCAAATCAAACGCCCAGGGCGCTAAGCATGGGCCATTTCTGGCAAGCGCGAGGGGACCGCTAGGGGCACAGGCTCGACCGCTTCGGCGTTGAGAAGGGTCTGCGCAAACTCGGTATTCAGGCCATGTCCCGGCTTATGGGCAATAAGACGGCCCACCAGTGGACGGCCGAGAAGATAGAGATCACCCACCAGATCGAGGGCCTTGTGGCGCACAAATTCGGTATCAAACCGCAAACCGCCCTCATTGAGCACCGCACCGTCGGACACCACGATGGCATTATCCAAGGACCCACCAAGGGCGAGACCTTGGGCCCGCATAGCCTCGACATCCTGCAAATAGCAGAAGGTCCGCGCGCCCGCGATGGCGGCCCGATAATCACCGACATCACTCGAAAGAGACAAGGTCTGCTCACCAATGGCGGGATCATCATAGATCACGGTCACATCGATATCGCACGCCTGACGCCCATCATGGGGCGCAAGGGGCAATGCTTGGATAAAGCTATCCCCGCGGGAAACCCGCATTGGCCGAGTGATTCGGAGGGCCTGTCGCGGCTCAGCCAAGGCGCGCAGCCCCACCTGATCAATCATTTTGACAAAGGGCTCAGCGCTGCCGTCCATGATGGGCAGCTCAGGCCCCTCCACCTCGACAATGGCATGGTCGACGCCGCACCCCGCAAAGGCCGACATAATGTGCTCAATCGTTGAAACGCTAACGCCATGGCGGTTCGCAATGACGGTGCCGAGGGTTGTGGCGGTCACAGCGCTGGGGACCGCTTTGATCGACACCCGCTCAAGATCAGCCGCTTGGCCCGCCGGACCCGCACTTTTCAACAAATCCTGGCGACGGAACAGGATTCCGGTGCCTACCGGCGCTGGCGCCATGGTGATCTTAACGGTTTGCCCGGAATGCAGACCAATACCCTCAAGGCAAACGGATGCCCGCAATGTATGCGCAGCAACCATTTGATTGGTCTCGGTCTCTAACGAACGCTCTAGCGTATCAAACATATATTACCCTGGGCGAATGCCCGTACCCTACCCGTCTCAAGGTAAATATGGCCCCAAAACCCCCACCGTTTGAAATAACGCTATGTTACCTTGTGTAACGAACGGGCCGAACGTGGGCCCTAAGGGATCAAAACCGCATCGCGAGTGGCCACCGCCGTCGCGGGGTAATCAGCGAAAACCCCATCAATTCCAAGGGCATAGAGGCGCTCAAGTTCCTCTTCAACGGGCACACCGTCGGGCGCGGGCTCATCGTCCCGCACCGTCCAAACATGGACAAAAAGCCCCGCCCCGTGAGCGGCTGAAACAAAGTCGGTGGCCTTACCCGCCTTATTCACCACGAGGGTTTTCTGCACCCCCACCCCATCGGCGTAGGTGGTCACGTCGCTGAGGGGAATGTTGGGTCGTTCGCCATGAAGACCAGGCACACCATACAAGAGTTGAACGAGCGGCAGCTCAATCTTCTCATTCAACGATTGAAGAATCTCCGGCTCAAAGGATTGCACATAGACGGGTGCCCCCGCGCCGTCCCATCTCGCCTTCCGAAGGGCCGCCAGCAGCGCTGCCTCCATATCGAGCCCCTGTTCGAGATGGGCGCTCGGCGCCTTGGTCTCAGGATAGATGCCCACCCCCGCCTCTTTGGCCAGGGCGATCACCTCAGCAAAGGTGGGGATGCGGAATTGGTCGTCATAGTGGGTCCCGCGCGCCGGGCGGGGTTGTCGCGCCCAAAGGGTTTTGATTTCCGCTAGGGTAAAATCCTCTGCCCACCAATCGTCCTTTGGCAAGCCGTTCACCCATTTCCTTTTCTTGCGGTCAGCGAACTCAGGCCGATCCGCCACATCAGTGGTGGTCGACAAGAAGCGATCATGACGGGCGATAAGGACCCCGTCCTTTGTCATCACAAGGTCAGGCTCGATAAAGTCCGCCCCTTGAACAATCGCCAGGCGGTAAGCTTCCATTGTGTGTTCAGGTCGCTCCCCCGACGCACCGCGATGGGCGATGATGAATATGGGCGGCTCGGAGAGAGAGCTTTCGATCACCCAGGTGACCGGCTCCTCCTCCGGCGCGGCGCTTCGCGGCAGCTCCGTGGGACCACAAGCGACAACCATTGACATCGCGAATGCTGCACCAATCCATTTATTCATTGTAGAAACCATCAACTAGAGCTTCGGGCGATCACATAGAACCATTTTCATCGTGCTTCGAGACGGTCCTTCGGACCTCCTCAGCATGAGGAAAATGTTTACATT
>CALFRH010000028.1 GCA_937919225.1 uncultured Parvularcula sp.
AGCGCAACGGCCAAAACCCAACCCCCCTACGCCAACTCAGCAGGCGGTCAGGCCTTTGAGATCATTGTGGAGAGCTATAACGACAATGATACTCTTCTCACCATCGACGGCGTACGGAAAAGCATCATTTTCTTCGAAGGCGCCGATGGAACCCTAAGCCTCGCTGACGAACGGGTGCAGTTTACCGTACGCGATCTTGCTAGAGGTGATGGCGCAGCAACTGATGGTGGTGGCGGCACTGTTGCTTCCCCTATGCACGGCCAACTACAGGTGATTTTTGTCAACGCTGGTGATGTGGTCAAAAAAGGTCAACGGCTAGCCGTGGTCGAGGCCATGAAAATGATGCATGAAATCGTAGCGGAAACAGATGGCACAGTCCTAAGCGTGAACCTCACCGCGCCATCACAGGTCGCTACAGACGATACCATTCTCGAAATTGAGCCACTATCCATATCATGATGATAAGGACGGGTTATGCAACAGGCTAAAGATTTTTTTGCAGAAAGTGTTGAGCTCCATACATTGGTAGCGGAAAACGCAGCGAGCAAAATGGAAACGCCGACCTTATTCAAATCCTGGACCATCAATGAAATTGTAAGGCATCTCCATTTTTGGAACGTGATGGCTACCTGTCAAATTACGGATGAAAGCCGGCTGCAAGATGTTTTAAAAGTGGTGGGTAGCAATCTCGGGCAGCTTCGGGATATCGAACATAACTACTTTGATGGTCTTTCGGGTACATCTCTCCTAACGGCGTGGTATGAAGGGATTAAAACCACCAGCGATCAATTTTCCGCCATCGACCCAAAACAACGGCTAGAATGGGCTGGCCCTTCTATGAGTGCACGGTCTTCGATCACAGCACGCCTCATGGAAACATGGGCTCACGGACAAGCGATTTACGACGTCCTGGGAATTGATCGTGTGAATACAGACCGTATCAAGAATATTGTGATCTTAGGCATCAATACCTTTCATTGGACGTATAAAGTGCGTGGCGAAACCGCGCCAGGCCCAATGCCGTACGTTGCTTTGACAGCCCCTTCCGACGATGAGTGGGCGTTTGGTGACGATAACACCACTGACTATATAAAGGGGCCGGCAGACGCATTTTGCCAGGTCGTTACACAAACACGCAATGTGAAAGATACGCCGCTCCAGGTTCGGGGAGCCGTCGCATCGGATTGGATGTCAAAAGCTCAATGCTTTGCAGGGCTTCCAGAAACACCACCAGGGGTGGGCCAGCGGCACAAGACGGCATAAGGCCCCAAGCGGGGGCACAAATCAGACTAAGGTCAAAAAGTTTCAATTTTTTGGTTATAAAATAAAGCGCTATGTCTTATTCTTATTTTTTTTCTCATATTTCTGGAGGACTAATTTATTAATCGGAGCACGACTTTGATCATTGTTATGATTAACAAACTTCTCAAGAAGCATAATGAATTGATCAGCCTGTTTCTTTGTAAAGCAATCGAGAAGACGATCTGATAGTTCTTCAGTTTTTGGCCATCGGTCTACAACTGTTTTCCTACCTTTTACAGTTAGGTTGACCTCTTTCTGGCGTTTATCTTTTTTACTATTGCAAGTCTTCAAATAACCCTTTCGGTCGAGCTCGCTGACCAATCTCCCAGCACTGGTTTTGTCGATACCTATGCTCTGCGCCAAGCCAGTTACGTAAATTCCTTCGTGAAAGTAAGTCTTATATAACAATGCGAACTGTTGGGGTGATAAATCAGACGGTGCCATGATCCGTTCCCATAAGGCATTATATATTTGATGAGACCTCCGGATCAAAAAACCAGGGTGGTTATGAACCTCGACAAAATTCTTCAACGTCACGATCAGTCTCCATAAAGTACGTCTCCGTTTGGGTTGAAGTTATCACGTAAAACGCTAGTCAGTCGCGAGAACTGAGCCATTTATGTCGATAAAATGTACTGTCACGGAATACGATTCCCATAATATATATAGCATGCTACGCGAAAGCAACGTTAATTATCTACTTCCCGTGATACGCATATTGATCTAACCACCGAGCATTGGGTTATTTGGAGCTGGAATTTTGTACTTCGGGCTGCGGAGAGTTCCATAAAGAAGTTCAAGTTAACAGGCACGCAAATTCGTGTTATTCTGCACCAAATTGAAAGTACAGCTTGAGGAAGAGAATGGCACTCTGACAAGTTTGAGGGAGCGGTAACCAAAGGCCGCGCCAGTCCCAAGAACGATTGTCGATCTTTCGCTTGCCAAAGCCAAGTAGCAGGACGTTATCAAACGAATCTCTAAATCCTGCTCATCGTCGTAAAATCCTTGATGGTATGATAGTCGAGTTGGATATCAGCGAATGGCAAGAAAGTCGTACACTGAAGGTTTTTATTTCTCACCAAAAGTATCAATCAGTGCGCGATGATCAGACTGACTTGAGACAGCGGACCAAAGAGACTTCACAAACCTGTATGCGTTACGCTCCAACATCCAGTTTATACTCTTCAAGGACCTCTCCCATGAGTTGGATATCGCCCTCAAACGTTTCAGGCAGCAAAGGGCCGAAGCTGAATCGGAACATGTTCATGTAGGGGCTGACATAGCTTGGGTCCTTGGAGTGTGGTCTGCCCATATCGCAATCCCGACCGGCAAGAATCGCTGCCCCCCTCTTATAGAGGCGTTTATTGAGCTCGTCGCAATTCAACCCGTCCGGGAGCTGCATCCAATGGTAAAAGCCCCCCTTACCGGTAAAGACTTTAAGCCCCATCTTCTCAAAGGCCTCTCCGTACCGCTCCCGTTGCCAATTATAGTGCCCCTCAACAGCCTTGCGTTGTGCCCGGACCCGGTCCGGCTTGAATAATTCGACAGCATATAACTGGCTGGGATGAGAGACGCCGCCCATGCCGAAAGAGCTGAAATTTGACAGGGTTTCAATATTCTTCTTCGATGCAATCATCCACCCAATACGAATACCTGGCGATTGCAAACCCTTCGTACACGCACCGGTAATAAAGATATTCGAATTCTCAAGGTCATTCACATATTGCAATCCACTGACTGATGGCGAGTGGAACATCTCGTAAGCCTCGTCCAACAAAATCCCGTTCCGGGGCTGTTCGGCTATTTCCATCAGTTCCTTAAGCTCATCACCAGCGCGCGCATGCCCCGTTGGATTACCCGGGTTGGAAATGACCGGGAACAGTTTTGTTTTGTGATTAAGGCCTGCACGGTCAAAATACTCAGCATTAGTCGGATGGAAATTATTTTCCGGGGTCATGGCGACTGTATTCCAGTCCACCTTCGTCTGAGTCAGGATATCCAAGTAAGCAGGCCATTCTACGTTGCCGATGCGCACCTGAATGTCTTTTTTGAGAAACGAAAGAACCGTATGGATCCCCGGCCGTCCACCTGCAAAAATCATCACATTATCAGGGGTGATGTTTGAACCGTAGTAGGTATTGTAGTAATCAACTATCGTCTCGCGCAAAAGCGGGTGCCCCCACGCCTTCGGATAAAAACGATCCTCCCACGTCACATTGACGGATGAGGGCAGTTCAGGTCCACCGAACTTTTCCAACGGTGTTGTCAATGGGAACCCTTGCGACCATGGGTGGGTTCCTTCCGTCCCCATAAATTGGCCAAAGCTATCGTTGAAGGCATACAGAGTTTCGTAGATTCCCATCGGCGGGACATCTTCAATAAGGAATGAACTAGGGCTTTGGTTTGGTTGTGTCATGTCGGTTAGGTGTTCCATTGATTGTGAAGTCGGCACAGCGCGAGGCGCTTAGTAGCAGTTTTAATGCTGCTCGCTAAGCGCTCGATGCCATTAATATCTGTGACATCACGATATGTATTTTATGGGTTTCCTTGTACCCCAGCTTACTTTCAGCTGCCGATCAGAGACCGTTTGTCCATGCTGGTGGGCGCGCTTTATCAGATACGCGATAGCGCTATTCAAATTGGACGTAAATCTCTTCACCATCGAGTTTTACTGGGTAAATCCGCACAGCTTCTGTGCACGGCGCCCCAGCAGCCTCGCCCGTTTTGACGTCAAATAAGCCCTGGTGGAGAGGGCATTCGATCAGCCCGTCCTCTAAGAAACCTTCCGACAGTCGCGCCATACCATGGGTACAGATATCATGAGTGGCAAATACGTCTTCACCAACCCTATAAACGGCAACCGGCGTTCCATTCGCATCAGCGCCAAAGACATCTTCATCGCCAAAGTCGGTAGTCTCGCCAACCTTTATCCAATCCGACATTTTCTTCGCACCTAACTAAATTGGATAAATGAGCGAATTCGGAATCATCTCGGTATCCATCACACATATACGTTCTTTAAACCTCAGTGTGCTCTCCTCCTCGACGATTGTGTCATAGGCGACACCGCAGAACGCCACCTCCGACGGCTTATCCACTAAGGTTTGGGCGACGAAGAAATTTAATCGGGTTTTTGTTACGCCCGCGCTAGAAGAAATAATCTTCAGCCCGGAGTGATACCGCCGATAGGATCGAGGCGCATACATCATCGATTTCCGGGTTGCCGCCACCCGATCCTCCAGCATCTCACGACTTTCACATATAATGGTCGATAATGGGAACTTCCCTTCCCAATTCTCCCTTGTGGTGATGCGATATAAACAGGTCTGTGTAAAGAACTGAGGCCATGCTTCAAGATTAAGATCGTCGAGGGCAATATTATAATCGGTGTATAAATCTTCAATCTGTGACCGGTTGGGATTAATATCGGCCATAGAGTCGTGGTCATCAATGGTCTTGCTCATGGGCTTAAAACCCCATGACTTGACGATAATAGGCGTACATCCCGCGGATGGCAGTTTCAGTGATCATGTAATCTGTACACTCAACATCATGGCCGCCCATCTCGATCATGGTTTCCCGGTTTTGGTAGGCTTCGAAAGCCTGTTGTGAGAACTCAATAATTTCACCGTCATCAGCGGAGACAAGCCCTGCCGGCCCGAAAAGGTTGGCTTGACGTAAGCGACGTTGGGTCATCGCTTCATCATCATCCTTATACCCCCAATGGGTCCAAATAAAGTCGAAACCGCCAGGTCCCTTTGGCAATATTTGACGGGTTGAGAGGGAATTTGTTTGCTGTTGAAGAATGACTGAAGGGAAAATAGTAATCATCCCCACCGTTTGTGGCGTTGGCCATTCGTGGTGATAGTCGATGATACGCGGGTCGGCGAGTTCTAAGTCTGCATCAAAAGAACGGATTGATGTTGATACGTCATTGGCCTCTTTCTCGCCCTTACGGGAAATCAGAATGCCATGGCGCCCTGTTTCGTCTACCTCTGTTGCGGATTCTTGGTCGGCCCGGAACAGGCCAAACGTCGAGAAAAAGACATGCAACAGACCCGGATGGTAGCTGTCCTTGATGTTCTCCATCATGAGCTTCCAGTTCGCCGGAATATGCTGACGATTATAACCAAGAACCTTCAACGGCCGGCCGTCATAAACCCTCGTATAGTGCGCCCACATCCGCTCCCCTAGATACGACCGGAAATCCGGAGTTTCCTCAGAGAACGTCGCCCAAACGACCCCATTGACGATTTCGACTCGCAAGCGTTTCAACCCATTTGCTTTTGGGTCAAACTCCTTTGGCATCCCCCCCTTTCGCTTCACCCCACGGCGAAAGGGAACCCCCATGAGCTCGCCATCTAAAGCGTAGACCCATTGATGGTAGGGGCACGCGAACTCTTTGGCTTGACCAAATTTATCACGGCAGAACTGCGCACCACGATGGGCGCAGCGATTCTCGACGACGTATACTTCGCCATCGTCAGCACGCACCATGATGACCGCCCTCTCCCCAACGGAGGTCGTTTTATAGTTGCCGACCTCTGGGATCTCGCACTCAAGACCGACATAGCACCAGTGGGGTCCGTAAAAGATCTTCTCCATCTCAGACGAATAGATATCTGGATCGGAATATATCCAATAGGGCACACGAGATGCGGCCTGCGGCCAAGGGCGAGGTGATTCCGACACTGGCATGGCGCCGTCCATAAAATTCCTCCATAGATCTGTGAGAAAAATATGCTAATGTGTAATTCGTTATAGTATATACAATAAAGAAAGCAATACCACTCAGATGACTGGAACAGTGATCATCGGCGGCGGCCACGCAGGCGGGACTGCGGCAGCGGCGCTTCGAAGATACGGGTATACCCGACCAATCTCTATTTTATGCGAGGAAAGCTATCGGCCCTATGAGCGCCCTCTCTTGTCTAAGGAGTTTCTTCGCAACGCAGATAGTCGGCCCCCGGCTGTCCTTGATGACGAGGGCGATGTCGATATTATCCTAAAGGTCGGGGAGAAAGCAGAACGCCTAAACCTCAAGGAAAAGACTGTTATCACCTCGTCAGGGGCAGCCCTCAACTATGACAGCCTTATCTTAGCGATGGGAGTCGTTGCTCGGCGCCTCCCCTTCGACAACATTAACCGGCTGCATTATGTGCGTGATATTCCTGATGCCGACAACCTTCGGAACGCCATCAAAGCAAGCAAACGACTAGTCGTTATAGGAGCGGGCGTTGTCGGTCTTGAAGTGGCGGCGACGGCCCGGTCAATCGGGCTTGACGTGATCGTTGTTGAAGCCAGTAACCGCATATTAGGGCGAAATGTTCCCATCGATATCGCTAGTGATATCCGCGCTCTTCACGATGCTAATAAGGTCGAAATTATTTGCGGGGCGACAGTCCAGGGGCTTATCCAAAATTCAGATGGCCTGGACATCACGCTTGAGGACGGAACAACCCTGAGGACAGACATGGCCGTTGCAGGTATTGGCATGAGGCCGGCCGTAGCACTTGCCGAAGAGGCCGGCCTTCCTTGCGACAACGGGGTGATGGTTAACGATCAACAGCAAACAGAGGATCCGTCGATATACGCTATTGGTGACCTGGCAGCCAGATCCGACAGCGGATCTGTTCCCGAGCGATTAGAGACATGGGCCAATGCGATCGAAAGCGCGCAAATTGCCGCTGCGACCATTTGCGGTACCGAACCGCCAAAGCGACGAGCCCCCTGGTTTTGGACTGATCAATATGATGCGAATATCCAGCTTGTGGGCCAGACGCATGACACGGACTTTGTATTGCGGCGGGGCGATGGCGTTCACTCAACCCGTCTATATTACAAAAGCCAAACCCTCGTTGGGGCAGCGACATTTAACAACGCAAAAGACATGGGGCCCCTCAGACGAATGCTCGACGCAGGCCTCTCACCATCGCCGGATGACGCTGGGTGTGAGACGGTGAGCATACGAGACCTCCTTAAACGGAGTAGAACCTAAGGGTTAAACGCTCATTTGGGCGGCAGAGATACTAAATGCGTCCTTTAAAAGCGGCGCGACAAAGGCGATCGCCTGAGCATCGAAACCATCGATGACCGCGAGCACGAAACAAATAGCCACTACTCGCCACCGCAACGGACCAACGGGGCTTGCGTCAATTCGAGCGTCAACGTCGATCCGCCGTGGGTTAGAAGCAGTAGGTGACGTTCAGCGGCTCCCCTATGGGACAGCGTTACTTATGGCGCCGCCGCGGCAAAAGCATCAATTGCTCGCAGCCGCTCATCAACCTCAACTAATTTGGGGAAAGCAGAAAGAGGGACATCAAAGCGGCGAGCGTTGAACATTTGCGGGACAAGACATACGTCTACGGCCGTCACACTATCGCCGAAGCAATAGGTCCCTCCCCGCGCGCTCACTCTTTCCTCTAGCCCAGCAAACCCAAGCCTCACCCACTCCGCATACCATGCATTACGAGCGTCTTGGTCAGCCCCTAGTTCATTTTCAAGATATTGGAGCACCCGGAGATTATTAAGCGGGTGAATGTCGCAAGCGATGATGAGCGCCATCTCCCACACGGCGCATTCAGCCTCCATATCTTTTGGGAACAGTGCTGGCTCAGGACATGTTGCATCCAAATATCGTAATATCGCCATCGACTGCGACAGGACAGTCCCATCATCCGCCTCAAACGACGGCAGCAACCCTGATGGGTTGACCTTCAAATAAGCGTCTGACCGCTGCGCATTCTCTCTGAAGTTAATAAGGACTTTTTCGTAAGCGACATTTTTAAGATTGCATGCAATCCGTATACGATAGGACGCTGACGAGCGCGGAAAATCATAGAGTTTTGCCATGGGTTAGAACGCTGTTTCGCCGATTGTCACCTCAACGGGACTAAGGCCATCAATTTGCCCCACCAACTTGTCCCCCGGCAATACCGGACCGACACCCGCCGGCGTACCGGTCATGATGATATCACCAGCACGCAGTTCGTAGAGATTTGACAGATACTCAATTATTTCGTCTACCGACCAAATAAGGTCACGGACATCGGCATCTTGCTTCGTTTCACCATTGACCTCTAACCAGATACGGCCTGCCTCAACATGGCCGACATCCGCTGCGCGATGGAGCAATCCAATCGGAGCTGCCTCATCAAAGTTTTTGCCTGTGTCCCACGGCCGCCCTTTCTCTCTCGCCTCCAGCTGCAAATCACGGCGGGTCATGTCCAGCCCCGTGCCATAAGCGAAAATATGATCTTTGGCGTTCGCCTCTCGTATCGCCTTGCCTCCCTTGCCAATGGCCACGACCAATTCAATCTCATAGTGATAATTGTCTGTTGACGGCGGGTACGCAACCATCTGCCCCGACGGTACAAATGTCTCGGGCCACTTGGTGAAGAAAAATGGCGGATCACGATCGGGATCCTTCCCCATCTCGCGGGCATGCGCGGCGTAATTTCTACCAACGCAGTAAATTCTACGTATGGGGAACTCATCGTCGCCTCCCGCGATGGGTGCTAATGTGGGCTGCAACGTATCAAACACAATTGTCATTATGAGAGCCTTTGTAAATCCAAACCTGAATTACAACCGTTCTTCCCGCCAAACGCCAAGTTTGTCTTGAACGGTTTTATCTGAAAAGCTGAATAGAACGAGATCATCAGCCGCTTCAATTTCTAAGCTATTCCAAGACGGAACAACCAATACATCCTGAGGTGAGAGAGGGTAGTCTTGATGACTAATCCTCGCTGTCCCTTCTCCTTCGCATACGGTGTAGATTACTCCATCCGTTGATCGATGAGGAAGAGTTGTCATCCCTTTTGGGATAAGCTGGCAAAAGCATGAGATGGTTTTCATCGTTGCACCTCCATGGAGGGGGTTGATGAACTCATACTTATGGCCATCATAGGCATCAGGCGCAGTGGACGATGCCATCGTACCCAGCGCCTCCCGCCATTCCGCGAATGGGTAGTGAAATAAGGGTTGATCTTTCAGCGCCGCATCGTGATCCGTCCGCCGCACCGGCCTCAAGTTACGACCATATCGGTGACGCGTATCACCAGGCTCTCGGGTGACGGGGAACATATTTTCATTATAGCGTTCCGCATAGCTACAATCCAACATCTGTATGAGCGGGATATCAAGACCATCAAGCCAAACGACTGGATCCGCCGTTTCATTACCATGGTCATGCCACAGACCTGATGGTGTTAGTATCAGGTCAAAGGGTTCCATCAGAACCTTCTCCCCGTTCACCGCCGTATGCGCGCCACTTCCCTCTAAAACGAAACGCAGCGCGCTTTGTGCATGCCGATGACAGGGCGCCACCTCCCCAGGAAGCACAAGCTGTAACCCTGCATAAAGTGACTGCGTGATCGCAGAACTTCCAGGAAGACCTGGATTCTCTAAAATGAGGACGCGCCTTTCCGCCTGTTCAGCGGTGATGAGCTCCCCTGCTCGCATAAGATGCGAGCGTGCTACTGGATATGACCAAATGTGAGGCTTAGCAGGACTGCTTGGCTGGGCCGGAACAAGATTATGCAGCACCTCCCACAGAGGTGTCAGCTGGCACGCCGCGATGTCATCCTTAAACGATTGCATGTCAGCCATGGGTTCGGTGCCCCCCCTCAAGATCATCTCGCACTTTATTCACTAATTGAGAATTTATTATCATTAGGGAAAGATCTTTACAAGCGCCCCTCCTCCGCTCAGCTATTTTTTGACTTTGCTTCCGCACCACAATTGCCCTACGCAATATTGCTTATAGGTGAATAATTACGGTGGAGAGCAGTATTATGGCACGTAGGGGAAAGCCGGCGACAGCGACAACAGAGGAACGTCGCGGCATACAGTCCGTAGAGGTAAGCGCCGTCATCCTATCTGCTTTGTCGAGCGCGGGATCAGCGGTCTCCCTTAAGCAGCTTAGCGATATTACGCAGATGCCGCCGAGCAAAACCCATCGATACTTGTCAAGCTTTGTCCGTACCGGCCTTGTAAGACAGGACGTGATAAGTGGACATTACGATCTCGGTCCAGCAGCGCTTGAACTTGGTTTGGCCGCCCTTTCCCGCCTTGATATAATGGAGTTGGCTCAGAGCGAAATGAAACTCCTCACGGAAAAAACGGGCCTGACGAGTATTTTGTCCGTATGGGGGCAACAAGGCCCAACCGTTGTCCGCTGGCAGCGGGCGCGGGAACAGCTTATCACATCACTGGGTCTTGGCTCCATCTTACCTGTCACATTCTCAGCAACCGGACACGCCTTCCTGGCCTTTTTACCGCAGGCCCTTACGGCGACCTTATCCAATAAGGAATTAGCAACCCAAAAAAACAAAACCCCTTCTTCGATGCGCCCACGAACCAAAAAAGAGCTTACAGACATCTTATCAGCAGTGAAGGCCACAGGGGTCGCTCATGCGGATAACTCGGTTATTCCTGGCTTACGGGCTATCGCGGCCCCTGTCCTCGACCACCAAAATGATGCTGCGGCAGTGATTACTCTTATTGGTACGGATTATATATTTTCCGAAAGTGCTGAAGAAGTCGTAGACACATTGACAGCTGCGTGCAATCGTCTCTCTTTTAATCAATAGCCTGGTTAGTAGCGACCCACGAATAGGAACCCGCCTGATAAATAGGTCGGTCGGCATCACCCTAAGACAGCTCGAGTTGCTCTATCATTGCGTCACGCATTTTAAATTTTTGGTGTTTTCCAGTCACTGTCATCGGATACTCGTCAACAAACTGGATGTAGCGCGGAACTTTGTAGTAGGCGATTTGATCCTTACAAAAATCACGGATATCCTCATCGGTGAGATGAGTGCCGGACTTGAGTTTAATCCAGGCACAGAGTTCCTCGCCAAAGCGTTCATCTGGAACTCCAAAGACTTGCACATCTTGAATATCTGAATGGCGGTAAAGGAATTCCTCAATTTCCCGCGGATAAACGTTCTCACCGCCACGAATGACCATATCTTTCACGCGACCGGTGATGCGACAATAGCCATTTTCATCAATGGTTGCGAGATCACCAGTCTTAAGCCAACCAGCATCATCGATGGTTTCAGTAGTCCTTTCGGGATCTCCCCAATAGCCCCGCATCACACAATAACCACGGGTACGTAGCTCTCCCTGAACGCCCCGCTCAACAACGTGACCACCTTCATCAACAATTTTTACTTCAACATGCGGATGGATGCGGCCAACGGTTGTCACGCGCAGTTCAACGCTATCATCAATGCTCGATTGAAAACTCACAGGACTTGTTTCAGTCATGCCGTAGGCAATAGTGACTTCACTCATGTTCATCTCAGCGATCACGCGCTTCATCACTTCGATGGGGCAAAGAGAGCCCGCCATTATACCAGTACGCAGAGACGAAACGTCATAGCTTGAAAATTCCGGATGATCTAATTGTGCGATAAACATCGTTGGCACGCCATAAAGAGCGGTACACTTCTCTTCCTGCACCGTTTTTAGGGTGATCTCAGCCTCGAAAACAGGAGCCGGATAAACCATTGTTGCCCCGTGAGCAACGCAAGCGAGATTACCCATAACCATACCAAAGCAATGATATAGGGGTACTGGAATACAGACTTTATCTTTAGGCTGAAGGGCAATCGTCTTACCAACTAAATACCCATTATTCAGAATATTGAAATGCGAAAGTGTTGCCGCCTTTGGAAGGCCTGTTGTTCCTGAGGTAAACTGAATGTTGATAGGATCATCAGGTTGCAACGATGCCGATATCTCATCAACCTGGGCTATTAGCTCGGCATTTGCTTTTGCCTTGACGTCAGCCACATTAAACATACCGGGTGATCTATCTGCACCCATTCTAATAACATGCTCTAGACAGGGAACTGACTCTGACCGCAACGCACCAGGCTGGCACTTTGAAAGCTCAGGTATGAGTGTATCCAACAGCTGAAGATAATCGCTTGTCTTGAATTTCTCGGCCAAAACAATGCCGCGACATCCAACCTTGTTCAAGGCAAATTCGAGCTCCGCGATACGATAAGCAGGATTAATACACACGAGTATAACGCCAAGCCGAGCAGTTGCGAACTGGGTCACTGTCCACTCCCACCCATTAGGTGACCAAATTCCGAGCCGATCCCCAGTCTTGAAGCCAAGACTCATCAGTCCGGCCGCAAACTCATCAACCTGTCTGGAAAACTCGCACCATGTCCACCTGATGCCCTGATATGGGATAGAAAGAGCAATCTTATCTGAATGGGCGCTTACCGTTGCCTTTAACGCCTCAGGAATAGTCTCAAACCTAAGGGGCTCGTCACTCAGACCATTTACGTAACTCTTCATGTTCACTCCCTAATTTTTTTATTACGTTCGTATACAGTATTATCCGACTATTTGCTTTTAAATGGTCAAAGCAACCCACCTGTCTTAAAGCGCAAAACCATTTCATGAGCATTTGATTTAGTAGATGTTTCACCGGCAATATACCGTAGCATGCTACATATTAGCAAGTCTGTCTTACCGAGGGTTGCGAGCATGTTTTGAATGGCCTTCACGAACTCTATTCAGGCCTGATCAGGAGTGCCCAAATGGTCGTACTAAACGAACCCAAATGCCCTTCCCCTTATCCTTCGAATTACTGATTTCACCTCCAAATGCTGACCCCCTCTCCGCTAAACTCCCGTTTAAGACCTCTGCTCCGTAAGGAGTTTTTCTTGGAAGGCGGCAACCCCCTCCAACGCCATCATCGCCTCAGCATCAACATTAGCGGCAAAGGCAAACCCAATAGATCGCCGTTGACGAAACCCATTGAGGGGAATTTTTTGGACCCCGGGTGCGGCGTGTGATTGCGGCACTATCGTTATACCAAGGCCCGAGGCAATCATCGCCATCACCCGCTCATCCTGGGAAGACCGATAGGCAAAAAATGGCCGTACCCCCCGCTCAGTAAAAAAGCGGCTGGTCTCTGAAAGTGCCTCACATTGGCGCCGAACGATCATCACACTGTCGGATAAATCCTCTGCATTGACGGCCCCTTGGTCCGCAAATGGGTGCCCCTTTGGGAGGGCAACAGCATACCCCTCTTCAAACAGGGCTACCTCATGGAAGCGCTCGCTACCACGCCCCACAAGGGTAAGTGCAAAGTCGATCCGCTCCTGGGCCAACTTGCTTGTCAACTCTCTCTCCGATCCATCCATCATTTCGATCCGTATGCGCGGATCTTTGCGCTGCATCACCCCAATCGCTTTCGAGACCAAGCGGGCAGAGATCGTCGACAAAACGCCGACCCTCAAAATCTTGATCGGCTCAATATCTTGCACCGCTGCGATGGATTGATTGAACTCACTCTCAATTCTGCGAGCGTAAGGCAGAAAACGCGCGCCCGCTTCGGTGAGGTGAACACGCCTATTGGTTCGGTGAAAAACGCTTTTGCCTAACTTCTCCTCGAGCTTGGCAATACCCGCCGATAAGGTTGGCTGAGTGACATTCTCAGCCCGCGCGGCATTTGAGAAATTACCGCCATCGACAACAGCTAAAAAATATCGAATGACGTAACGCTCTATCATAGATACTGTCTATACTATACCCACCCAGATTTCAATTTTATCGATCCTGGCAGAGCTGGTAGAATTTTGTTCTCCGCTACCGGCAGGTTTACACCATGACCCATTTTGATTTTTTGCTCGGCAATACCGTCGATATGATCAGGGAGACCACTGAACGGTTTGCCCGTGACCGCCTGGCCCCGATCGCGGCTGAAGTTGACGCGACCGACGAGTGTCCAAGGGAGATCTGGCAAGAGATGGGGGCGCTTGGTCTTCTTGGCCTCACTGTTGAGGAAAAAGACGGCGGCCTTGGCCTTGGTTATCTTGAGCATGTTGTCGTGATGGAAGAAATCTCCCGTGCGTCGGCGTCGATCGGATTGTCCTATGGGGCGCACTCAAACCTGTGTGTTAATCAAATTCGGCGCTGGGGAAATGATGCGCAAAAGGCAAAATATCTGCCCAAGCTCATCTCGGGCGAGCATGTGGGCGCCCTTGCCATGTCAGAGGCGGGCGCTGGGTCAGATGTGATGAGCATGGGACTGCGAGCCAAGCCGGTTGATGGCGGTTACCTCCTTAATGGGACAAAATTCTGGATCACCAATTGTCCAATTGCAGATACATATGGCTTCTATGCCAAAACAATCCCCGTAGCCGTGTCCAAGAGCGGCTCAACATTCCTGGTTGAAAAAGGGTTTGGCGGTTTTTCATGCTCCCGAAAAATTGATAAGATGGGCATGCGGGGGTCCTATACGGGCGAACTGGTATTCGAGAATTGCTTCGTACCAGAAGAAAATATCATGGGCGACATCGGTCAGGGGGCGGCCATTTTGATGAGCGGCCTTGACTATGAGCGCGCCGTGCTTGCCGGCGGTCCACTGGGGATCATGCAGGCCTGCATTGATACGGTTCTGCCCTATGCGCGAGAACGGACACAGTTTGGAAAGCCAATCGGTGACTTCCAGCTTATGCAGGCCAAACTGGCTGACATGTACGTCGCCCTCAATTCGGCACGCGCCTATGTGTACTCTGTCGCCCGGTCGTGCGACGCAGGCAAGACGACACGCTTTGATGCCGCGGGCGCTATCCTTATGGCTTCTGAAAATGCTGTCAAAACCTCCATTGAGGCGATCCAAGCCATGGGCGGAGCGGGCTATACCAAAGAGTGGCCCGTTGAACGTTTTGCGCGTGACGCGAAACTTTATGATATTGGGGCCGGTACGAACGAAATACGTCGCTTTTTGATTGGCCGGGAGTTGATGAAAGGATGAGCCGAACAATCCTGAAATCAAGCATCGATAGCGAATCAGCAACATTTAAGGCGAACCGCGACGCTAATATTGCGCTAAAAGAGAAGCTGTACACAGATATTGCATCGGCCAGCCTAGGGGGCAGCGAGCGCGCACGGGAGAAACATGTCTCACGCGGCAAGTTACTGCCCCGCGACCGGGTCCACCGATTGCTCGACCCTGGCACAGCTTTTCTGGAGATTGGCCAGCTAGCCGCAAATGGTCTTTATGATGACGCAGTGCCCGGCGCGGGCGTTATCGCGGGCATTGGGCAAGTCTGCGGTCGCCAGGTGATGGTTGTGGCCAATGATGCGACGGTCAAGGGCGGCACCTACTATCCGATGACGGTGAAGAAACATGTGCGAGCCCAAGAGATCGCGCTGGAAAATCACCTGCCGTGCATCTATCTAGTGGATTCTGGGGGGGCGAACCTACCCCGCCAGGACGAGGTTTTTCCCGACAAAGATCACTTTGGCCGTATTTTTTACAATCAAGCTAATTTATCTGCTTACGGCATTCCCCAGATTGCCTGTGTGATGGGAAGTTGTACCGCCGGCGGCGCTTATGTCCCCGCCATGTGTGACGAGAGCATTATTGTGCGCGAACAGGGCACTATCTTCCTCGCGGGGCCCCCATTGGTGAAGGCCGCCACCGGCGAAGAAATCTCCGCAGAAGACCTGGGGGGAGGCTTTGTACACGCGCGCGAATCCGGTGTGGTCGATCATCTGGCGGACAATGACGAACATGCGCTGCTGAAGGTGCGGGACATTGTGGCGACCTTCAAACCGAACAGGGTGCCAACACTCAATATTAAGGGCCCGGTTTCCCCGCACTATGACCCGACAGAGATCTACGGCATTATTCCTCAGGATCTCCGTACACCCTTTGATGTGCGAGATGTCATCGCACGCTTGGTTGATGGATCTGCATTCCATGAGTTTAAGCCAGAATACGGCCAAACCCTGGTGTGTGGCTTTACCCATATCTGGGGCATGCCTGTCGCGATCATCGCCAATAACGGCATTTTATTCTCTGAAAGCGCCTTAAAGGGCGCCCACTTCATCGAGCTTGCATGCCAAAGGCAGACACCCCTCCTCTTTTTACAGAATATTTCTGGGTTTATGGTCGGCGGGAAATATGAGCGCGACGGCATTGCGAAGAATGGCGCGAAACTTGTCACCGCCGTTGCAACCGCGCAAGTCCCTAAAATTACTGTTCTGATCGGTGGGTCATTTGGCGCAGGAAACTACGGGATGTGCGGACGCGCGTACCAACCACGCTTTTTGTTCACCTGGCCCAATAGCCGGATCTCCGTCATGGGCGGCGAACAAGCCGCCTCGGTCCTGGCAACCGTACATCGCGATGCAGACAAATGGTCCGACGAAGAAACAGAGGCCTTCAAGAAACCCGTCCGTGAACGCTATGAAGCGCAAGGAAACCCCTGGTACGCAACGGCCCGTCTTTGGGATGATGGTATTATCGACCCCGCTCAAACACGGGATGTGCTCGGCATGGCCTTCTCTGCATGTTTGAACGCCCCTGTGCCCGAGCGGGCACAATTTGGCGTCTTTAGGATGTAGGGGAAAGAAATGATCAAATCCGTTCTCATCGCCAATCGCGGCGAGATAGCCTGCCGTGTTATTCGCACCGCTCGTCACCTCGGCATACGCACCGTTGCTGTCTACTCTGATGCAGATGCCCATGCGCCCCACGCCGCACTCGCGGATGACAGCGTCCGTATCGGCCCTCCTCCAGCTGCTGAAAGCTACTTGCTAGGTAAGCGTATTATCGAGGCAGCGAAACATACGGGCGCAGAAGCCATCCATCCTGGTTATGGTTTTTTGTCTGAAAACGCAGACTTTGCTGAGGCCGTTATCAAGGCTGGCCTCATTTGGGTTGGCCCCCCGCCAAGCGCTATTCGCACGATGGGGCTAAAGGATGCTGCGAAATCGCTGATGATGGCAGCGAATGTTCCGACGACCCCTGGTTATCTTGGCGAAGACCAGTCTCCAAACACCTTACGGGCAGAAGCGGAGAAGATTGGGTTTCCGGTCTTGATCAAAGCCGTTGCAGGGGGCGGCGGGAAAGGCATGCGCCGCTGTGAGCAAGCGAGCGAATTTGCCGACGCGCTTGAGAGCTGCCGACGCGAGGCCAAGTCAGCTTTTGGTGACGACCACGTCCTTCTTGAAAAGTGGATTACCAACCCCCGCCATATCGAAGTGCAAGTCTTCGGCGACAACCACGGTAATCATGTCCACCTGTTCGAGCGCGATTGCACTCTGCAACGGCGCCATCAAAAAGTTATTGAGGAGGCCCCTGCCCCCGGCATGGACGAAGCGACCCGCGACGCCATTTGCACCGCCGCGGTTCGGGCCGCCAAAGCCGTTGACTATGTTGGGGCGGGTACTGTTGAATTCATCGCAGACGGATCTGCACAGCTCGATGCCGACAAGATCTGGTTCATGGAAATGAACACCCGCCTTCAGGTGGAACATCCAGTGACGGAGATGATTACCGGCGTTGATTTAGTTGAGTGGCAGCTACGGGTGGCATCAGGTGAGCCTCTGCCCAAGAAACAGGACGACCTATCGATCACGGGCTGGGCGATGGAAGCTCGCCTTTATGCTGAAAATCCGTCAACAGGCTTCCTACCATCAGTTGGACGTTTGGATGTACTCGCGCTGCCGGATGGGGGTCGCGTGGATACGGGCGTGAAAGCGGGCGGCAAAGTCTCGCCGTTCTACGACCCGATGATCTCAAAGCTGATTTCCCATGGCGTCAGCCGCGATGAAGCGCGGTCTCGTCTCGCAACCGCATGCGATAATGTGGTCACCTATCCTGTGCAAAATAATGCTGGATTTCTCGCCCGGTTACTCCGTGAACAAGCATTTGCCGACGCAGATGTGACGACGGGGTACATTGGTGACCACCTTGATCGCCTGTGCACCCGCCCAACAGCAACGGAGGAAGGCCTCGGCGCCGCAGCATCACTGCTTTTCGCTCAGGAACAAAATGACCATCATGCGGAGCAAAGGGGAGCTGCTTCTGTTTGGTCTACCCTGTCAGGTTTCCGATTATCTGCACCTGCCAATAATGAGGCGCACATTCATCTGGATGGGGAACCGCGCGACGTAACACTTTTAGATCACCAGCCCTATTCAACAAGACTCTTCGATCAAGACGGAGATGTTATTCTTGTAGAAAAAGGTTGGCCGTTTCTCGTCAGCCTACCTGTCCATACCCCAGAAGACGAGTTGGACAGCGCCAGCGGGACCATCACCTCGCCAATGCCTGGCAGCGTAACCTCGATCGCTGTCGAACAAGGCGCCAGCATCAAAAAAGGGGATCTACTGATCACCCTAGAAGCGATGAAAATGGAACACGCCCTCAAAGCCCCCTTCGACGGTGTCATCACCGAGCTTTTAGCGTCAGTCGGCGACCAACTGCCCGAGGGCACAAAGCTGTTGACGATGACGCCGGTGACTGAGGCGTAAACGTCCAAGAGCGCTCAGGGAAGCACGCGGCATCAAATTTAATAACTCAACGTGGCGAAGCAGTTTAAGGTGCTCACTTAGACCCAATATAACTCTAACCAGGGTTAGAACTGTATGTGGCGCGCCCAACGGCTACTAGCTTTTCTCCGTCATGGGAAAAAACATCAACGTCAACGACCCCAACGCTCCGTCCAGCCCGACGAACCTTTGCGATAGCGCGTAGACCAGGCGCCATGCCTGGCCGCAAATAGTCTGTTCTAAAATTAATAGTTGGGACGCCATGGCCCAACACGAACCCGAGCGCAAAACACCCAACTGTATCAATCAAAGCGGCAATCGGCCCACCATGAAACTGACCGCTGCCCGCAAGGCGCTCACCTAAATCGGAGAATGGCATCGTCATCTCTAACTCCTGCGCCTCATAATCCCATCGCTCCGCTTTCATCTCAAATGCTTTGATAAACGGCGATGTGTCTAAACTAGCCTGCACATCGGCAACCGTAGCATCATTACTCATATTCATACTTTCAACTCCAATTTAGCGACTGAGTGAACGACGCCCACGCAACGCAATCAGCATTTTTTCGAAGATTATAGATGTACGCGACTCAGGTCTGAGTCAGTTTTGTTGACAAAGTGGTTCCTTCATTGATTAGGGTGATCGTTTCAAAGGGAAAATTTCTACACTTTCCCTATGCAGAATTTCCTAGGATAGCGGAGCCTCACCAAAAGCGCGCCGAGGATGTTCACCACCTGTTTGTTTCAATCTCCAAAGTGATAGTGAGTCACTGACAAGAAGCACGTGGAAGTATCCACTATACCGAGCATCCGCATCTCGTCCCTCGCCTCAAGTTGTTATAGCATAAAAAGCCAACGCACATTTCCACGTTCTGGGTCCCTAATTCGACAATTGATATTGACTTGCAACAACTGCACCCTCATTATTTCGCATGCTACTTTTTATATATAAATCACTTACCCGCACAATAGAAAAAGCCTACCATGAACGACGCTGATCCGCCGCCAGAAACCGACCTAATGGGCGGCAACACGATCAGCCACCTTATTTCCCTGATCGCCGAGCGTCCTGTACTTGCCGCATCTGGTGTTATTCTTAGCGTTCTAAGCGCGCTATTCGCTTTTGCGCCCCATGCCACAGTGTTTGCACTGTATACCCACGTGGCTGCGGGCAGCTTACCTAATATCTCAACTGTTACTATCGCTGTTGTCGGCTTCATAGCTCTAACCTTTAGGTGGGTGCTGATATGGGCGGCAATGATGGCATCACATGTTTTGGCCTACAGCGCTCAACGTAAGTTACGTCAGCGTATTGCAGATCGTATGCTGAGGGCCCCGATGCACGAACTGTTGCAGAGATCTTCGGGGGATATTCGCGCGACGGTCGTAGATGATGTAGAAGCGTTAGAAGACGGTCTTGCTCATCTACTTCCAGACGTTATTGGAAATTCGATTGGATTACTTACGATATTTGGGATTTTCGTTTATCTCGACTGGCGACTGGCACTTGCTGCGATCTTCTCGGTTATCATTGGCTTTGTATTTATGTCCCTACTAACCCGCGGACAATCGAGCGCAATAAGTGAGTATTTCGCGCTTAGAGCAAAAATCCAGGCAGTGACCACTGAGTATGTGAAGGCCCTGCCAGTGCTGCGCGTTTTTAATTACGATAGTAGTGCGACACAACGTATAAACCATCTGATCGACCATTTCAAAACAGTCACGAAGACCTTTTCTATCCGTTCATCTATTTCGCATACAGCTTTTTTGGTTTTCATTACCTCTAACATTCTTGTGCTTGCCCCTATTGGGTATCTCCTCGTTAATAGGGGTGCGGTCACCGTATCCGAATTCGCCTTCGTACTCATTTTTTCCGTCGGTTTTGGTGACGCTTGCCTCACATTTCTCATCGGGCTTGTGCAGAGATTTGGAAGCTTAGGCGGTGTGATGAGCCGTATCGAAGAACTCCTAACTCTGCCCCAAATGCCGGAGCCGACACAACCACAAAAACCGCTTGGGACAGAGATCACGTTCAACGATGTATCTTTCAAGTACAATGAGCAGCCAGTATTGACCGGTCTTAGCTTTAGCATCTCCCCCGGAGAGCGCGTGGCACTGGTCGGACCATCCGGGAGCGGAAAAAGTACGTTGGTACGGCTTATTCCTCGATTTATGGACGTAGACACAGGAAGTGTCACTGTTGGAGGGGTGGACGTTCGGCAGATCAAAGATGCCGATCTAGGGAGCACTATCTCGTTCGTATTTCAGGAAGTCTTCTTATTTTCCGAAACGGTCCGACACAACATTGCACTGGGAAACCCCAAAGCAACGGACAAGGATATTGAGGAAGCCGCTCGTCGGGCTCAAGCCCACGACTTTATCATTGATCTACCCCACGGATATGACACACGCCTCAAGGAAGGGGGAGAGGGACTTTCTCTAGGACAGAAACAGCGCCTCTCTATCGCTCGGGCGATCTTGAAGGATGCCCCCATTCTCATCCTTGATGAGGCGACCGCTTACGCTGATCCTGAAAATGAAGCGCGCGTCAGGGCTGCCCTCACGGAACTGACCAAAGGCAAAACCGTCTTTATGATCGCCCATCGATTGCGTTCTATTACTGATGTTGATCGTATCTTCGTTCTCGAAAATGGAAAGATTGTTCAACAGGGACATCACAAAGATCTGTCCGTTAACGCTGGCCTCTATCGCACTCTTTGGCATAGCCAACAATCGGAGGAAGCCGCATGACAACAAAGCAGAGCTCTTCCTTCGATATCGTTTTCAAGATGATGTTCAGGGACAAGGCGACGGGCGCGGGTAAATATCTGTTTGGCATTTGCCTTCGCATCATCGAAACCTGCGCTGCGGCTATGCCTGCTCTGATCGTGGTATTGACCCTCAGCTTTCTTCAACAAACCCAATCAGCGCTAGCAATAGTAGCCATTATCTGTGTAACTACCTTTGCTGTTCGCTCTACCGTCCTTATGTGGTCAAGCATACAATTCTTCGACTTTGGCTTTGACCTTGGGGCCCATACGCGAAAGTCCATTGTAGAGTCTCTATTTATAGGTTCATTGGGAAAGATAGACGCTTTCGGCCCGTCAAAGATCGTTAGCCTGATGTCAGATGCCGCTTACGAGGTCGAAACATTTGCATCAGAACGATCAGCGGACTTTGTCGCTACTGTACTGGGTGTCGTTGTCATCATTGGCGCTACCTTTTTCTTCGATTGGCGGTTGGCGCTGACACTCATTGGGGTCTTAGGCTTCGCCGGGCTTTTTCTCAGCAAAACACAGACCATGGCCAAGCGCCTGTGGGTAGAGCGTCAGGTCAAAACAGGCAGTGTTTCCATCGCCCTTGGTGAGTTTATTGGAGGCATGTCCGTATTGCGTATGTTTGGCACCGTGGGAGAAGCAAAACAAGTATTTGAGGAAAGCGTCGCTGCCCTCCATGAAATGTGGCTGCGGTACGAAAAAACGCTTACCCCCCTTGCCATATGTGCTGGTGCCCTGATGGATTTGGCACCTGTTGCGGCTGTTATTCTCGCAGCTATACTGTACGAGAGTGACCTTATCAGTGCGGATGCAATGATCGGGTTTTCTGTATTTGCGCTTGCTGTTGGCGTACCGCTCAAGCGCATATTGATATATTTTACGACGCTTGATCTAGCAGTGAGTAGCTTTTCAAGGCTTCACTCTTTCTTTGAGGGAACCCGCCCGCCTTCCGTTACGTCTGAGACAATAAAGGATGCTAGCATTCCGGCTTTGCCGGCCATCGAGTTTCGGGATGTATCATTCACCTATCCCGATACTGAAGGAAACAACAGCCAGGTGGTTCTGCAGGATGTGAGCTTCTCTCTGCCACAGGGAGGTTTAACAGCTATTGTCGGTCCAAGCGGGTCTGGTAAATCAACAGTTCTTAAACTGATCATGCGTCACTGGGATCCAAAGACCGGCGAGATATTTGTCGAGGGCGATAACGTAAAGTCTTTTTCAATTGAGGATATCGCAACGCGCGTGTCATCGGTTCCCCAAGAAGTCTATCTGTTCCGCGACTCCGTTCGCGCCAATCTCCAGATTGCCAATCCCACCGCAACGGATGCAGAGTTATGGCATGCACTCGATTGCGCGCAAGCAACTCCCTTCATTAATGACATGCCTGGGGAACTAGATGCTGAAATCGGCGAGGGAGGGCTTTCCCTTTCTGGCGGTGAACGCCAACGCTTATCCATCGCACGGGCGATGCTTAAAGAGGCTCCCCTTCTATTGCTTGACGAACCAACCGCGTCCATCGATGGCGCCAGCGCGAGGCGCATCATGGCGGCGTTAGGGAGCGAAAAATCAGATAAAACGGTTATTGTGGTGTCTCACGCTCTATTTAGTATTAAGCATGCGGACCAAATTTTGGTCTTGAATAATGGGCGATTAGAAGAAACAGGAACGCATGAAACACTACTTCGAGCAAAGGGATTATATCACCGTTTGTGGACGACTGAAGAAAACGCGAAAAGCTGGAGTGTCGGTTAATCCACGTTGCGCCGAGCATACATTTTCACAACAGGCACGTCAGCGAAACACAAAAACACCGCTTAACGAAGAGATCAGCGAAACAGACAGGTACACTTTTCCCTACCGATTAAGATATTTTCCCCAACCCAACAATTGCCTGATCGAGAATCCGCCGTCCGTGGGCGAGCACAGACTGCCCCCAAGCTTCATCAAGCGGTGCGAACTGTCTAGCAAACGCCTCTACAATATCTTCACGCTGATCCCGAACGCCTCCACGGTAAGCCCAATTCTCACGCAGCACATCACCCATATATTCAGAAATTGGATAAGTTCCGAACTCCACAACGCAGGTTACGCTTCGCTCCAGTGCCTGTGTCATATCATGGAGCCCCGCAGCAATAACGCCGGAATAATCTGGACGCTTGAAAGTTTTTTCCTCACCACCAGGATTAATCGCCTTTGCATTAATCGTGTCGTATCCAAACCACTCCTCCGCACGGCGCCAAGCAGGCCCACTTGGTTCGTTGAAGCACAAGAACACCGTTTCGCCGTAGTCGCCATAGCCTGTATGAAAGTCGATAATAGCCACATCGATTGCTGTTTTCAGGTACGGCTCAACAGCTTTTTTTATATGTGTAACTGACCATTGTTCTTCACTCCCCCCAAAGTCTAATGCACCCTGGTGGCGATATTGCCCTGCGGACATCGTGTTCATCACACGGTCAAGCCCCCACTCATCACTCTTTGCATCGAGGGCTGCGAGATGTTGTTTGATAACATCACTCTCCGGCGATTGCGGATGAAGAATATCATATATCTCGTCAAAATCTCTATTCAGATGTTCAACATCTGCAAGGTCACGAAAATTTCTGTTTAGATCCACATTGTTCTCGTTCGTCCGTGCACGATGAGAGAAACCCCAAGGGTTTGCAGCGTGAATATGGAGAACACCAGTATCGGGCGTTAGATCAATTTTGCCATCGGCGTGATCACGCAGCCACTGGCTTTGTATACCAGAGCCAGCTGGTCCTTCCACACCATGAACAGCGCTCAGTGTAATCAGAAGGCGTTTCGGCGCATCAGGACCGATATAAGCAGTGTCCATTGAAAGTGTTTCACCACTAGCGCCCGCTTCACTCGGCAACACGTAGGTTGTCAGCCGCGCCGTAAGGGCCGCATCGATGAAGCGCTGACGGCATTCACTATACTCTACAGGTAAAATCATAGAACATCCGTTCGTCAAATCGATTGCATTTCTCACTCATTAATTTGAATACCACTCTTATTGGACACCACGTAGTATAATATCAGCCGCCTTTTCGCCTATCATGATACTTGGCGCATTTGTATTGCCGCGCGGAATTGTTGGCATAATGGAAGCATCAGCGATCCTCAATCCATCAACATGACGGACTCGCAGCTCTGGATCGACAACGGAATTTACGTCGTTCCCCATTCGGGCAGTTCCCACAGGATGGTAGAGTGTCTCCCCCTCCGTTCTTAGATAATTATCAATATCCTCATCCGATTGAACGCCACCTCCAGGAGCAACCTCTGATCCACGGTACTCTGAAAATGCCGACGCACTAAAGATCTCGCGTGTCTTCCTAAGTCCATCGCGCATACGAATTATATCATCGTCGACCGTGTAGTAATTAAACAAAATCTCTGGTGGCTCACTGGGGTTCTGAGACTGGATCTTAACATGGCCGCGGCTTTCGGGCTTTAGCAAGCAAATACTAATTCCAAATCCATGTTTGAACGCAACGCCAACAGCCCCGTCAGCATATAGCAAAGGCGCAAAATGAAGCTGAATGTCAGGAAGTGTTTCATCGTCACGAGTAGAGAAAAACGCACCGGCTCTGCAGGTGAACCCAGCAAGCGGCCCTTGTCCTGCGAAGTAGGCGTTCGCAAACGAGCCGAGAAAACCAAACGGGTTCCGAGCAAGCCCATTTAACGAAACGGGTTTTTTACAAGTATACCACAATGACGTATCGATATGATCAGCTAAATTCAGTCCTACTTCTTTATTCTCCACCAACACTTCAACGCCTACTGACTTTAAGTGCTGACCGTCTCCGACACCTGAGTGTTGAAGAATATGTGGACTGCCTATAACACCGGCTGAAAGAATAACCTCCTTGTTCGCGCGAATGACCTGCTGCCCAGACGGGCTATCGATCTTGACTCCTGCAGCACGTTTTCCATCCCAGACAACGCGGTGCGTCGTCGAATTTTTGAGGATGGTTAAATTAGGTCGGTTTTCCGCCTCACGCAAAAATGTGCGGGCCGTGCTCGCTCGCTTTGAGCCTTTGTGCGTGAGCGTCTGCTGATACCAACCAGCACCGATCTGATCGGACCCGTTAAAGTCCTCATTATGCGGCAACCCTACTTCATGGCACGCTTCGAGAAAGACGGAGTCTAACGGCGTTACTGGCTTGCATTGCTTTGTTTGTAGGGGACCCATTGAACCATGCCATTGATCTGCCGGCCCATCATAGTTTTCCGATTTACGAAAGTATGGCAGCACATCCTCATAACCCCATCCCTCTCCAGCAGCGGCGCGCCACTCCTCATAATCTTCACGGTTTCCCCGCACATACAACATACCATTCAATGCCGAGGACCCCCCCATCACCATACCACGGGGACATGATATCGACCGGATCTTCAACCCAGGCTCCGCGGCCGTCATGTACTTCCAGCTATACCAGGAGTTATTTAAGACGGGCAGCATACCAACGGGATTCGATATCAGGGGCGACGAATCCGATGGACCGGCTTCAATCAGAATTACCGAAACATTGGGTTTTTCAGAGAGTCGAGCAGCGATGGCGCAACCAGCCGACCCTGCTCCAACAACGATGTAATCAGCATTAATATTATTATTCACAGTCATTAAAGCCTTATACTGTCTGAAAATCTGACGTCGAAACCTCTTTGGTGCAGCTCAACCGAAGTTAAAATACCGCTTAGCGTTAGTTCACAGCTCGCTCAAACCCGGCCCAATAGGGTTTCCGAAGTTCGTGTTTTAACACCTTACCGCTTGGATTGCGCGGCAGAGCGGCAACAAAGTCTACTGACTTTGGACATTTAAATCCTGCGAGCTTTTCTCGACAGTCTGTAATCACAACATCGTCAGAGACCTGAGCCTCGTCGCGTAACGCAATAACGGCTTTTACTTCTTCGCCCCATTTTTTGCTCGGTACACCAATAACCGCAGCTTCAGCAACATAGGGCAAGGCGTGCAAAACAGCTTCAACCTCGCGCGGATATATGTTTTCCGCACCTGATACGACGACATCCTTAAATCGGTCTTTGATGAACAGAAGCCCGTCTTCATCAATACAACCAGCATCGCCAGTGCGTAGCCATCCGTCCTCCGACAAAACAGCCGCCGTCTCTTTCGGCTTACCCGCATACCCTTTGGTCATGACCTGTGGGCCCTTGGCAAGAATTTCGCCAATCTCACCTGGGGGCATATCATCGCCAGACGGGCCAACAACGCGCAGTGCCGAGCCAGTGACCGGGCGACAAGCGCTTTCTAGTATTTCAGCTCGTCCCTCAAGAGCTCGCTTGTGATCTGCCCAGGAAAGCGCGGAAATCACGCCTGTTGTTTCGGTGAGCCCATATCCTTGCGTAAACCGGCACCCAAACACCTCAATCGCGTGTTCAAGAACAGACGGCGAGATAGCAGATCCGCCATAGACAATTTGTTGTAAGGCCGAAAAGTCAGTATCTGCCGCAGCTGGATGATCCAGGCACGCCTGAATCATAGCAGGAACGATCATCATATGGGAGATACGTTCCGCCTCCAGCGTTGCTAAAAATGTCTCCGTCTCAAAGGCCGAGTGAATAACCACCAACTCGCCCAAAAACGCGCCTGCTAAAAACGTCACCAGGGCCGATGTGTGGAACATCGGTGTCACAAGGATTGAGGCATCCCCTTCGCCATATCTGTAGTCATAGGCCATGACTTGCTGGAGGGTTTGCGCCACCAGATTATCATGGGTCTGCAACACGCCCTTCGGCACCCCCGTTGTGCCACTCGTGTAAAGCTGAAAGACAGCGTCTTGATCGCCTGCGTCCAACGGCTTGCTGTCATCGAATTGAGTGCTCTCTTCCGCGATCACATTGGTGAATGACGTCCAATCACCAATTTCTTCCTTGCCAAAAATGAACCGGTGAGCCTCCCCCCCAGCCGACATCATCGCCTTGTCAGCCGTTTCCGCCAAGTCATCGTCAGCCAAGACCACGGCAGGATCCGCGTCATTCAATAATGTGGTGATCTCGTGCGCGGTAAGGCGAATGTTCAACGGTGTAAAGATGAATCCGCCCATCGCGCAGCCAAAGAGTGCGACGACCATATCAACACAGTTGCGAGACAAACAGGCAACACGTGCGCCACTTGGAACGTCCCTGGCCTTAAGAATGCTCGCAAACGTGCGGGCCTCGTTCCAAAACGCCGCGTAGGTGAGCGCCCGACCGTCATCTTTTACGAAGGGGGCATCTGGACGGGCACGCGCATGTTGGGCAACGAAGTCTTCGATCCTCATGAAAGAGGTATGAAGCGTTGAACCATTAGACATAGACCCGTCCTTTGGACCGCAGCCGATCTGCAATCACGTCTGGAGGCGCAAGGTGATTTCCATAGGTTGACGCCAGGTCATTTGCACGCTGCAAAAATGCTGCGGCACCGACAGTGTCGATAAAGCTGACGGGTCCCCCCCAGGTGAGCGGATAAGACCACCCTAGGACCGCGCCCACATCCGCTTCACGCGGATCAGTCACGACACCCTCAGCCATACAATGCAGCGTCTCTATCGATTGTGCGTAAAGCAATCGATCAATGACGTCTTGAATTGGTGGCTGTTCCGAAGCCACGGCCCAATTTTCGCTAAGACCGCGCCATAGAGTCTTTGTGCGGTCAGGGTGGTAGTCGTAAAATCCAGCGCTTGTTTTCCGCCCCATACGGTCATGGGTTTCAACCATCGCTTCCAGCACCGCGTCACCTGGGTGCTCTTGAAAGGCTGACCCCAGCGCCGCCTTAGCCTCGCGTCGGATCAAAAGGTTGAGGTCGAGCGCTGTCAAATCGAGAAGGTTGAGGGGACCAAACGGCATGCCGCCCAACTTGCCGCCATTTTCGATAAGTGCCGGCGCGACGCCTTCGGTCAGCATCCGTAGCCCTTCAAACTCGTATGATGTAACCACGCGACTTGTGTAAAAGCCGCGGGAGTCACGCACCGTAATCGGCGTTTTACCGATGGCCTTAGCGGCGTCCATCGCATGGGCCAGACAGTTATCATCGGTTCCCTCACCACTGATGATTTCCAAAAGCTCCATCCGATCAACCGGTGAGAAAAAGTGCATTCCCAAGAAACGTTCGGGAGCATCGAGCGCTTCAGCAAGTTCACTGATCAATAGCGATGTTGTGTTACTAGCAAGGCAATAGTCACCTGACAGAGCGTCTTCCATTTTCTTTAGAATATCGCGCTTCAACTCAACGGACTCGAAAACGGCTTCAATAGCCAAATCAGCGCCATCAAGGGCAGCCAAATCCGTCGTTGGATGCAAACGGCCTAAAATCTCCGCCTGGGTTGCATCATCAATTTTAGCGCGCGCCATAGCTTTTTCAGCATAGGCGATGCCCTTCTCGGCCTGCGCCTGATCTTGGTCAATCATCACCACATCTAGGCCACTGCGCGCGCACGTGTAGGCGATCCCCGCCCCCATCATACCAACGCCAACAACACCCACCTTACGGGGCTGCCAATCGGGTGCGCCAGACGGACGTCGGGCAAGTTTACGCAGCTCATCTTTGAACGTAACGCCGGTGCGCATAAAGTTTCTGGCACTTGGATCAGCGAGGGTTTTGGCGAAATATTGCGCCTCGCTAGCGAGCCCCTGGTCCATCGTGGCCATTGACCCTTCATATACCGCAGCCACCACCCCAGCTTTACCCGGTGAAGTCTTTGACCGCCCTGCACAAAGCGAAGGGTTGGTCAGATCAAAGAGCATACTAACGCCAGGCGCATGAGCATCGCCGCCTGGCAGTTTAAATTTCTTCTCATCCCACGCTTGCGTCGCCGACGGCTCTGTCTTTAACCAAGCGCGCGCGGCGGAAGCTGCTTCGCCGGGCGAGACGACCTCATCGACAAGGCCAATTTCTGCAGCCTTGGTGACGTTGACTGAACGCCCCTCTAACAAGAGCGGCAGGGCGGCTTTAATACCGGCCAGGCGGATTGCCCGCTGGGTTCCCCCACCCCCGGGGACAAGCCCCAAGGTGACATCGGGAAAACCCAACTTCGTCTCAGAATTGTCCCCAACATAACGTCGGTGTGCGGCGAGACAGACCTCAAATCCGCCGCCTAGCGCGCTGCCTTCAATCGCAACGGCAACCGGTTTACCACCGGTTTCAAGGGTGCGAAGCGCCGACTGCAAGGGACGGCATTGGTCAAGCAATGGCTCATAACGCTCAGCCCCCTCTGCATTAGAGTCTGAAAACACATTATAGGCATCAATCAGTCGATCGACATCGTGACCAGCGCTGAAGAGCGACTTACCGCTTTCAATGAGAATGCCGGTTACCCCGTCATCCGCCATCAGTGAACTGACAGCGACGTGGAAAGCATCCACCGCGTCCGCAGTTAAGAGATTTGTGGACTGATCAGGATCATCCCAGGTAATCGTTGCGATACCATCGGCCGACTTGTTGATTGAAAAAGCGTTTGTCATGCCGACATCTCCCGCTCGACCATCACGGCCGTACCCATACCAGCGCCGATACAAAGAACGGCGATCCCGCGTTTTAAATTTTTGCGTTCTAGCGCGTCCACAAGCGTGCCGAGCAACATTGCACCCGTGGCCCCAATGGGATGGCCCATGGCGATCGCACCGCCATCAACATTCACACACTCTGGATCGAGATCGAACTTCGCCATAACGTCGAGCGGTACCGCAGCGAAAGCTTCGTTCACTTCCCATAGATCGATATCAGAGACGCAGAGCCCTGTTCGCTTCAACATTTTCTTGATGGCCACTTCTGGCCCCGTGAAAACAATGGTTGGTTCCGACCCAGATGTTGTGAATGCAGTGATCCGCGCTCTCGGCTTCATCCCGGTACGGTGACCAATTTCTTCTGTACCAAGTAGAATACCCGCGGCGCCGTCGACAATACCCGAAGCATTACCAGCATGATGGACATGCTCAACACGCTCAATATGCGGATAGCGAGAGACAATAACGTCGTCGAGACCATATTTACGGCCTAACTCTTCAAAAGAGGGCTTCAACGCGGAAAGGGACTCAAGCGTCGTACCTGGACGAATATGTTCATCTCGCGCCAGCACCGGCGCTCCCAAATGGTCAGTCACGGTGATAACGGAACGATCAAAATGGCCTGCCTCCCACGCGGCATGAGCCCTAGATTGGCTCACAACCGCATATTCATCAACCGCCGTACGATCAAAACCACCGAGCGTCGCCAGACCGTCGGCCGAGACCCCTTGGGAAACGGTTGACCGATCGATGGCCACCCGTGGGTCAGTGTAAAGAGCGCCGCCTTCACTACCCATCCAAACACGGCTCATGCTCTCAACACCGCCTGCAACCAAAAGGTCCAGCTGCCCCGACGCAATTTGTCCAGCTGCGAAGTTCACCGCATCAAGCCCTGATCCGCAATACCGATTGATCTGAACGCCAGCCGCGCTGTCGGCGTAACCCGCTCGCAATACCGATACCCGTCCGATATTACTGCCCTGCTCATTGATGGGCGTTAAACACCCAAGAATAACATCATCAATAAGGGCCGTATCAAGATCGTTACGATCCCGAAGAGCGCGTAGTGTTTGCGCCGCCAGCTCACTTGCCGGGATCGCATGGAGTGCGCCAGCGGAGCGCCCTCGCCCGCGCGGCGTGCGCACGTGGTCATAAATAAAGCAATCTAACATACAAACCTTTCCCACCGTAGCCGCGATGACGCGTGTCGGAGCGAGCAAATCCTATATAATGAGTAGCATACTACATATACAGTGACGCACAAAGCTGCAAGCGTCAACGCGCTATGCTGACCCCATTAAAAACGTTAACCATTTGGCTTATTGACTTGGCACGTGAACGAGACGGGAATAGTCGATGCGCCCAATATGATAAAGATAGGTACCAAGCGGCGCACACGACTCAATTGTATCGTGATCGACTACCGCAGCATCGCCTAAGATATATTTGAGTTTCCGACCACAGGCGCCAGTCGTCTCGAAGCTAAGCGGGCAACCAAACCACCGCTATCGCTAGTACGCGTACCATTTTTCATCATTCGCCAGCTCTCTTCACTTAACCGACATCGCGTTCATCATCGGCGACCCTACCCTCTCCGACCGGCAGTTCCGAAGCCTCAAACAATCCTGTGATGTAATGGCGCTCTTCAACCGGGCTTGCGGCGACGATGTCGCGCGCGACTTTTTGAGCTTCTAGCAGCCTGTGTGGCGATTGAGACGCCTTGTCATAGGCTCGAGTAAGGGCATCTAGTAACCTGTCCTGCCCAATCCGGCGCTCGATCTTAAGAAGCGTCAAAAGACCTTTGGCACGCATATAGTCTTCACCATCACTATCGAGGATCGCATACTCGATGCCATCTATTTTGGCCTGCTCTCTGCGATACTCATCAAGTTGAAATGCCTCATAAACGGCGACTTGCTCTTCATCGTCCAATGCAATCAACGCCAGATAAGACGGAACAGCCTTGGACAGAAAATCCGCACCTGCAATATCTGCGATGGCGCGTTTATCGCCCCACCATACAGTCAGCGCCTTCTCCATGGTTAAAAACTTAACCCAGTCGAACGTCCAATTGCTATTGTAATCATGGACCCAGGCTTTGTCTTCCGGAATAACTATAAGGTTGCCGGCAGCGAATGCATCAGCCTCTTCATGGCTACCCGCCCACAAATGATATGGCGCGCCCGCAATTGTCATTGTTTTATACGGAAATTCTCCAAACTTCTCAGCATATCTATTTATGGCTTCGCTTACGCCCTCCTGCATACGAACTATATTTTCTGTATGCCGAGGGTGATGAAGAACTCGCAAGACGCCCCCTCGCTGAGATAGACGTGTCTCTGCAATGGCGAAGTTGGCACTCACAATACCCACAGCAAGCGACCCTGCTCCGTGATTAATGGTTTTCATCTGCATACTATCATTACTACGTACACTACTGAGCGGATCACCGCTCGCCGCAACAGTCTGAGGCTGGTTGACTTCGACAGACAACGTCAAGTCCACATAACGCGCCGCACCATATGCCGTTGTGCCGGTGCTCGCGATAACCTCTTTAGGTGGACGAACCCGTTCCCCGACTCCAAACCTTTCCCGGCGCTTGGCTTCTTTTAGCTCACGACCTCTGTCGTACCCGATAAGCGGAAGGAAAAGAGGTCGCACCGTACTGCCGTCTTCGACAATTGGCCCCAACATCGTGCCATTGCCATACAATGGATAGTGGGCGGCGACCTCCACTTCTATACGTCTTGTTGCACCGGAGACCATCGGTTCAGAGAGGGAAGCGATGACAACATGGCCGTATCGATCCTTATCCTCAACGCCGCCAAACCCACGGCTCGTATCAACGAAGGCATCACCGCGGACAGCGACGAATTTGAGGCCCTCTGCCCAATTGATCAAAAACGACTCCACCGGATCATCGTTGTAGTTCACCAGATCGAATGCAGCGACGTAACGCATGCGCCGCTCGTTTGGTTCTATCGTAACCGCCAAGTCGGCGGCCGTTACGATCGGAGTAGGCTTGCTGCGCCAGTCCCCGAAGACTTTTTCATACTCAGCATTCTCAGCGTACTCATCGTCCTTGGTATGGAAATCGTTCACGACCGTTGTTGCATAAAGAACCATTTGCGTTGAATAGGCGAACGCAATCGCCAGAACCGCGAGGCCACCAATCGCCAGCGGCGTGGTACGCACACGAGCGAGCGCCGTGCGCGTTTTCCAGTCGGTTTCAATGCCGCGCCGTGAAAACAAAGTCGCGAAAAAAGCAATGAAGAGGACAAGGGAGAACCAGACAGCGCCATGCCAAGCTGCTTTCAGGTTGGTCTGCCGCCCGATATCGAAATCGGACCAATAAGCTTCCAAAACAAAGCCTACCAACCAAATTTGCCGCTCCAACTGATCTGTTTCTGCTGCAATCAAACATGCAATTAGGAAGATGATGGGCAGCCCCATGGTCAGAAGCCGGTTGTTTGAAAGTGTCCAAACAATGTACACGAGACCGGCGTAAACCGGGAAAGTCAGCATGCCATACTGAAAAAGACCTTCCGCCAAAACGGCCCATCTTATCTCTCCGGCTGATGGCAACTGAGAAACAATGGCGCCAATACCCGGCAAAGCGACAAATGTTAACGCCAATAAAATCAGTGCGATAACATTCGACAAAACCAATTTGGCCGTTGAGGTCGGCATTGCATCGATAAGGGCGGCCATGCGCGTTTCTTGATCCCGGGATACGATTTCAGTTGCAAAGAAAACAAGAGCAACGATCGCTGGCAACCAGGCCCCTGTAATGATGAGGTCCAACAATTGAGGCGTCCACAGACCGGTAAATGTTTCAACCCGTTCGAACGTAAACCCTGAATAGGCGGCGAAGATCGCCATCATAAGGTACATAAAAAGGACGATTAAAAACGCTGGTGTTATCGCCACATATTTGAATTTCATCCAAGCGCCGCGCCAAACAACACCGCCTGCACCAAGCGTTTCGCTTTCACGCCGCCTGAAGCCGAAAGGCCATCTTTTGGCCCGATTGGTATGCGATTTTTTGAGAAACCTCTCTACCCTGAAGTTGACGAACGCCGCAATAAAAAGCCCAAGCCCCACTGATAGCAACAACAACCTGTTTGCAATAAAAGCAGGCGTCATCTCAATCAAACCGCGTTGCCGCATGTCCGCAGACCAATAATTGACCTGGGCGTCGAGCGTTTGTTTACCGACCGGATCAGTCGCCTGAAGAAGAAAAAGATTATTCTCAACGTCTTCGAACGAAACGGCATACGTAAAGAAAAGCACTATAAACACTGCCGTCAGTGCATACGACGCCGTACCGCGGCCAGTCAGCGCCGTCAGACCAAAATGCATCCCGCCATATGCAATACTGGAAAGGCCTAACCACAATAGCGTCGCCTGCGTCATCGACGCCCAGGGCGTTTCAACAAGCGCACCTTTGTCAATAAGACCGACCGCTGGGCCAACGTATGGGAAGAGAACAAAGGCGACCGGCAACGATGCGATGACAATGACAAGGCTGATCCAGCTCGCCAGGGCTTTGGCTCCTAAGTACTTTCGATATTCTATCGGCTTGGAATAGATGAGCGGCCCGATGCGCGTTTTGAGATCAGATAAGAGCGGCATGGTCATCAAACCAGCGCCAAGAACGGCGCACCAAAAGGTCGAGTACATAAAAAAGTACTGCGCGGTATAGGCTGAGTTTCGTGCAACACGCCCAGACGCCACCAAACCATCCCAATCCGCCGTCCCTAAATCAAATATGTTTTTCAACGTCATTATGATGGCGATGGCCCAAATGACCTTCGACTTCAGGACGCGTCTAAGCTCAAACCTTAAAACGGTTTTAAATGTATTTGCTTCAGCTACGGGATTGCTCATGGGATTAATGATGGGTTTTCGTCAAGCTGAAGAAAGTATCTTCTAGTGTTGGTGTTTTAGGCTCAAACCCTGCGCCCGGCGAGGCTTCCGATTCGACAAGTACCCGGACTTTTCCGCGCTGAACCTTCGTCGCAATGACGTTTGCTTCCGCTCGCACCTCAGCGACATCTTTGGTATCGAGATCACCAATCCAAAGGCGTCCTTCCAGCTGTGCGGTGAAGTCATCCGGTGAGCCAGTTCCAACGATATGGCCCCGATGAAGAACGGCCATCTCTGTACAGAGAGTAGCAATGTCTTCAACTATGTGCGTCGACAAAAAGATAATGCAGTCACGGCTAATCGAGGCAAGAATTTCATGAAGTCGGTTTCGTTCAGTGGGATCGAGCCCAGCAGTTGGTTCATCGACAATGAGTAGCTTTGGCTCACCAAGTAGCGCCTGCGCCACGCCGAAACGCTGACGCATGCCACCAGAATAGGTATCAACGCTGCGTGTCCGAACATCCCAAAGGTTCACCGCGTGGAGAAGCCGTTTGACCTCATCAACACGCTTAGCAGGATTATCAAAGCCCTTGAGCTGCGCCAAATAGTCTAACAGCTCAATCGCCGGCACGCCGGGGTAAACCCCAAACTCTTGCGGCAAATATCCTATGAAACGGCGCGCCTCAGCTGGCTCCGCTACAATATCCACCTCCCCTAGCCGCAATCCGCCCGCGCTAGGCACCTGAAGGGTTGCCAACGAATTCATGAGCGTTGACTTGCCTGCGCCATTGTGCCCAAGCAATCCAAACATCCCTGGACTGATGGTAAGGGAAACATCGTCAAGGGCTTTTACACCATTACCGTAGAGTTTACTAACGTTTCTGATCTGAAGTTTGAGAGCGTCGCTCATGTCTAATACTCCACAGGTGCCTCAAAGACTTTCAAAACTCTATCGTGCGCCTGTCATCACCTTGCACGGCAAAGCGCATTAAAAAGCACGTCGACGTCTACAGCAGACCTAGACTCCAGCGGTAGCGTCATTCAGGCATCCCTTCGTTTTTATTTCACTTCAGACGTCAAACTGCTTACGCCATCTGTGCCACAGCACCTTGAGATATCAGGGTCTCAATCTCTTTTTCTTCGTATCCAGCGTCACGCATTATCGCACGAGTGTCCGCGCCGGGGGCACGGGGCGGCCTCGGCATATCCGCCGGGTGATGACGAAACCTTGGCACTGGCATCGGTTGCGACTGCCCTCCCACAGACGCGTATGTGCCCCGCACCTGAGCGTGTGGATGGGCCCGAGCCTGTTCAAAATCAAGAACTGGCGCACAACAGCTATCGATTGGGTCGAGAAGAGTCTGTAACTCGGCCTGCGTGTGACGGCCAAAAGCCTCTGTCAGCAGCGTCCTTAGCTCTGGCCAACGTGACTTATCCGATAGAGCGTCACTGGGAAAATCAATTTTTAGAGCATCCAAGGTTTGCTTAAAGAACTTCTCCTCGAGCGCACCAATTGTATAGAAACGATCATCTTTCGTTTTGTATACTGAATAATGAGGGGCACTTCCATCTAAGATATTCGTTCCCCGCTCTAACGACCACGCCCCCGCCCCCCACATAACGCAGAAAACAGAACAAAGAAGGGCCACACCGTCCGACATGGCCGCGTCCACAACATCCCCAACGCCGGTCTGTCGAGCTCTTGAGAGGGCAGCGACAACACCAAAAGCCGTATACAGCGCGCCTCCCGCGAAATCACCAACTAACATTAAAGGAACAGGTGGCGGATCACCCGCCTGGCCCATCGCATGCAGCGCCCCTGTTACAGCTATGTAGTTCAAATCATGGCCAGCCCGCTGCGCCAGCGGGCCATCCTGCCCCCATCCGGTGAGTCGCCCATAGACAAGGTCAGGCTTTAATTCGAGGCATTTATCAGGCCCAATGCCCAACCGCTCTGCCACGCCGGGACGAAACCCTTCAACTACAATATCCGCTTCCTGAACAAGGCGCAGAGCGACATCACCCCCCTCTTTCGATTTGAGATCGAGGGCAATTGATCGCCGACTACGAGACAGCGTATCGTGTTCAGGCGGCATCGGAATTCCAATACCCGAGGGGGTTACCCTGTCCACCTTGATGACATCAGCACCAAGATCAGCCAGTAGCATGCAAGCCATCGGCGCTGACCCAATCCCGGCAAACTCGACCACCCGAACGCCTCCTAGTGGCCCATTATGCTGTGACTGAGCGCCCTCACCCTGATCGGCCATACACCATCCCTTAGCGCATCAAGCGCAACCAAAAATTCGACTAAATCCGAGAACGACACAGATTTTCATCATCAATAACATTTTTATGTAGCATGCTATTTATGTTAAACCCCTTCATTGCTGTCAAGTAAATGGTTGCCATTAGATCCCGACCACCGCCGCAGGAGAAATCACCTTGATCGACAGATCCGACCAGTTAGCCAGTCCGCTATTTCTCTCAAAGGCAAGAAACTAACGTCAACTGGCTTAGCTCACGAGTTAGATTTGGTTGACCAGTCATAACGAACGAAGTTGACAGCCTTAAAATTCCATCACATTATGTAGCATACTACTTATAAAGATCAGCGGTATGGATAGTTCAGCCACAGCTACTCAGTTCAAAAAAGACTCTGGCAGCATGGCATCGACACAGAGCTGCGCGCTCTCCACTGCCGATCATTCCTCAACCTAGAGCGCTGAGGATCGTGCGACCTTTGAAGTGCAGAAGGAGTTTCTAGCGAAAAACGGGCCACCCTCTGCTGCCGTACAGATTGACCGTGTTAAGCAAACGAAAGCGCTCTTAATCGATAATCGTGACCGCATTACACCAGTCTTGTCCGAGGATTTTAGCTGTCGCTCCAAATATATGACATCGTTTGCGGATGTTTGCGCTCCAGAAAAATGGCTAAATAGCACTCTTTCACATCGAAAACGTTGGACTAGAGCGGACTACAACTCGTCGCCAGCGCCATTTCGCTTTATGGGTGCGAAGTCTTCCATCGCCTACGAGCTCAAGGGAGTCATTGGGAGTATGCCCCCATGGAACGTCTCGTTCCAGATTAGCTTTACCAAAGAGCTACACGGGGTCAACGACGATACCAAGATGTCCAGCGACTTTGCCGCCCTTCCTTTCGATCACACCCTCTTCACAGGCAACACTGGCACCGAAGCTCAACAAGTCATTGACCGTGCCTCATCAAGCGGTGTCAGCGTGAGTGAAGTCGGGATGAATGCCACGAACCCCAACTTGCCGTTTGGTGGCGTCGATGCATCAGACCTCGGAGCGTATCATGGAAATGATAGTTTCAAGACCTTTAGTCACGCGAAATTGGTATACCATCAGACAAGATTTCCACTCGATAAAATGATGATGCCACCGCGGAAACCCAAATTTAGATCCCTCCTGGAGAAGCAACTGCAATGATAAAATCAAACAAACGGAGCATACGCATTAATGAGAAGAGTTCTCCGGCAGTTCGATAGGGGCACGCGTAATATCATTATTGCTGTAGACGAATTCTTCCAGGAGTTTGACGAACTGTTCGCCCTGCGATTTTGTGAAACACTTTAAGAGGCGATCACCTAACTCAGAAAGTTGTGGTACGGCTTTGTTAAAAATCTTCTTACCCTTCGCCGTCAGGTATATCTCTTTTTGTCTTTTGTCGGCGTTACGCACAAAGACACGAAGATATCCTTCATTTGATAAGCGAACAAGCATCCGACTAACGCTTGCCCTATCCACACCGGTTTTGAGCGCCAATCCCGAGACGTCAATGCCATCATAAAAGTAAACAGTATAGAGCAGAGCAAAGGGCTGTGACGAGAGTTCTGTTTCCGTCATCACCTTTTCCCAAGATGCGTTGTAGATTTGATATGCGAGACGAATCAAAAATCCAGGGTGGTTATGCATTTCCACGAAAGTGGGCGACTTCACTTATCTTCTCCTCGTTCTTGTCTGAGGTTTTTTCTTACCAAACACCACCATCCTACATCAGCCTCTCTCAAACACGAAATAAAGGACAGGCATAGCTGGCATTGCGTTACGCAGCGCCTGAATGATTATATGCAGCATGCTTTATATATTCAGCTTATCAGAGTTTTGCAATATGCCGCCATTACGTCAGCTTTGGCAAGCCTATGTAAGCGCGGTTGGACAGGTATGGATCTGGTAGGCCCCCGTTTGTTGGTAGCCAATAACGGCTCCACAGGCGCACACTTGCCTGCGCTACTTTTCGCCAGTCGCGCGCATCCTGTAGTTGCCGTTCCTTGCTTCCAGATGGTGCTCTACAGATACGAGCTCAGCCAATATCATGGAAGCGTTCGAATAGCTTGCGCTCCTGTTGTTCGTAATGCACCACATCTCGCTTAACCTGTTTTTACAAGGATCAAAAGTCTATGGCTTGCCCTGATCATTTCCTATACGGCGTATCCAACCTCGAAGAAGCGGTTGCTACCATAGAAGCCGAAACGGGTTTAAAAGCGACACCAGGAGGGCGGCACGAAAACATCGGTACCCGAAACGCCTTCATTGGCCTAGCCGATGATATGTATATCGAACTTCTCGCACCCGACCCCGAACAATCTAGAGATGCTAGCGTCGCAAGTATCTTGTATGCGCTTCCTGAGAACGGGCTTATTGGTTGGTGCGCACGCAGTGATAACCTAGACGCTCTTGCTACCGCATATGTTGAGTCAAACACTTCCGACATTATCGGCCCAACCAACTGGCGACGCCACCTTCCAGATGGGGGCGCGATCGATTGGCAATTACTACATGTAAGCCCCTCACCAATCGGTGCACTACAGCCCTTTTTTATCAACTGGGGGGAAACCCCGCACCCGACCGAAAACCTTCATCCACAGGGAGCCTGCACAACGTTTTCTCTGACAAGCCCGCACACTACTCAATTGAAATCACACCTCGAGGCAGCACAGCTTGATATCGAACAATCTGCAGGGCCGGAGAACTCTATCGTACTCAAAGTTGATACAGGCCGATCGATCGTCACCCTAAAATCAGTCTCTCCACTACCCTTTCCATTGATGCCAAACGGCGGAAATGCATCATGATCTGAGATATCAAACTAAGGAATAATTAAATTCGTATACACTTACATTTAGCAGTAATTATTCCATGTACAAATATATTTTTAACCGCGGAGCCATTTATACATTACAATATTCGAAGCTCAACGCTTCGAGATATTTAACGAAGATATTTCTGCTAACGGTACTTCAATGAAGGACGGCATATTTGCGGAATGATGAATCTTAATAGTGGCCGATCTTCCCTCAGCCATAAAGGCCTGTTCGTGAGTTGATCCAATACCAAGATTTCGTGCTACGTACGGATGCGCCCCACTCGCGATCAAGACACGCAAGCGCTCACCCTTTTTAAACTGAGTGACCGTCGGCGCTAGTGTGATATCCACTCTCATTACCTCGCCTACAGCCGATTCAAAGAACACACGCTTTACCCCATCCGTGATGTTCTTAGTTTTGCCAAACCGAGATACTCGATTGACACGGACGAAAAGATCAGATGTTTCAACGCTCGTCTCAAAATAAATAGACGCTGTGATTTCACCAACAACGATTGTATCACTCTCAAAGGGTTCAGCAGTGAACGTAATTGTATCATCCCGCGCTTCGAGGTCTGAATTATCAGTAACCGGTTTAGTATTTCCCAAAAGAAGGCCCCCAACAGCCGGTGTTGGATCGTTAGGATCATATACGTACGAGGTCGCCTCCCCCTCACTCATCGGCGCCACGGTACCCAATACGCCATTTGGCCGAAGGTAAAACAACTCAGCAGTGGCCGGAATCGGCCATACGTCAGACTCGATCCACTTACCGGTTCCTAATACATTTAAGTGAATGGATTTCGCGGGGATGCTAGGCGCTTCATCTTTCAAAGTATGATCAAACCACGCTTTCCCGTCCCGCATAAAGCGAATTATCGACGGCGCGTCGAAATGAGGCCCCGAAGCAACCGACAGACGTGGGATTTTTCCGGCAGCAACAAGATCATGATAATCCGTAAAGACGTCCGGCATCACCGTGTCATGCCACATCGTCGCCAGGAATACAGGCGCCTCTATCGCCGAAATCTCCTCTGTCGTAAGAGACGATTCACTCCAATAATCAGCACTAGGATCAGCGCTATTCACGAAAGTTTGATAAAAATCGATATCTGCGCCCGTTGCCGCCACATCGATCCCAGTGACAGGCAGATGGTCGAACGGAACGTCTACCTTTTCGCCACCAGCAAGAGCTCTCAGGATTTGTGCTACCGGTGAGCCGGTCGCAGACTGGTAGTTACTTTTTTTCAGGCTATCAACGAATACTGTCCACCCGGCGGCCGCTTCAACATTGAAACCACCAGAGCTGTAAAAAATGTTCCGAAACCCCCTAGGCGCCACGGCTGTGAAAACCGCTTTTACGGAAGGGTCATTGAGGACAGCAATCGCATTTGACGTATATCCAAGATAACTCATCCCGAATGTGGCAATCTGCCCGTTGAACCAGGTTTGCTCTTTGATCCACTCGATTGTGGCCGCCCCATCTTTTTTCTCATTTGTAAGCGGAACAAACTCACCACCCGAGTCGCCTGCACCGCGGGTATCTTGAGAAATCACGTTATAGCCACGCCTGGCGAAGAATTCAGCGAATGCAACCGTCGTAGACTCCCCGCGCCCATAAGGGGTTCTCATCACAATAGTTGGAAAAGCACCGTCTAACGTTGGCCTGTACAGGTCAGCGATCAAAAGAACACCGTCAGGTGTCTTCATGTCCAAAGCGCGATCGATCCGAATGTCATTCTCAGCGATTGGCAGTCCCATCGCTTTGGCAAAAACAAAATCACGAATACGCCAGCTGCTGCTGGCCAAAAGGATAAGAACTAAAAAAATACCAATTACGGATATTAATATTTTTATCATTATTGATATTTCTTTTTGGTGATGGATGTCTTCATTATTATAGAGCCATTTATCTAATGCCGTTTAGTTAGATAGAGCCGTGCCTCTTCCGCAATTGGCAAGTCGATAAAAGACGGCATCATTGCGGAATGAAAAACTTTAATATTTGCAGACTTTCCCGCAACCATCGAGGCCTGTTCTTGAGTTGTGCCTGTACCGAAATTCCTAGCAATACGGGGATGAGCACCGCTGGCAATCACGATCCGCAGCCGCTCGCCTTTCTTGAACCTAATCGCCGTCGCAGGCATAGCAAGAGTGGCCTTTACCGCGCCGTCATCAGCCTCATCAAAGAAGTATCGTTTAACCACATCGGTGAAATTCTCGCTTTTGCCATTGGTCAACACACGGTTTGCACGGATGAATAAGTCAGATGTCTCCACATCAGACCCAAAGTGAATAGACGCATTAATTTCGCCGACAACAAGTGTGTCTTCTTCAAAAGGTCGTGAGGTAAAGAAAATCGTATCATCTCGTGCTTCGAGCTTTGCATTATCGACGACCAACTTTGACGATCCGAATAAAAGTCCGCCAATAGCAGGTGTCGGCTCCATCGGGTCATACCGGTACGAAGAATAGCTTTGGTCAGCCGATGGGGCGGACGGGCCAAGCCCTCCTTCACTATCAAGATAGAACCGCAGAGGCTTTGCCCTCACAGGCCAACTCTCAGTCTCGATCCATTCATCTGTACCAATAATATTAAACTGAACACGCTTATCACCAATCGGCAGTGGCATATTCTTTAGGTGATGATCAAACCAGGCCTTCGCAAGACGCCGATACCGTTTTTGCTCCTTATCATTCCCGTGGGCTCCAACCCCGATAGAGATGATTGGCTGCTTTCCCATAGATGAAAGTGTTTCATAATTCCTCAACACGTCGGGAAGAACTATATCGTGCCAAGAGGTTGCAAGACAGACGGGCACCTGAATGCCCGCGACCTCCTCTTCCGTGAGGGATGAGTCGCGCCAATAAGGCGCATCAGGATCAGCACTTTGTACAAAAGTTTGGAAATTTCGAATCGGTGTTCCGTTTTGCTCAGAATCCGCATTCGCAAAGGGTAAGTGATCATAAGGAACCTTCAACCCCTCCATGCCCTGAACCATCACAGGAATCATTTTTAGCTGCAATGAAAGCGTCATTTTATAGTCCGCTTTCTTCAGCTCATTGACCATCGACGTCCACATCAATGAGGTGTCGAGGTTTAATCCCCCTCCTGTGTAAATGAGATCTCTAAACCCTCTCGGGGAAATCGCTGAGAAAAGCACTTTGACAGATGGATCATTTTGCACCGCAATGGCATTCGCCGTGTACCCAACATAACTAATGCCGTAGATCGCGATATCGCCATTAAACCAAGGCTGGGTCTTTACCCACTCCACCGTCGCGGCCCCGTCGCGTTTTTCGTTTGACAACGGCGTGAAGGTACCCGTCGAATCGCCCGCTCCTCGCACATCCTGCAACAGCACATTATATCCACGTCGCGCAAAATATTCTGCCTCCCCCTTCGCGGCAAAACGACGACCATAGGGCGTGCGTGTAACAATTGTCGGATAACGCCCATCCCCCTTGGGCCGGTAGAGGTCTGCGCCCAATACAATGCCATCTGGCGTTGTGATGCGTACGCCCTGTTGGACCTGAATATCGTTCTCTGCTGCCGGCATCTTTGATAACTTCGAGCCCACTGCGCTCCGAAAACGCCAATTACTCATAAGAAAGAAGACGATGACAAGAAGAACGATAATACCCAGCATAACAATCTTTACCATGAAAACGTCATTTGCCCTTTTAAAGGTTCCCTCAACCCATGCAGCCAAGGGGAAGCCCGTGCTTGACAACTCCTAAACTGCACGAACCACCACCTCTAGAGAGGGCTCAGCAGAAAGGCGAGCGGTCTTTACGGCCGAGGCTCTATGTTCGGTTTGCATTTTTGCAACACATGCTAAAATAGCAAATATATTACGTAGTATGCAACGGAAAACTGTTGCACACCCACACAACCACGGTACATTACATAGCATGCTATGTGTTGGCAGGCCATGGTTTTCAAAGTACTTTATCTGTCGAAGGTTGTTCGCTCGTAGCGGATTTAAACAAGCTGAACTTCGGTAAAGTCCCTATGCGCGATGTCACACGAACCAATGGCTGGCTTCGTTGTGAAGCAGTAACTACGGGGAATAGGAACAAGCGTTATGCATACTAAAACACTAAAAACCACTCTTTTATCAACAGCGTTAGCCTTTGTGCCATCGGCGGTACTCGCTCAAGATGATGATGTCTTTGATCAAATCGTCGTCACAGCGAATAAACAAGCGGAAAGCCTTCAAGATGTTCCGGCGTCCATCGCGGTCCTCACTGGAGATAAACTCGATTCGCTGAACATTGATGATTTAGAATCGATCAATCAGTTTACTGCGGGCCTCAACATCAAAACAGAGGGTGGCCCCGGAACAGCATCAGTTATCACCCTGCGTGGCGTCGCCAACCAAATCTTTAACGTTGAGCCGCGTATTGGGATCCTTTTTGATCACAATTCGATCAGCGATTTCGAAGCGATCAGCACAATGCTGTTTGATATTGAGTCAGTCGAAGTTATTCGCGGTCCACAGTCAGCACTGTTTGGCCTCAATTCGGCCTCGGGCGTCATTAACGTGAAGTCCGCGCGTCCAGGTGACGAGTTGAACGGCTATGTTGATTTCGAAATCGCGAATCGAGAGACCTACGAAATCCAAGCAGCTGTTGGCGGGCCAATCACTAATAAACTTGGCGCTCGTTTAGCTGTGTTCGCAACATCTTCCGACGGCAACCTCGATAGCTTTTTTGGTCTTGATCAAAGCGTGACCACAGCAGCAGTCCGTGGGGTCGTCACCTACGAACCAACAGACAATGCTGCGCTTGACTTAGTTTTATCCTATCAAGACATTGATTCTGATCTTGGTCGATATCGGGTCCCAACAGACCGCGCACTTTACAACACGCTGTTTGGCATCGAGCTCGAAGAATTCGAAACGGGCTTTGATGCGGCTACCGTACAAGAAGTAGAAACCTTTACCGCTGGTTTAGGTGGCTCGTTCGAGCTTGGGTTCGCCGAACTGGCGTTTGATCTTGGCTATCGCGATCGCAGCTCTGTCGACACGTTCGACTCAAACGGGGGTCCTGGGAATGGTTTGTTCCCTGAGATTAACCCTTTTGTGCCGCCAACAGATCCCGGTTTCTTCCTCGGTTTTACCGACGTAGGCCCCATTGGGATAACTGATCCAAACACAGCTGAGGAAATATATGCTGATGTTCGCCTCGCCTCACCGGTTGACGACAAGCTGAATTGGCTTCTTGGTTTTTCCTACACCGACCTATCGATCGACAATCGGGGAGTTTGGGCTGAAGGTTTCCCTATAACAGCGTCGCCATTCGCCTTGATTGCAGATAATCTGGTTTTCGATCAGCAACGTGCGGCAGAAACGTATGGTATCTACGGCCGCGTTGGATATGAAGTGACGGATCGCCTGTCGGTCGCAGCCGCTCTGCGGTATTCATGGGCAACGCGTGAATTAGATAGTGTTGAGGTAACGGACGGATCAGGTTTTCTGACCTTAATTCCATTCGTCGATGCAGAGGTGGATTGCAATGAGTGGATCACTCGCTTCCCAGATGATTATCAAGTTAATGAAAATCTTCAAGTATACGCTTCAGCATCGAAGGGCTGGTTACCATCAGGCCTCGTCGCCGTTTCAATCATCGATCGCGTTGCCTACGGTGAGGAAACTGCGTGGAGCTATGAAGGTGGATTCAATTTCCAATCGCCGGATAGAAGTCTGACATTGAATGCGGCTGCGTTTTACTCAATATACGATGATTTCCAGGATCAGGTGTTTATTGATGCGTTTAACGTAGCGGTGCAAAACGCCGAGGAACTGACTGTTTATGGTTTTGAGGTCGACGGTTCATATTCACCCATCGACGGCCTTACGATCTTTGGTGGCGTTGCTTACGGGAAGTCCGAGTACGGTACCTACTTGTTTGTCGAACCCGGCGACCAAGATGGCGATGGCTTCTTAACGACTGACGCTGAAATCAACGGCGTAGATCTTGATGGCAATCAAATCCCAAATATTCCTGAATGGGATTATAACCTCGCAGCGCGTTATGAACATGAGAGCGGGCTCTTCATCCAATCTGAACTGACTGGTGCGACTGATTTCTTTGAAACAGCAGAGAATCTTGTCGAGTTTGATGGCTACACTGTCTTTAATCTCCGGGCGGGTTATCAGTTCGATAATTATTCAATCACTGCCTTTGTCGAAAATCTGACAGATGAAGAGTACATTCTATCTGCATTTACTGACGGCCTTGGCTCGCCGGATGGTGGAACAGGGATACTCAGCGGACAAAATCCGGCGCTTGGGGAGCCAACCTTCATCACTGAAGGGGTACCCGGCATGCGCAGAATGTTCGGTGTAAAGCTGCGGGCAGACTTTTAGTCGTCAAAACCTAAGTCTCACAACAACGCGGGCGGCCCCTGGGGCCGCCCGTTTTATTTGATACCCTCATTGTCTTTTCGAGGGCCATCACTGCTCCGCCTGACCATGCATCATAGAGGGCGGAAAAGGGCTTCAGCTTAAATGCGTTGCATAAATGCCGGTCATACGCTCTACTACGTAGCATACAAATTATATAACTGGACCGCACGCTTGGTGTATAAATCTGGGATCGCGCTGCTCCCTATTCAAGATGCTGAACGATCTGGCTGGCGGCGCAATAGTTAAAAAAGGACAGTCGCATGACCACACGCATGGAACTTCACAAACTTTTTGAAATGCAGATGCGTGCATCTCGGACGTTGGGTACGCCGTCAGCTGAGTTGCGAGCACAAAATATGCGTCAGCTTATTGAGATCACGCAAAAGTACAGCGACGCTATCTGTGAGGCTGCCGCCACCGACTACGCTGGCAACCGCTCGAAACGCAACGCGATCCAGGTCGATGTCCTGGGGGCTATTAGCCCTTTGCGCTCTGCATTAGGAACATTTGAGTCGTGGATGGAACCCACACGGTGCCAACCGGAAGAGTACTTCGCTCAAGGGGGAGCCGCATTAAGCTTACAATACCGACCTCGCGGCGTCGTGGGCATTTTGGGGACGTGGAACTTTCCGTTCTTCACAGTGTTTTCCCCGCTGGCCGACGCGCTCGCGGCGGGCAATCGCATCATTGTCAAACCATCGGAGATCACACCTCGTAGCGCCGAGCTCATCGCCAAAATCGTTGAAGAGGCTTGCCATCCCCAGGACGTAGCATGCGTTTTAGGTGACGCAGCACTTGCTGCAGAAGTCTGCGCGCTTCCGCTCGGGCACCTCATTTTCACGGGCTCAACACAAACCGGCAAAAAGGTGATGGCGGCCGCAGCACAGAATCTAACGCCCGTCACTTTAGAACTCGGGGGCAAATGCCCCACCTTAATCGGCGCCGATGGTCTTACACCATTACATATGGACAGATTGACATACGGAAAACTGATGAACAGCGGTCAGGTCTGCTTAGCGCCTGACTACGCGCTTGTCAGCGAACAGGATATCCCAGCCTTCATAGATGGTATAAAGACTTCTGCGACTAAACTGTTCCCAGACGGACCGCATGATCCAGACTATGGCGGAATTGTGAATGAGCATCACTTTGAACGGCTACAGTCTCTACTGGCAGACGCGGTAGGCAGAGGCGCAGAAGTCGTTAATATTTATGGAAATGACACACCAAAACAGAAGATGCCACTTCAACTCGTTTTAAACGTCACTGACGATATGCGTATTATGAAGGAAGAGATATTCGGTCCTATTCTTCCTATAAAGACAATATCAGACTTTAAAGAAGGCTTAGACTATATTGCCGAGCGGCCAGGTGCTCTAGCCGCTTACCTCTTTAGTCAAGACAGCGATGAAATCGAAGCATTTTCAGCTCGCGTTCATGCTGGTGGCGTGAATATTAATGACGTCGCGGCTCATCCGGCTCATTCAACCGTTCCATTCGGCGGCGTTGGCGCAAGCGGTATTGGCTCCATGCACGGTATCTTCGGATTTAAAGAGAATTCACATGCCATGCCCATTTATAAGCAGGCGCCCGAACCGATCGATGCGCCCTTCCGTCCCCCTTGGGACGATGAATTTTATGCAATGATGTCTAGCATGGTTTCCGGTGATGGATAGAAACTTAGTGATAAGTTCTCATGAACTTGGTTGGACATCGCCTAACACCGAAGAACCTACGGCTGTTCGTCATAACGGTCATCCGTATCTTGACATCACGCCTGCGGAACAACGCACTTCTGACTCAAAGGCTAATGGGTTACGATCATACGAAGTAGAGGCTTATTGATGAAGAATGAGCTTGACCATCTCATGTTTGGTGTCGCCCGACTTGAGGACGGTGTTGACTATATCCACGAAAACCTTTGTGTAAGTTCCCCTTATGGCGGCGAACATGACGGCCTTGGCACCCATAACGCGTTGTACGGCCTTCAGGGCAAACTCTACTTTGAAGTGTTAGCGCCCAACGAAGATAGCGACGCACAGTCGACTTTCCGTCAGAATACGGAACAGCTAACGAAGCCGCAGTTGGTCAGCTACATTGTACGGACATCTAACATTGCCGATTTTGCGAAGAAATGCAGCGAGATGGGCGTCACCACGATCGGCCCTACTCCATTTTCACGCATAACACCGGATGGCTATAAGTTAGAATGGCAGCTATTATTTTTTGATGAGCCAGACTTTGATGGCCTCATGCCAATTATCATTGATTGGGGCAACACCCCCCACCCTGCCGATAGCCTTGCCAGTGATTTGGAAATGAAACTGTTCCAACTCGGCGCACCCAACGCCGACCAACTCGCCAAACTCTTCAAGAAGTTAGGTATCCCTATCCAAGTGGTGCATACGGAAGATAAGTATATCATGGCGCGTTTCAAGACAGTCCGAGGTGACGTTGAGCTGAGGGGATGGCCGCGCAATATGGCACTTTCCCCCTGAGACTGAATCAAAGTGCATGGTAGCAATGAGAAAGCCACTCTCCCTATTCATTTGAAAGAATAAAGAGTTTGTATGAATATCGTTTGAGAACTTAGCGAAAAGACTAAATCAATTCTGCGTCTATGCCGCGTCTTAGTGCTTCAAAATAGTCTCTCTTATAACGCTTTGATACCGCAGCCTCTTCAGCCATTTGCCAGCCATGGCAGACGGAAGGATAAATAGCTAACTCTGTAGCCACCTCATCATCCATCAGGCGCTGAGCGTATTCAATGTTTTCATCACGAAACAGATCAAGTTGCGCTGTTGCTAACCATGTGCTTGGCAGCCCGCGTAATGTCTCTGCACGCGAAGGCACCTGTGGGGCGGCGCGGGGCGCATCCCCCAAATAGGCGTTCCATCCAAGCTGGTTTTTCTCCCGTGTCCAAACGAACTCACCCGTAGTTGGATGGCCAGGCACAGCTGCCGTACCTGTGCGGTCATCAATCATAGGAACGACCAGCAGCTGAAAATGTATGGGGTAATCGCCGGCGTCCCGCGCCCTTAAGGCAAGAGCCGCGGCAAGACCGCCACCAGCACTCTCACCGCCAACGGCGATCCGTGTTGGATCAACGCCAAGTGCTTCAGCGTTCTCATGCACCCAGGCAAGCACAGCATAGCAATCATCAAGGGGAGCAGGAATCGGATTTTCCGGCGCCAGCCGATAATCGACCGAAAGCACTAGGAGACTCTGCTCCGCAGCCGCTTGTAGGTTCCAAATATCCATCATTTCTGGCGCGCCGAGCAAATATCCGCCGCCATGGATATGAATATAAGCCGGTGACGGTGTTCGCCTTGCGTTGGATGAGTATCGAAGACACCGCACATCCGGGCCACCATTCAAGCCCGGCGCGTAAACCTCGTCACGCGTAACATTGACCGCATCGGCATCAGATTTTCCGTACATCATCTCAGCCGTCGCCTGACGAACCATCGGAAGCGTCGCTAGCGACATCTCCATAGAAGGAAGTTGTTCAATGATGGGACGAATTTCCGGATCTAAGAGGTGATTCGTTGACATAATAACCTTACCTTTAATGTAGCATGCTATGTTTTTGAAGAAATGCAGTCAATCATTGAGATTATCAATTTCTAAGGTATGGGGTCGTCAGGCAAAAAGCAATTTGGCTTTGGAAGCACAAAAAAGATCCGTACTTAACAATTGTATGGTGCACAACCTGCAAGAAATGCGGGGGAATACAAGGTCAATGGACAGACTCAAAAATACCTTTCATCCACTTGATGAGCGTCACAGTGTCTACAGATAGTTTTGGGCTTCTCGGATATATAAGACCATAATTCGTATCATCTGACGCAAACCCACAGGGTGCCACTAAGCGTTCGCGGGATATATCGTCTATAGATACAATCTTTGGCGACATCGCAACGCCCAAACCGCTGGCGGCCGCCTCTGCCATTAGGAAATGGTGATCAAAAAGCCTTACTTCTCTTGGTCCCTTAATATCCGATTGCTGAGTAAGCCAATTCGACCATGCCTCAGGACGGGTACGCGCGCCAAGACCGATGTAATCGCCGGACCGAAACGCAGCGATCATGGAAGGCTGCATGACAGGGCCCATTGATTCAGAGAAAACAGTCTCGACCGACCAGTCCGGATCAACCGGAAAGTCCATTCGCCGAATGGCTAACGTCACGCCGTCCTTGGCGAAATTCAATCGACCGCCCCCTACCGACAGATGTACCGGAATATCAGGATGCAAATCTTGAAACCAAGTCAGCCGTGAGATCAACCATCTCATCGCAACCGATCGTTCGCACGAGATGACAATCGGCGCGCTTTTATCGCCAAGCCTTAGATCTGTCACACTGTCAGAAATTAGACCCAATGCTTGCTGAGCAACCTGAGCCAACTTTTCACCCGAGGGCGTAAGGGCAACGCCGCGACCGTCGCGCCGCACGAGCGTGATTCCCAAATCCTTTGAAAGCTTCGCCACCCTCCGGCTGACAGCACCGTGGGTAAGTGCAAGCTCGTCCGCTGCCCCGCGCATGGACCCCCTCCGCGCCACAACCTCAAAGGCGCGTAAATCGTCTAAACAAGGAAGATCAGACCGCTTCATAGGTGACATTTTATCACCAAAATGTGTGAGATCAATTCGATTTTAAAGCGCTTTTGATCTGCTAAAAACACCGTATGGATCAATCTAGCTTCAATTTTATACACGTAGGCATCATCGCTGATGATCTAACAAGCGCCGCTGATGGCGGAAGCCCTTTTGTGAAGAAAGGGCTTAGCGTGGAAGTCCTCCGGGGGTCGACGGGGCATAGCCTCGCCACAGAAAGCAAAGTCGTTGCGGTCGATTGTGGCAGCCGCTCGACAACAGCGGGGGACGCCGCAAAACGCGTGGCGCACGCCACTTCCGAACTTGCGAGTGCGCCAATCCTCTACAAAACAATTGATTCAACGTTGCGCGGTCATGTTCGAGAAGAACTGGCAGCTGCGTACAAATCAAGCCGACGCAATCGCATCGTTATTGCACCAGCGTTTCCGGACGCCGGTCGTACCACTATAAACGGTATTCAATATGTTGATGGTGTTCCGGTCAGCGATAGTTCCTATGCCAATGACCCGGTTCACCCAGCAACAACTTCGCGCATCACTGACCTGATTTCTTCAGAGTTGAACGGGGTCGTCATCCTAGATGCAGAAAGCCAAGGGGACCTAGATACCCAGGTTGCGGCCGTCGATAACCCGGAGAGCGTCCTATGGGTGGGATCGCCAGGTTTAGCGAACGCGCTTGCAAAGACGGTCGCATGCGACACTTCACGACAGATATTGCAGCCAGTCGCGGAACAAACGCTTATTGTTGTAGGTAGCGCCAATAAAGTGAGTAGAGACCAAGCAAGGCGCGCTGAACAAATGGCAATTGCAACGTGTATCACGGTAGCTGAAGAGCGTAAGGACGATCCAAACAAAGTGTTGGCCGACGTAGTGGACAAGGCCGTTAGCGCCCTCGCAGACCCGCGAATAGCAGCAATTATCGCCACAGGTGGTGATACAATGCAGGCATTGCTTGATAAACTGGGCGTTTACGCCTTCGGTCTGATCGGCGAATTTGAGCCCGGCTTCCCAATTGGGCACACACGTTTGGACAATGGCAGGTCACTTTTTTTAGGCATGAAAGCTGGCGGCTTTGGCAACCCGGAAACACTTCGGTCCGCGGTTGAATATCTTTACCAAAATATGTAGCATGCTACGCATGACAGATACCATAACCCCCTTAGCCATTACAATGGGCGATCCGTCTGGAATCGGGCCGGAAATCATCGCTATGAGTCTTGCGAAACAGACTGATGCGACAACATATGTCGTTTTCGGCTGCCCGAACGTGATGACACGAGCTGTGAGCATCACCGGCGTCGACATGTCCGTAAGACCGCTGCAGGACATAACCGAGGCGTCTTTCGATCATCACACCATCAACGTCCTCGAAAGCTCCAACCTCAGCGTCTTACCAGAGTTTGGCGAAGTCAGCCCTGTGAGCGGTAAAGCGGCGTTTGACGCCATCGTGAAAGCGATTGAGTTTGCACGTGCGGGCAATGTTAGCGGCATCGTCACGGCGCCGATTAATAAAGAAGCGCTTGCGGCCGCTGGGGTGAAATATCCTGGGCACACTGAAATGCTCGCCGACTATGGCGGGGCAGACCATGTTGCGATGATGCTCGGTAATGATGAAATCAGAACCGTTTTAGTGACTATCCATTGCTCTCTTGCAGACGCGATCAAGGCGGCAGACTTTGACGCCCAGATGGCCGCCATTCGGCTCGCCCATGAAGGGGCGACGTCCTTAGGCTATGCCAATCCGCGCATCGCTGTCGCCGGCCTCAACCCGCATGCGGGCGAGGGCGGATTGTTTGGCCGCGAAGAAATCGAAATCATCACGCCCGCCATCAAGGCCGCCCAAAAAGAGGGGCTCAACGTCTCCGGCCCGTGGTCTGGCGACACCGTTTTTATGCAAGCGCGCAAAGGCCAGTTTGATGTGGTTGTTGCGCAGTATCATGATCAAGGCTTGATACCCGTGAAGTATATGGGACTTGAAAAGGGTGTGAATATTACACTGGGATTACCGTTTGTCCGCACTAGCCCCGATCACGGAACCGCGTTCGATATCGCCGGCAAGGGCATTGCCGACCCGGTTAGTCTTGAAACAGCCATACAGTATGCCAACCAATTGGCGGCGACGAAACAAAAGGAGTTTGCGTAAATGGGCGTGCGTTTTATTTTCATGCTTACACGAAATGATAAAACCGTGGATAGTGCAGAGCAGCATTTGAAAACAGCGCTCGCCGCGGGGGTTCATCATATCGGGTTCAAAGATGTTGGGCTTCCTTTTGACCGCCTTAAGAAGCTCAACGAGGCCATAAAGGCTGGCGGGGCGACGAGTTACCTCGAAGTCGTCTCGCTCGACAAGGAAAGTGAAGTCGCCTCCGCTAAGGCAGCGATTGAAATCGGCGTCGACATTCTGCTGGGCGGCACGCATGTGGACGCGGTTTTGCCGCTTCTTGAAGGAACAGGCCTCCAGTACTTCCCCTTCCCCGGCCAGATTGAAGGACATCCAAGCGTACTTACGGGATCGATCGACGATATTGCTGAAAGCGCGGCACAGCTCGCATCTCGAAATGGCGTAGATGGATTAGATCTGCTCGCTTACAGGTCCTCGGAAAATGTAACCGGCTTGATTGCCGCTGTTTGTGCGGCTGTCGACAAACCGGTCATTGTGGCGGGCTCCATAGGCAGCCGCGACCGTATTGAAATCGTCCGTCGGTCGGGCGCGGCCGGCTTTACCATCGGCACCGCCGCCTTGGACGGCGAATACCCCGCCAATAGCCCTGAGCTTGAAGAACAACTAAGATCCATTCAACGAGACGTCGCAGACGTGAATAATCATGTTTCGCCTTACGGTCCGAAGAACCTTGATCATTCATTCGCTAGGTTTTCCGAAACGTGGAGCCCGCGAATCGCCGGCCAAGTCAATAATATGCATATTAAATTACAAGCTGCTATCAATGTTTATTTATA
>CALFRH010000029.1 GCA_937919225.1 uncultured Parvularcula sp.
GTAATCGACCTTGGCCGTGGCGGGCAGCCGATCCAACACCTTCACGCACTGCAGTCCGCGCTGACGAAAGATCTGGATTTCTTCGTGGGTGAAGAGAACTGTCGTTGCCACTTCAAACACCGCTGTCTTGAAGATCAAGCCTGTCTGAACTGGATTATGCTCAATTGAAATACGCATCGAAGACCTGTCTTTGAGGGCGCTAGGGGGGAGTGAAACGGATTGGGTGTTGTTATTCTGGGTGGGTCTTGAAGCCTCGGGGAGAGGCTGAAGTCACGAGACGAATTTGATGAATGTGTTCGGCTACGTATCGCTATGTTCAGCCAGAGCCCCCATACGTGACCCCCATACGGGTTGGGGGTCTGTATGTGGGTCTACGACTTGCCAGGCTATGCGCGTTGTGTGATCCCGCGAGCTCGATCATTCACGAACGATTGCGCCAACGCGATGTTCTCGAAGGTTTGTCCGTCCACATGATAACCATGCGCTGATTTGGTGATCTCGGAGCCGCGATAATCCATCACCTTGCTTGGGTTAGTTGCAAGAGCTGGTTCGTTGGCGGGTTTGGGAGTGTCTGCGTAGGAGGCTTTCGGTTGTGCTGTGGCCGGTGGCGTTTTGGGGCTTTCTTTATCAGCCAGCTCGGCGAATGTCGCCGGAGCCTTTGCACCGGATTTCTGGGCTTGTTTGGAGACCTCGAGGTTCTGCCGCGAGACATCGAGCATCTGGTAGGTATAGTCTGCGGTGTCCACGTTGGCTTTGGCCATTTGCACGAGCACCACACCAACAAAACTTGCGAGTGCGATTGAGAGACCAGGTATTGCACCTGCAATAGCAGTAACGCCACCAAAGCTGTTTGTGGCCGCCTTAGCGCCTGTCAGAGCTAGAACGACGCCGAGAGCAACCCCACCCCACATCAAAAATTCAGCCAGACCGAGCACGCTGCGTGCAGCGCCATAATTAGATGTTTTCATGGCAATATTCTCTAAATTAAAATTACTAATAATATTGCAATTTTAAGGTGTAAGATGTCAATTATAGAAGGCCTATTGATTGCGTTGGCAGAAAAGACAGTAAGTGCATCAACCCGATTAGTTTGCTCTCGTGAGGGTGCTAGCTAGATCGCCGTCCAAAAGAGACACTCATAGCTGGGTCTAACGTCGTTAAGGCTAAAAGATGAACATCTCGGATTGAACAGACTCCAGTGAGAGACCGAGCACCTCAATCTGTGTGCCAAAATCAAGTAACAGACCCTCCGCTGTGTTTGAGGCATGTTCGAGCACATCATCAAAGCCTTGAACGTCTTGCAGTTCGTTCAGCGATATCAGGTCGCCGTCGTTAAAGTAGTTAAAGTCAATGATTGTGTCCTGTCCACTGTCGTCATCGAAGACAAAGACATCGGCACCTGCGCCACCATTGAGTATATCATTGCCTCGACCACCAATAAGCCTGTCATCTCCGAGCCCGCCAGAAAGACGATCGTCTAAATCTCCGCCATCGAGAGTGTCATCTCCGCCGTAACCGAAGAGTTCGTCACGTCCCCAGTTTCCGTAAAGCGTGTCATTACCGTCCCCGCCCAGCAACAAATCTGCACCAGCTTCACCATGCAAAATATCGTCGCCAGACTGGCCCTTTAGGACATCGTTACCTTTGCCCCCATAAAGCACATCGTCATCATTTCCGCCAAAAAGCTTGTCGTAGCCGTCTCCGCCGAGCAACAGGTCATTGCCATCGTCACCAGTCAACTCATCGCGACCTCTGCCGCCTTCCAGCCTGTCATCTCCTGTGCCGCCATAAACGCTATCCATACCTTCACCTCCCTCAAGGTGATCATCGCCTTCGCCGCCAAAAATGAGATCATCACCGAGGCGCCCAAAAATACTGTCATCGCCCTCTTCACCATAGATTGTGTCTTGCCCCCACGACCCCGCTTGCCAGTTGTCTTCGAAACGATCATTCCCGGCACCGAGATGAACGACATCCATACCATTTCCAGCATAAACGAGATCGTCGCCGTCACCCGCGAATATCAGATCAGATCCGTCGCCCCCGTCGATGAGATCGTCACCCCTTCCTCCGGAAAGAGTGTCATTGCCTCCTTGACCGCGCAACTCATCATTCCCTTCCATGCCGTGTAAAATGTCCGAGCTTTCGGTTCCAACGATCTGGTCTGCGAAGTCCGCGCCAGGGTTTGACGACGAACTGTGCTGACCATTCCAGACCAGCCCAGAACCGTCTTTACTGATCTCTAAAAGAACCAGTTCGAAAGGGGCCAGGATGATTGAAATTGATGGAGCTTCACCGAATGCAACATTCTGTGTAGACATCAGCGGGGTTACATTTTGGTTATTTGTTGCGCCACTAGAGCCCAGCCTTGTAAGTAAAGCTCCATTTGAGCTGTCAACGAGTTGGTCTGATGCGAGCTCATAGCTCGTAGAGGTTTCAGAGTGAGACGCTAAAATGAGGTACTCATGCGTTGCGGACTCGTAAAGGAAGCCGCCAAAGCTCTCAGAGATACTCTTCCATACCAATGAGCTGCCTATGAGATTTTCCCCTAGCATCCGAAAGGCTTCTCCAGAAAATGTCAGATCACTCGTCCCTTCGTTCCACGAGAGTGAAGTTCGAGCATTTTGCTGCACGGGCCAGATGACAGCGCTGTCAACATCGCGCTCGACAAATTCCGCGAAGATATGAACGATCATAGAAGCACTTTGCAGACCGTACTCGTCTGCTTTCCTGGCGCTCACATTCCATTCGGTGATGTGGTGTTCAAGCTCTCCAAACTTGGTATTATCAGACCACGCATCTAAACGGCGAAACACCCATTCATTCGTGTTCACCGCCTCAAACCCGTTCCGTGCATAATAGTGGCCGACGACTGCATCAACCGCTGCCGCTTCTGCTGTGTTAAACTCCGCCATAACGACATCGTTCTGGGTATCAGTTGATCCGAACTCATCAGCTGGAGAGGCCTCACCAGCTTGTCCGATCTGAACAGCGATAGTTGGTTCGACCCAGTGGTCTGGAGGTTCATGAGTTGCCAGAAAAGTGTCAATCTCCTCCTGTATCGCAAGCGAGAATGCACTGGCTACCCGACCGTATTCAGCCGCAGTCATTTGCCCGGAGCCCCAATATTCGTTACCGATCTCTAGCGTAACGTCGTTGATCGTACCGTATCTTCCTGCGAGTAGATCAGACACGAATACACGGACGTCATCGACTGCAGAGCCCTTCACAACGCGATCTCCATAATGATCACCTGTCAAAGCATGACGCGTCGGTATAACGATACTTGGTAGGATAGCAGTCTCATTGCACCAAGCGATAAACTCTGTAAGCGACAGACGTTCTTCGATCTCCCCCGTAAGATGGCTGATAATCGTCGTTTGGTCGGGGGCAGTGATATCAAAAAACTCTTCGGTAACTGAGCCACCAGGAAAGCGAGCCGACTGCAGATTGAGCATTTTTGATACGTCATCATATGTCCCGTCACCGAGGCGGTCCCGGAAGGCTAAGAAATTACCGCCAAAGAGTTTGCTGTCGATTGCCTCTCCGATGGTAGATCTGACGATGTTGAGCTCGTTCATGATGCGATCCTTTCCGTTTCTGTGGGGCGTATGGACAAGCAAACAGTCCATCTCCGACACTCACGCGAAACCTGCGTGAGGAAAGAATCAGCTTCCTGCTAAAATCATGGCGGAACTGGGAAGTTCCATTAAAATGATGAGAAAGGTGTACTCATTTGTGGTCTATTGTGCTGGACCAGACTCGGAGATCGACCAGGAGCCATTTGGTACTCGCCAACACCGAACCATCCAGCGGTGTTGGAGTTCTAGCAAGAGTAGAGCTCTGACAGAGGTTAGATGCTATCGCTAAAGTCACTAATCGAGCGACTCAAGAGTATTAAACGAGCAATTCGAGGATGCTCTATCACTCCGGCCAGTGACAAAGCGGTTTGCTCGACTGCACAGGCAGCGCTTTCTAGCTTTGCACGGCTTTCTCTCACAAGCGGTTCTGAGTTGTTTCGGACCTCGGCGCGGGCATCAGAAGTGGGTTCATATAGAATCATGGGAATCGCCTTTAGATTGGGTAGATCTAACATAGCCGATATATACTTAATTGTTTATTTATCTAGATTCCGAACAAGCTGGTTGGATTAGCTTCTAGAAGATCAACTCAGAGATGTAGGGGTGACACCGTGGCCAACACGAAACAGAAATCAGTCGAGTGGATCGAACCTCTATTAAAGGACCTTCGCACTTTTCTGGAGCAGAACGGTTTTGAACAAGATGCGTTAGAACTAGAGGCATTCGAAAAACGTCTGTCGCGTAGCCTCTCCTCGAAGACTAAAACGCTACATTGACGAAATCATCGTTTGTCCAGCCCAGAAGTTCTCTATGACATCAGCGTCAATCTCAAAATCACGAGTGACTGCTTGGATGAGTTCTGCGGTTGAGACTTCTACATGCTCAGTTGATACTGGCTGCTTTATTTCCCAATCTTGACAAATGACAAGCACACTATCGGCCTCTACGTTTGATACTCCCGCGAATGTGGTAAACCAATCGGCACGAGGCGTCTCAATCAGATTTGTAACGTGATCTGACGTGAAGAAGGCAACAGTGGCGCTTGTGATCTCAGCATAGTGAACGTTGCTGACTATGCGATCCGAAGATACCACGCTGGCTGTAGGCAAGCTTGCCATAAGGACACCACATCTATCAAGGATCCCTTCTGCCAGTTGGCTGACCTCACTCCAACGGAACACAGCTTCCTTAGGGAGGACTTCGTTACCCTCAATGAATCCAATAGCGTCGGCTCCAAGCTCTCGAATATACGATAACCGAGCTGTTGTGAGATCACCTGGAGCGATGTTCAAAAAGTGCAGCCAGCCCAAGTTGCCTTCGCTATTGGTTAGCTTAGCAAGGTCTGCTGGATCGATGGTCGCCGGGATCTCAACGACCAAGTCAATCCAAGCAGTATCTAGTCTCGCGAAGCAGTTAATAACAGTTTCAATTGGTAGCGGGAGCCGATTGTTCTGAAGGGCAGCGAAAAGACCATCATCGTGGGTCAACTCCCAGACCAGTAGTATCCGCTTCATCGCTCAACTCTTGAAAAAAGAATAGACTTTACCGTACAGAGCTTGCTTCAAAAAGTGAAGGGCTCGGCAGTAGCCGAGCCCTGAAAGCTTTAGTAGGAGGTTTTCTTTGATAAGTTTAGTGGCTCGATAAGCTCACACTAAAGCATGCGGGTGAACGCTAGGTTAATCAGCCCAAGTTGCTAACACTTTATCAGACAAACCAGCGCTCGCTTGCCTCGTGTTTTGCATGGCCAACTCGTGTAGCACACTCTCCAAGCCTTGGTTTGTGCTATCGTTGACGAGGTCTTTGCGAAGGTTCTGCCTGAGGTGACTAAGTTGGCTCTGAATGCTTTGAATAGCGGAGCGACTTGCTGGGTCGAACGCTTTAATCATAGAAGAGTTCAGCTGGCTCAGAAACTCGGATATGTTTCCAAGACTAACATATAAGTTATGACTGTCGTATTCATAATGACATTTTTGGTGTTGCGTGGTTTCCATAATCTTCTCCAGATCATTTGAGAAACCCCTTCCCTTACGTGATCAATCTCGTACCATTTTGTTAACAACTCGTTAACGTGATGAAACTGCGCCATCGTTGGACCTGTTGAGGTGAGCCTACGCTAGGTTGAATGTGGAAAAGAGCGTCCATGTCACGAGTTTTTCGATCTCATCGTTTCAGTCATTGGTCGCGATCAAGAGTTTGTCTTTTGCCCGACAAGCTAATGATGCACTAAAGTCTTCAACCAAGTGTTCCTTCGGGCGGAAGTCACAGCGACGGCTCTCGAACCAAAGATAGGCTAGCCTAAAGGCCTTATGATCGATACCGGTAAGGGGGACCGCAGTTGAGCAGGTTCGATCACAAGGTCTCATCTAAAATTGGTTTCTGCATAGAACTCGCCTGAAGAACGGCGCCTTTGGCGAAACTGGCATTGTATATCGCGTCGACGCTCGATGCAGTTACAGGGTTTTGGTATCAAAACCAGCATGCCGAGCTTTTGCGAGAACAGCTTTCCAAAGATCAGGTTTCGAAGCATCCACACAGTTGCTGGATAAGTACCAGTAGACATATTGATCAAATGGTTTGACGTCATGTAGCGCTCTATCGAGCGCCTGTCGGAAGCTATCAGGGCATTGCGCAGAGTAGCCAAAGTTTTTCAAATCTGTTCTGCCAAAAAAAATTGCGGGCTTGGAGTGTAGAAATCCTTCGAAACAGGCGCCAGAGCTGACCGACACCGTCACCAGACAGCCTGCGAGTATGTCATGCACATTTGCATCTGTTTCGACAATGGTGACGCCCTTTTGTCGCAATAAACCTATCATCCGCACGTCTCGTGCACTGGTTCTCAATGGATGGTGTTTCACAACTATCGGCAAATCACCGCTTTCCAGAGCGACAGACTGAAGCATTCGAGCGCTAGATGGGCGCGTCGTCCTCTGGGCTTCCTGGTTATCACCTTGAAAGAAAACTGCAATAAAGCGCTCGGGCAAGACAGAACTGTCGCGAGCTTGCATGTATTGTGATCGTCTTGGGAAAACATATTTTTCCCGCAATGAATCGCAAAATGCAGCTGCTTTATCGACATCAACGGTGTCAGGCTCAAAAAGAAGATCGCCAGCACTACTCATCCCACGCACGCCTTTGCGGTCGATGTTCCAATATCCTGGGATGTATGACAGGCCAGAGTTCAGCACGTTGGGGAGGGACCGAGCGCCATTGTGTAATAGGATCAACTTAGACTGATTGCCGCGTACTTCATGTGGCCGTTTGTTGAGTGCGATGCGTTCGACAACAATACCCACAGAGGTAAGTTCTTCTTCTAGCCGATCATAAAACAATGTGAGGTTGTTGGACTTTCGTCGCAGTACAAACTTCCGCGGCAGCGCGAGTATGACTGACCCACAACGTTGTCGATCTAGAAAAGCGCTTGCTTGTTTCATACTCAAACTGTCCACTGTTGTAAGTGTGTCATGCCAATTATTAGCTCGGTGACCAAACGAGGTGAACGTCGATGGCCGCACCTATCAACTTACCGAACTGAGATTGGATAAACCAATCGCTATATGGAAAAGTAGGTGAAGTTTAGGATGCTCGCTTAACAAACAGAAAGCGTAGCTTCGATTGAGATGAGACAGATAACGCGGAAAAGTGCCATGAAACGTCAGTTCTGGTATTAAGCTGCTCATTTCATTACTTTTTCTGTAGCCGGGGCTGAGCTTCATGCAGTGATCGTTCGATCATGTTGTATGTTTTTCCACCTTAGCAGGCTCAATCGCCGCACGATCACTTTACCGCCTACTCCGATTTTGATTTGCTTGAGGTATACTACTTTCTAGCGAAGCTAACTAGTTCCTATCAGGAGTAACAAGCCTAGGCCGAAACCGAGACTGTCTGTCAAGAAGCCCAGATTGCTGCCTCAGATCCGCAACTAGAATACATCTCTACGGAGATAGAGGACTTGCAAAGCCTGCTGAAGCGCGGTTTGACCCCGGCGGGACGAGTTCTGGCTCTCCGCCGAGAGCACGCCCGGTTGTCCGGTGAGCGCGGTCAGACCGTCGCAGCCATCGCACGTAATCGCGGACAGATTTTGCAGATCTCCACAGAGCTTGATCGGCAGGATACAACGCGGCGCGGAGAGATCGTCACAGAACTCCGGGAAATGACCGCGAGGGCCGCAGAATAGAAAGAACGACGGCAGCGTTCGAAGACCGCCTCTCACGGCTGAATTTGAAAGCTCCCGTCGATGTGATGGTCCATAAACTCCATGTCCGGACAGTTAATGCCGTTATTCGTCCAGCCGATCCGGTGCTTTTCATCTTACCGCAGATACAGGAACTAATCGTGACCGTCCGTGTCCCCGCTTTGCAGGTTGATGCCGTGCCTATCGGACAAGTTGCGCAGATGCGGTTTTCAGCCTTTGAAGCACGCATCACACCGGAGCTCAAAGGCACCGTTCAAAGGGTCTCGCCCGATGTGCTGCTCGATCAGCAAACTAGGCAGGAGTACTACGCCGCCGATTTAGCGCCAGACGACGGACAGCTGGAGTTGCTAGATGGACTGCCGATTGTTGTTAGGATGCCGGTAGAGGCGTTTATCCAGACTGGAGAGCGCTCGCCGCTAAACTATCTCATGAAGCCGCTTGCAGATTACTTCCGGCATGCATTTAGAGAGGCTTAGGAGCTGCTAACAGATCAGCAAAAATACAAGTCGCCAGTTTCGATAGCGAGTCTTCAGCTTCCTGCTCGGTTGGCACCGTACTCAGGTCGATGATCCAGATTTTGGCTTATCAGCCGTGACATCCTCAAATAGTGCTGGTTTTCCTCACGAATGACGGGCGATTTTCTGATGAACCTATGTTGTGCAGAGCCCAGCGCTCACCCAGGTTGTCCTATCAGTGGGTAATGTGTGCTTCCGAGAGAAGCTTTAACTTAGCAACAGGTTTAGCAAACCGAGACTTCCTATTTGCTAACAGGGGCTTTCATATCACCCTTTTTCGCAACATTGATGACTTCACGCAGACGTTGAATTAAAAATTGCGTCGAATATCAGGGGCTGGCAGTACCTGCCTAGAATGGCCTATTTATAACTTAACGCGATTTAGCTGTCCGCCTGCTTTTAAGATCTTGTCGTACAGAGCAAATTCATGAGCGCGGATGTCATGTAATTTAGCTGCAGTTTTAGATGAAAGTTCTACGGTCAATCGGGGAGAGACATTGGCCTGACGAAAAATCAGTTCTTTGCCGAAAAACTGGCGTAAAAGGTCATGTAATATCTCTAGTTTTTCATAGGCGAAAACATGGTCGACGAGAACGTCCCCTGTGGCAGACGTAAGAAAACTGAACTGACTCCCTATTCTTGCGTACAGTGGAGGGCTCTCTTTTAAAGCATCCAATACAAACTGATCAAAGCTGATACCTTTGGTAGAGCTCGGGTGTCCGGTTTTTAGCCGTGAACGATAGCGATACCAACTGCTGATCTGGTCCAAGGGCTCTCGCATGACTGCGAGCGTCTGCGGCGATTGATCGAAGGCATCTTTCAGAAAAGGCGCGATTTTGCTATGGAAGCCCCGCGCATTCATGTGCTTGCGGCCTCTTGAGATGACGATTTCCGCTCGACCTCTCAAAGCCAACTCAATCGCAGTGCTACCTGTCTTTGGTACAGCGAGAAAAACCAGCGAAGGCTTGAAGAAAATCAACATGGCCTTGTGTTATCGTAAGACAAAGTGCCTTACCAGCATGTGGCTTATGCTCGCGGATTGAGATGGATTGTTTGCCGTCAGCGCCTATGGGACGTAATAAGGTTTTCCTGTTGGGAAACTGTTTGGTGCTAATCGAAGCCACCGAGGAGTGAGCGATGGGCACGACCAGAATGACCCCAAGTGAGAAGATCGTCAAAGAAATCAAGCGACACGCGCAAGCAGTATTCCAGCGAAGAGAAAATCACGATCGTGCTTGATGTGCTGCTT
>CALFRH010000030.1 GCA_937919225.1 uncultured Parvularcula sp.
GATCGCCATCATCCAACCCTGTTTTGAAGGTATATTCTTCGTAAACAAGGTCCGTTGACTTGTTCGTGCGGTGGTTTTCCATCGACAAACGGTGGGCACGCCAAACCCCGTCATACTCTCGGTAATCCGACAGGGTGAGCGTCTTCAGAAGGTCGTTTTTCCGGTCGTAAAACTCGACTTTACGCAGCTGGAACACCTCTTGGTCGGTCCAACCAATCTGCCTTGTGTACCCAGAGTTTTCATACCGGGGAAAGCGCTCGACCTTATCCATCATCACGCCGTCCACGTCCTCCTCACCCATATAATTATAGGTGTACTTATTAAGTTCAACAGATGTGAAGTCCTCAAACGCGAACTCAGATCCCACGAAAGGGCCAGACTTATTCGCTGAGCTGATCCGCTTCACCCGCTTCAAGGCCGGTAAGAAGAGCCACTGGTCATCTGCATCAAGAATTTTTGCGTGAGAGAGAAGAGCTGTCCCTTCTACGTCCCGAGGGGAGTTAAAGACCACGAGGGATTTGTCCCCAACGGTCTCATTCTCTTTTTCAAGGGTTCGGAAGAAGAGGTCCCGCGTCGTCTCCTGCCCCGCTGCGTTGCGCAAGATCATCTGGGCCGAGACTTCAGAGTCGCCGAAGCCAAGGTCGGTCCGATCTGAACGCGCCGCGATATCATATCCTTTTTGCGTCGCTTCGGTATCCCCGCGTGCAACTGTATCGGCGGTCGGGTCTTGAGCAGTCACCGGCGTGACGATCGCCGCCGCCGAAAGGATGAGGGCCGCTCGAACGAGTTTTGAACGAAAAAGCATGGGTCAAGTCTCCTAAGCTGTGGCAGGGGCTGCACGTGTTGAAGGTCGGTCCGTCCAGACAAGAAGGGCCGGTAGAAGAAGGAAGTCATAAATCATGGCGAAACCGATAGACAGCATCGTCAACAGGCCCATATCGACCGTCACCTTAAAGGTTGACAGCATCAAGAGCGCAAAACCGGCCGACAAAATGACAGTGTTGACAAAGATCGCAAGCCCCACATGGGAAAAGGCGTAAACAATGGCCTCTTTCGGTTCAAGGGCCCGCTCCCGACGTGCCCGGAGGTATTTGGTCATGAGATGCACCGTGTCATCCACAACGATACCGAGGCTGATCGCCGCTACAATCGAGATAGAGAAGCCAACCTCACCGACCAAGATAGCCCAAAGACCGAAGGCGGTCAGAATAGGCAATCCATTCGGCACAAGGCTGAGAAGTCCCAATCGGGCATTGCGCAGTGCCAAGATCATGATGAGGGAAATCACAATTACCGCAATAATGGTCCCGCGGATCATTTGTTCGACGTTCCGGTCCGTAATGTAGGTGAACATCACCTGGGCGGAGGTAGGTTGAGCCTGCAGTGCCGCTGGGAAATTCTCGCTCATGTAAGCCTGCGCCGCCCGCAGGAATTGTTTGGTCTCACCCGTTGTCACATGCCCCAGGGTGGCCGTCACTCGGCTCGCCGACTTATCAATATCAATTCGGTCATTGAGATCGAGGCCGTAAGGCAAAGACAGTTCGTACAACAACAAATACTGAGCCGACATCTCACGATCGTCCGGCAGACGATAGAACGACGGGTCATCCGCGTTTAGGTTCTTGTTCAACCGCTTCATGATGTCGCTGATTGAATAAACGTGGACCACCTGGTCTTGCGCCCGCAGCCAGTTCGCAAAATCCTCAAGTCGCTGGAGATAGTCAGGTTCGGACACGCCTCCCGGCTCCCCCGCGGGGACAGAAAACTCAACGGGGTAGATGCCGAATTCCTCGGCCACCGCATCCGATTGAGTGCGGAAGTCAAGGCGAGGACTGAAATATTCAGTCCACTGGTCATTAAACTCAATTCGCGGAATTTGTGAGATGGTCACACCCGCAAACACCGCGAAAACAGCAGCAAGAATGGCGTAGCGGCCAACCACAAACCGGCCAAAGGCCTCCATCATCCGCGCGCCTGACGCCCCGCCTTCTCGTACACGAGGGCTAAAAGGCACAAGAGACATGAGCGCTGGCAGGAGGGTGATCGAATAGGCCCAGGCCGCAAAAATACCGACTGCTGATATATTTCCAAGATGCTTGAACGGTGGGGAATCGGAGAAGTTCAGCGCCAAGAACCCCACAATGGTGGTAAGCGATGTGATGCCGACCGCCAAGAAATTGACGCGAATGGCCTCAATCAATGCATCACGCTTAGCCAAGCCCTCTTGCATATTCGTCCGCATCGTCAACAAAATGTGAATGGAATCCGCGACCGCCAAGGTCAGGATCACAATGATCGCTGACATGCTGATAGGGGTGATCGCAATCCGCATTATCCCCGCAGCCCCCATCGCCACCAGAATGGACAGGACAATAACGGCGAGAGTCACAAGCGTTGCACTGAGCGATCGTACCGTCAGCAGTGTGAGGATCAATACCAAGCCAAACATAGCGGGTACCAGGGTCGAGAAATCCCTCTGCCCACTCTCCGCAAAGCCGTTGTTCAGCATCGCCACGCCGGTAAGGTTCACCTCGATGTTTGGATAGGCTTCGTTGAGTTCATCACGTAGCGCCCGGGCGAACGCTGCCGTCTCGAAAACCTCGTTAGGGTCAATTTGGGGGTACTGCAAAACGACGTTCACCGCCGTGGCGGTGGCATCCTCATTAAGGAGCTGTTTGAAAATAAGGGGTTCTGCCAGAGCGATTGCGCGCCGCTCGGCGAACTCGTCAGCACTTAAGCCGCTCGGGTCAGCAATAAGATCCTCGACGATCAAATCATCTTCTTCAGCGTAAGTATACTGAAAATTTGTAACGCTATCGACCCTTATGGAATAGGGTGTTTGCCACCCCCCTTCGGTCAGTTTAGCGACAACTTCCATGACTTCCGGTTGGAAGACGTCCTCCCCCTCTCGATGTTGCACCATAAAGAACAGATTGTCGTTCTTGGTATAAGTGTCTTGAAGGGCCTCAAAGGCCGCCAATTCCGGATTCTCGTCAGAGAAGAAGACGCGATAATCATTGCCAAACGAGATCGGAGAGCACACGACTGAACTCCAGTCACTGACCAAA
>CALFRH010000031.1 GCA_937919225.1 uncultured Parvularcula sp.
CAGCTGCTCCAACGTCATTTCGTTCTCGGCATAAAGCTCGAGCAGGGCAGGGGCCACGGCGGCGAGTTTCAGGTGCTGTTTGACCACCTGCGGCGTAACGAAGAAGGCGGCCGCGATCTCTTCATCGCCCTGACCCTTCTCCCGAAGCGCCACGAAGGCGCGGAACTGATCGAGTGGATGCAAGGCAGCGCGCTGTATGTTCTCGGCGAGCGAGTCGTCTTCGGCGAGGATCGTGGACTTGGCATCCCGCACGATGCAGGGAATGGGCGTCGTCTTGGCCAAGCGTTTCTGCTTCACGAGGATAGACAGGGCCTGGAAGCGCCGACCGCCAGCGGGGATTTCGAACTTACCGGTCTCGGACCCATCATCCGCCAGAACGGGCCGAACGCTCAGGCTCTGCAGCAACCCGCGGCGGGCGATGTCTTCGGCCAGTTCCTCGACCGAGATGCCGGCCTTGATGCGCCGGACGTTGGCCTGGCTCAAGACGAGCTTGTCGAAGGGAATGTCCCGGGACGGGGACAGGGTGACTTTCTGGGTAGATTTCGCCATCAGATCTTCTCCACGACGGGCGCCGGAAGCCACTCTCCCGATCTCACTTCCCGTCATCCCTTTCACAACCCCTCTCTACCGCGACCGTAGTTGTCCGCGGACAATTTCTGGCGGAAGCAGTAGTGCGCTGTCCGGGTAAATCGGTTGTGGCTGTGCCCGACAGAGACGTCTAACAAGCTGCTCTGGAACGAAGTCAGCGCTGTTTCTTCCAGACGTTATCGACCGAAAATAGGCACCGACCTTTTGGACTTTGTCGTGGAACTGCATGATGGCCCAGACGGTAAGCGCTGCCCCTTCTATGCCCAAGTGTTCTTGAGCGTCTTGGTAGTTTTTTGAGTCTATCCCGAGCATTGGTGCGAGAGTTCGCGCGTGTGAAACCACGTCGGACATAGTTTTCACTGGTTTGAGTGAAAATTGGGCTGCTTCCGGGCAGGCGCTAAGGATTTCGGGAACGGTAATGGGCACTGCCCTTGGATGCGATGGTCGAGTTTTCGGTGTCTGTTGGTCTCTTTTATCAATATGTTCTTTGTTTGAGTTATGAAGGTGGCGGACATTTTGGCCGTCGTTGCCGGACATTTTCTCCGCTCCGGCGTCGACCGCTTCACACGGTTCTTCGACTTCCATGGCTTCGACGTCTAGGCCAGCCAAGAGGCTGTAGCATTCATCCAGTGATAGCTTTCTGCGAAGAGTGCGTATAGCGATTAACGCGTCAACGTCGTCGGGTTCGGCTTGCAGGATGTTGCTTGCTGCGGTTCGTATCTTCGCTTTGAGGTAGGCGATCTGGTCGTTTTCGCGAAGGGCCTGAGCGGCAAGCTTTGCGATCTCTGGGAAGCGTTGAAACAAGGGTGTGAGGTCGAACCCGAATCGAAGGGCGGTGCCTTCGGTTACGTTCCGCTTGCTGAACCTTTTTCGATTTGAGCTATCACGGCGAACAAGCAGCCCGAGTTCTTGGAGAATGGCTGCGTGGCGCCTTATCGTTCGGTCGGAAATCCCATTTCGCCGGAACGCAAGTGTGGCATTCGATGCGAAAACGGTGTTGTGCTGTCTTTTCGGCGGAAGGCACGAGAGCATCGCGTCGAGCGTCGCAATGACTGATGCTTTTAGACCCATCAACGGAGCCGCGTGGCGCAGTGTGTCGATGATGATGTGACGTTCGGGGCGGTCGTTGTCCGCGGACAACAGTATCTCTGTCCGCTCTCCAACGGAGGCGGATGCCTGAGTAAATGCCATGAATTTTTCACGACAACCGGTCTGGAAAGGCCCGGATCCCCCGATTTCTTGAGAAAAGGCAAAAAATCATCGTTCAACCGATTCGGTTGTTATTGACTGCTACGGAGAAGCTGGTACATCTGAGGGTGCTAAGAACAGATTGGGCTCTCCGGGGATGACCTTGGGGGGCGCTTTCTTTTCTGGCTGTTTTTCGTGCTCCTTTTTGTTGCTCTGCTCGCCTGTCTGTCAGTCGGATTGCTGGTCCGACTTCCACGCCTCATAGAGACGTTTCAACTCAACTTCCGCGTTGTCTCGCATCCATTGAGCGAACTCTGGGGTATCAACCTTGGACATTTTCACCGTCAAAGCGCGCGGGCTATCCTTGCTCTCTGCAAGTGTCTTGCCGTCGTTTGAGATAACCATCTGCGCTGCGGACTTTGTCGACCTCGCGGTTTTGCGAAGTCCTGCGATAGCGTCGCTGACGCGTGCAAAACGTTCGTCCGAAGTAGGGATCTGATCCAAGCCCAAATCGGAGGCTATCCGAATTAGGTCAGCATTGCTGTCCTTCGCCTTGTCTGCTAGGTCCTCCCAGCGGCGGCGTCCAACGCCATGCGCTGAGCCGATCAACTGGATCACAGTCTCCGGTATCGTGCGGGCGACCTTGGTCATTCGCGACAACATAGGCTTGTCGATGGCAAGTGCGTCGAGGATCACTGGCTGTTCGTAGCCATTGTTGCTCAGCTGCGCGGCGAACAGTGCCTTTTCTATGAAACTAGGGTCCAGTCGGTGCGAGTTTTCTTGGCCCTGGGCAAGGATCGCCTCCTCGTCTGAAAGAGTGCGCACCAAGGCTCTGGCCGGTACTCCAATCGATTGCAGAGCCCGTAGTCGGCGGCGACCATAAACGATCTTGTAGCGACCCGGTTTGTCTGCGAGCGGACGGACCATGATCGGCACCTGCTGACCATGGTCCTTGATGCTCGCGGCAAGAGATGCGACGTCGGCATCGGAGAATGAAAGCCGGTCTTTCGGCCCGTCTTCTTCGATAAGATCGACCGGAATTTCCCGTACAGCGTTGCTGGATAAATCCTTCAGGGTCGATTTCACACCGCTCATCGCACCGGTGTTGGGGAATCGAGGTTTAAGGTCAGCCGTTGCCACGTCCTCGGTGGTGTCCGGTGGGGGAGGGGGCTGGAAAAGGTTTCTACGCGCCATTACTCGACTGTCCTCCCCCAAGCCTGTTGAATCGTCTTTTCGAACTCGTCTGCGACGCCGTTTACGCTTTCGAGTATCCTGTCCAAGGTCTTCTTGACGACCTGGCTCGGCTCTAGTTCATAGACCGTCTGCTGCGTCATCCCGGCGTCCGAAATGGCAGTGGATTTCAGCATGGGCGTAGTGAGAACTTGGTCGAGCAGAATCGACCTAAGGAACCCAGCCATCTGAGATTGCGGGACATCGGTCGGTTCAAACCTCGCGACGAGGTACTTGAGGAACGACCAGTCGATCGGTCCTGTTGCTTCCTCTAGAGTTCTGACGGTTTCTCCGGCCATCTCTAGGAATTGCGCCATGGAGGCGACGTCCAGCATACTCGGAACGACGGTAATCAGGAGGCCGGTTGACGCAAGCAGTGCCGTCATCGTCGTGAAGCCCAACTGCGGTGGGCAATCGATGATCACCAGATCGTAGTTGGTTTCGATCTCATCGAGCGCAATGGCCAACCTTTGAGTGAACGGAGGATCGACCTTGTGCTGAAGCGCGTAAGCCGTCTCGGTTTCATACTCAGACAGCAACAGTCCGGCTGGCGCGAGGTCGAGGTTGTGGAAGTAAGTCTTGCGGACGACTTGGCTCAGGGGAACCGGGTCCTCATATTTCAGGGCGTCGTACACCGTTCCGCTTTCGGCAAATTCGATTTCTGGTCGGTATCCGAACATGGTCGTTAGGCTGGCTTGGGGATCCATGTCTACGGCCAAGACGCGATACCCTCTGAGGGCATAACGTTGGGCCAGATGAATTGCCGTCGTTGTTTTGCTGGAGCCGCCTTTGAAATTCACGATGGATATGATCTGAAGTCCATCGCCATCCCGCCGGCCTGGCAAGTAAGCTTCCCCGTTGCGACCGGTCCGCGCCATCACCCTGCGGATTTGATCGATCTCTTCAGCGGAATAGAGACGCCTGCCGCGAGAGTCTGTCTCGACTTCTGGAAAATCACCTTCCTGGTGGCGCGTTCTCAGGTTCGACATGCTGATGCCTGTCAGCTCAGAGACCTCTGCAGGGTGAAACTTTCGCAGCGTCTTTCTGCTTTCCGGTTGAAAGCTGTTGCGCATATGATGGTTGAGAGCATCCGACAGGCGCGCAGCGTTGGCAGAAATGGAAGCTGCAATGGATTTTGCGCCGGGGAAATCTGCCTTGCTGTTCATGCTGCCCTCATGACCTCTTGGTGGGTCGATTATGTTTCGTCGCTAAAGTGCGCGATTTTCGCTTTTTTGCGACTACAGCACTCATGACACGCAACTTATCCACAGACAACAATTTTTTTGAAGGCGGAGGGCGCGAACTTGAGCTGGGCGCGCATTCTGGCGTGAGGAAGTGGTCTAAGTATCTAGTAGATCAGGATAAATCTCAGTCTGCTCTAGCGCCTTGTCGAAGATGTTGTGGCTTCACTGCAGCCTACCCCTAGGTATCGCGGCGGGGTCTGCCGACGAATCGTCGCTTCTGAAGGATTGAGCGATTGGCACCGAATAGCCGATTAGACGAGCCCGAGTCGCTCTGCCCGCTCCAGCTGCATTCTGACTGAGGACGGCTGCCAGCAGGTTCGCCCAC
>CALFRH010000032.1 GCA_937919225.1 uncultured Parvularcula sp.
ACGCTTGTACCTTTTGCCGACTTCCGGCAAAAGCCCTCTTGAGTTTGTCGGCATCGCGTCGATGTCGACCGGAAAATAGAATTCCCCCCATCAGGGTTGAGTTTGGCCGCAGGCCCCTCATCTGCCCTTAAATGGGGATGGATTACCGGGAGGGTGCTTCTCCAACCGGGCCGCAGGCGAGCTAAGCGCTCGTGGGCGGCGAGTGAAGCGAGCGGCGTTGCCGATCAATGGCCCGAAATTAGAGGGCCTTCTTTGATCGCCGCTGCATATTAAAGGTTGGCGCTTTTGGGCTGCGTGCACCCGCACCCGGTAGAAGCGCCGAAAGGAAACACGTTATGGCGCTGGCCATTTTCATAACGTCATTGATGGGAACCCTAGGGGCAGTTTTCGCCCCTACGCTTCATCGTGACGGGCCAAGCCTGACTTTTAACAGCGGCGTGAGATCCCTCCGCCGCGGAGCCCATTTTGATGTCCAAAAAAATGCTAATCGACGCGCGCCACCCGGAGGAGACCCGGGTTGCGCTGCTTTCCGGCGGCCGGGTGGAAGACTTCGACTTCGAGTCCCAGGCGCGGATGCCCTTACGGGGCAATATCTATCTGGCTCGCGTTACGCGGGTTGAACCTTCCCTACAGGCAGCGTTCGTAGAATATGGCGGCAATCGCCACGGCTTTCTAGCCTTTAGCGAGATCCACTCCGACTATTACCAAATCCCCGTCTCAGACCGGGAAATCCTGCGCGAGGCCGAAGCCTTAGAGGCAGAACTTGCCGAAAAGCTGGCTGAACTCGACCAAAGTGCCGTTGACGATGTGGACGAGGATGAACCGCGAGCCGTCGGCGAAGAGCCAGAAGGCGACCAGGCCGCGGAAGCGAAAAGTGCCGATTCAGATAACGATGGCGACGACCGCCCAAGCCGGGGACGCGGCCGTCGGCGGCGAGGCGGCCGGGGTCGCGGGCGAAATCGACGCCGCGACAGTGGAAACGATAGCGAGAATGGCGATGAGGCATCGACGAGTGAGGCCTCCGATGCCGGTGATGATACCAGCAACGACGCTGACGCCACCGCTGTAGAAACGGCCGAGGCAACCACGGACGCTGCACTGGAAGCCCCAGAGGCACCAGATGCGGCAGTCGCCGATAGCAATGCTGAAGAAATTGCAGCCAGCGTTGCAGGCGATGACGACGCTTCTGCTCTCGTTGTCGAGGCAGACGAACCAGTAGACGCCGCTCCTTCAGAGGCTGAGGCTGAGACGGACGTCCCTAATGATGACGATAAAGGGCCAAGCTCCATCGCTTTATCTGCGCCCAACGACCCTTTTGTCACCCAAGCGCTCGCCGAGGGCGATGATGACGACAATGCCGGCTCCTCCAGCGACGTAACCGCAGAGGATAATTCCGACGATACGGACGAGCGCGCGCCTCTCGCTGAGCCTGAAACGGCCCTTGATAGCCAACCGGCAGAAGAAGCCACTGCTGGCGCCAATGCCGATCAACCGGGTTCCGCCGACGACGCATCAACCGACACGACAGCCGATAAGGTTGAAGGTGACGAAGCTACCGACACAGCAGAGTCGGAAGACGCTGAAACCGAAGACGAAGCCCCTGAAGAACCCAAAGAACTCAGCGAAGAAGAAATTGCCGCCCGGGAACGGGCCGCGGAGATTGCTGACCTAAAGCGGCGCTATGAAGACGCCCGGCGGGAGCGGGAAAAGCTCATCCGCAATTACCGCATCCAAGAGGTGATCAAGCGTCGGCAAATCCTTCTTATCCAAGTGGTCAAAGAAGAGCGCGGGAACAAGGGCGCGGCCCTCACCACTTATCTCTCCCTGGCCGGCCGCTATGGCGTCTTGATGCCGAATAATGCACGGGGCGGCGGGGTCTCTCGGAAAATCACGAATGCAACCGACCGAAAGCGCCTCCGCAAAGCCATCTCTGAACTGAAGGTGCCAAAGGGCCAGGGCCTTATCATCCGTACCGCGGGTGCGAAGCGCACCAAGGCGGAAATTAAGCGCGACTATGACTATCTCGCGCGGCTTTGGGATACGATCCGGGAACAAACCTTACAGTCTGTGGCGCCCTGCCTCATTTACGAGGAAGCGAACCTCATCAAACGGGCCATTCGCGACCTTTACAACAAAGACACGGACGAAATCCTGGTGGAAGGTGATGAGAGCTATCGCACCGCCAAGGACTTCATGAAAATGCTCATGCCGAGCCACGCGAAGAATGTGCAGCCCTATCGGGAACGCATGCCCCTCTTCCTTCGCCATGATGTGGAGCGGCAGCTGGATGAGATGTACCAGCCGGTGGTCACCCTCAAATCCGGCGGGTACCTCGTTATTCAGCAGACCGAAGCGCTCATCTCAATCGATGTGAACTCCGGCAAGGCCACGAAAGAACGCAATGTCGAGGCCACAGCGCTGAAGACCAATACCGAAGCCGCCGTCGAGGTGGCGCGGCAATGCCGCCTGCGCGACCTTGCTGGCCTTCTGGTGATCGACTTCATCGATATGGAGGAGAACCGAAACAATCGCGCGGTTGAGAAAAAACTCAAAGAGGCGATGAAAACCGACCGGGCTCGGATTCAAATCGGAAATATTTCCGGCTTTGGCCTCATGGAGATGTCGCGACAGCGGCGCCGCTCCGGCATTGTGGACGGCACCACCCGCGCCTGCCCCACCTGTGATGGCGCGGGCGTTGTGCGCTCCGTCGAGATGGCAGCGTTGCGGATCCTCCGCTCTATCGAAGAAGCCGCCGTGCGCGATCGCGCCGCAGAGATTTGCGCCACCACCTGCCATGAGGTGGCAATCTATATCCTCAATAATAAGCGCAGCTGGCTGAACCGTATTGAAGAGACCTACAAAGTCAGTGTTGAGATCTTAAGCGACAGCGATAAGGCTGGTGATCAATATGACATCACCAAGCGCGGCAAGGCCCCCGACCTGCGCGAACCAGAGCAAACACCCATCGAGTTTGGGGACGCGTCGAACGAAGATGAAGCGGACACCGCAGACGCCAAGACTGTCGAAACGGATGATGACAGCGACGCTGATGGCGACGAGCGCAAGCCCAAACGACGCCGTCGCCGGCGTCGAGGCCGTAAAGGCGATGATGAAGGCGTCGACGCGAAGGAAGACCCAAGCGACGATCCGACGTCGGACAGCGAAGAAAACGCCGAAGCAAAAGACGCAGATGCGGACGATACATCGACTGATACCGACGATGGTGATGATGGTGATGAGAAGCCTAAGCGCCGCCGTCGCGGAAAACGCGGTGGACGCCGAAGCAAGAAAAAGGCCGAGGGCGATGCAGTGTCGTCAGAAGACTCTTCTGACGATGAGAGCCCTACCGACGCTGACACGCCCACCCAACCCGACGACACGACATCGACCGCAGAAAACCCTGTGGCGGAAGACAGCCCTGTCTCTGCAACAGTTGAGGTTGCGGCCCCTCAGGCGAAGACAGCAGATGAGCCCGTGAGCACCACGGAGCCAGAAACTGCCGAGGAAAACGATGATAGCATTCCGGTTGAGTCGTCACCCGAACCAATCGACGCCACGGCAGAGGCACCAGCCGAAGAAGCCTTAAAACGCCAAGCACCGCCGGATACGCCGAAGCCGTCAGGCCCTAAGCGCGGCGGCTGGTGGCAGCGGGCGTTCAAAAGGGATTAGCCGAGCGCGACTGTCATCCCGGTTTTTGCGGTCGGCAAAAAGCTTGCCCCGGGCTTGAACCGGGGACAGGGATCTATAGACTTGAACGTCTGCCACTTGAAAAACGGTATACGTACCAATTCTATGGATTCCAGACAACGCCATTGGCGTTTATGGGATGACAGCTTCATAAGAAACAGCTTCATAAGAAGAAGAGTGCCCCGCCATCAACGCGGTGGTGCCACCTGCCGCAGTGGTGTCCACGCAAAGGTGCCGCTCCAGCACACAGAGATCTGCCATATTTTCCTCTGTTAAAAGAGGAATGATCGGCCCTTTTCGTGCCGCGAGAGCCCGGCGGGCCCGGTGCGCCTCCTTCTCCACCGCAAAGAACGCCACCGCATCAAATCCATAAAGCGTTTCCAACGCCTCAACCGACAAAACCCCGTCGAGCGCCTCCAGCCCGCGGGTGCCGGGAACCACCACTACAGCCGTACACCCCATACTCTCAGCGGCCATTCGTTGTCGTTCAGCATCGTCTAATGTGGGGCCAAGGCACAGAATGATCCCGCGCGGTATGCGCGACAGACGATTGCTCTCCCCCATCGGTCCGGGGAGGTCCAGGGTTTCAATGGGTTCAGCATCGGGACGTTTTGCAGCGCTAAGAAGCCGTTGAGCATCGTTAAGAGCGATAGGTTTCCCCTTCACAGGCGCACTTTCTGTTCGCGGATGAGCCAGAAATCGAGGTAGATAGCTGGGACCACCGGCTTTAGGGCCCGTCCCCGACAGCCCCTCCCCGCCAAAAGGTTGGGAGCCCACAACGGCACCAATCTGATTGCGGTTCACATAAATATTCCCTACACATATTTTTTCTGTCACCGCCTGGACACGGTCATCAATCCGGGAATGCATACCGAAGGTAAGGCCGAACCCTTTGGCGTTGATGGCATCCACAACAGTATCCATCTCATCGGCTTTAAAGGTCGCCACATGAAGGACCGGACCAAACACCTCGCGCTCCACCTCTTCAATACCAGTGACTCGCTCCACGGAAGGGGGAACAAAATATCCAACCGAAGGCGCATCAAGCTGTTTTAGAACGCGCGCCTCCCCTTTTTGCAGAGTCAGGTAGGCATGGATATTCTCGAACGCTGCCTCGTCGATCACCGGGCCCACATCGGTGGATACATGCCACGGGCGACCAACAGCTAACTCATCCATCGCACCGCACACCATTTCAAGGAGGCTATCGGCAACCTCCTCTTGAATGTACAACATTCTTAGTGCGGAGCACCGCTGTCCAGCCGACTGGAAGGCCGAAGCAACAATATCCCGCACCGCTTGTTCGAGGAGCGCCGTGGAATCCACAATCATGGCATTGAGACCGCCCGTCTCCGCAATAAGTGGCGCAGAGGGGTGGAGATGGTCAGCCATTGCCCGGTGAATGCGCTGCGCGGCCGCGGTCGATCCTGTGAAACACACGCCATTCACCCTGGAGTCAGACGTTAATGCAGCACCAACGATGCTTCCCGCCCCCGGCAAAAGCTGCAACGCCGTTGAGGGGACCCCCGCCTCATGCAGCAGCGTCGCACCGTACCACCCCATAATGGATGTTGTCTCAGCGGGTTTAGCCAGGACCCCATTCCCGGCTGCGAGGGCGGCCGCAATCTGCCCTGTAAAGATCGCCAACGGAAAATTCCATGGCGAGATGCAGGTGAACACACCCCGCGGGGATTGATCAGCATATCTCTCACCTTGGAGGGCATAATAGCGAAGGAAATCGACAGCCTCCCGCACCTCAAGCTCCGCATCGATGAGGGTTTTCCCCGCCTCCCGGGTCAGGATCACGGCGATGGCGCCAAAATTTTGCTCATACAGGTCCGCAGCCTTCTGCAAGATGGCCCCCCGTTCCGCGGCGGTAGCATCCCATGGGGTGGCCGCGGCCAACGCAGCGTTCACATCTTCAAGGCTGGCCTCCACAACACGACCCACCCGGTCGGTCGGGTCCGCCGGGTTACAAACTGACCGTTCTTTCCCGGTGGCCCTGCCCCCCGCGATCAGCGCGGTTGCCGACCATTGGGTTGTGACAAAGGCGGTTCGTACGTGGTCCACCCTCTCGCTTTGGAGTGGGTGCCGCAAATCCCACCCGGCTGAGTTGATCCGTTGAGGACGGAAAATATCCTGGGGCCTTGGCAATGCCGCCAGGGCGGGTCTGTGGTGACCGCGCACCCTCTCGAACGGGTCTGCGACGATCTCATCAATCGCAACATCCTCGTCCAGCAGCTGGTTCACAAAGGACGAGTTCGCCCCATTTTCGAGAAGCCGCCGAACAAGGTAAGCGAGTAAGTCGCGGTGCACACCGACCGGTGCGTAAATCCGGCAAGAGGTCCCTTCTCTATCGTGCACCAGCGTATGAAGGCTCTCCCCCATCCCATGGAGTCGCTGGAACTCATAACGGTGGTGGGGCGCCGCCATCTCCAAAATCGCCGCCACGGTGTGTGCATTGTGGGTGGCAAATTGCGGGTAGAGCCGGTCAGCATAGGTTAGCAACTGCCGCGCGCAACAAAGATAGGAGACATCGGTCGCCTCCTTCCGGGTAAAGACGGGGTAGTCCTCCACGCCTTCCGTTTGGGCGTGCTTAATCTCCGTATCCCAATAGGCCCCCTTGACGAGGCGCACCATCAGCTTTTGGTCAACTTTCTCACTCAATGCATAAAGCCAATCGATGACAGCACTCGCACGCTTGCCGTAAGCTTGCACCACAACGCCGAAACCGTCCCACCCAAGCAGCTCGGGGGCGGCTAAGACGGTCTCAATTACATCAAGGGAAAGGTCGAGCCGGTCCGCCTCCTCCGCATCGATATTGATCCCGATTTTTCGTTCCCGAGCCAGA
>CALFRH010000033.1 GCA_937919225.1 uncultured Parvularcula sp.
TGCCGCGCCCTGAATGGGAGGACCTGCTAAGACAGGCGAAGCGCCGCGCGGATACGGGGCTTCAATAGACATTTCTAGCCGCGCATCGCGCTGACATCTGGGTTGCGGTCTGTCACGCCGACAACCTTAGATTCGCTCCCGTGACCGGCCGTGGCGATAACCGGAGCGAAATGGACCGAGGCCGCATTGCGTTCGAAGGTGCCGTTCGGATGACCAATTAGCGGACAACGCTATCCGGGCCAAAACCCACCAAGTAATAATCCCCAATCAGCCAGGAAATGGTGCCCCCACACGGACGGCTTACGCCTCTTCTTGTTCAGTTTTGTTGATATTAAACAATAGCATACAGAAATCAATTTGCACCAACTTCCGCGGAATCTGTAGCTGACGTGTAGCAAAGTCGGCGACGCGGAGAGTTCGATTCCACCGCGCTACACACTATCGGGCACCATTACTTTCGCATCGACTTTGTATGCACCACTGACGTTCGTTATGCGGTCCTCAAATCGAGTAGCATCAAACATTCATCGATCCCATCGGAGATAGCGTTTTTGCGGACTTGGGTTATTCTAAATCCCATCCTCTCATAAAAGCCACATGTATGCTGGCTCGTTCTCAGACACACTGAATCGTAACGCGCGTCTCGCCGAATTTGTTCCATCCTCTGCATAGTCAGGATGCGACCTAAGCCTGATCCGTGATTGTCATGATACACCATTCCCCAACAGAAAACTGCCATTGAAGGGGCTTCGAGGGCTGTGGCAGACCCTCCACTGCCGATCAACTGTTCCGCGCGCGTCAAAACGAAGTATGACCCCGGCAAATTGTTTAGGAAATCCCGGTATTCTTTCTCTTCTTCGGCCGCGAAGAATTTCCCGACGTTGCTTTCAAACACGCTTAGGCAATCGCCTTTGTCAGTCGGTCTGTACGGGCGAAACTTGATTTCGTCATCGCTAGTTGCCGCCATAGTTTTTCTCCAGAAGGACAAGAGACGCGAATTTAACTTGCGAGCAATAGCGCCTCTGTGAATCAGACGAAATTGTTGCCCCCACGAGGAAGTGTTTCCTATATTGCCAACTAGATTTTCTCGGCTTCGCGCCGCACATGCTCTAGAAAGTCCGAGATAACCTTGCGATCAGAGGTATCAAATGGTGCCAGAATGTGTTCGTTCATTTTTTGAATTCGTTTCGTGTGGCGCCGAATGAGTTCGCGGCCCGACTTCGTGATGTGCAAAGTATGGACGCGGCGATCTTCATCTGAAGTCCGCCGTTGTACCATTTCCCTCGATTCAAGCGTATCAACTAAATTGGGCAGCCTCGAGTTGCTGTGGCCCGCTCGTTTGGCAACCTCAGACGCGCTCAAGCCATCTTCAGCATTTAGCGTGAAAAGGATGACCTGATGAGCGGTCGTTATTCCTTCTTGAGATCGCATCACCCGATCCGCCGCACGAAAAAGACTGGCATGCGCGATGTGCAGCAGGTGAAAGACCCTGATCTTCGTTGACATTAGTTCAACCTTGAATTAATTAATTCGAACTTGAACTAATATCGTCATGCTCGATCTGAAGGCAAGTCTCTGTCGGGAGCTTTTTGGGTGAAAGGGAAGACGATCGCGCGCTCGCTGCCCTAACCGGCTTCAACCGCGACGCTCCCTACCGAACCGAGATGCGAGAAGACTACCGCGATGAAACGCTTCTCGGGTTCATCTTCGTCTTCGCACTCATGCCAATCATCATGTATCAGATCCATCACAGTCCTGCCTTCGCTAGCGACAATGGCATCTTCTTTGTCCCCACTGAGCAACAGCACTCATTCATAGACTGGCTTGGCTTCTTCGGAATCGAGCTCGCCAAAGCCGTCCCGATCGTGGACTGGGCCGAGATATATAATATCGGCGAGCCAGGGGCTAACCCAATCATCGCGATGCGCGGCGCCTATTCTCAGCATGCTGTTTTCCTGGCGCGAATTACCGTCGATTTAGTGCTGATCGCCGCTTTGCTTCAGGCGATCGGCATCTCCAATCGCAACCGGCAACAGAAGCGCTTGTACAATGCTGGCGCGCTCGCGGATAATCGACATCATCCCGGATTGATTGATCGACTTGATCCATTTGTGGAGCGAACAGAGCTCCAACGCGCGATCCTCGATACCACCCGCCGGAACGCACCTCCCTATAGCAAGGAGCAACCAGGCAGCTTTGCCAAGAACAAGATCTTTGACCTTTCTAGACTGAGGCGAAGCGAGCTCATCGATTTCCGCCGATACAACATGGACCGGCTTCAAGAGCTCTATCACAGCTCAAGCGATCCCCGGCTTCGCTCGTTCATCGCTGCACTCGAGTTTGATCGCCCGGGGTTCACCCTCAAAACGCGAATCCAGTTGTTGGATACACTTGCTGAAGATGGGCGAGACGAGGCTGCCCTATACAATGTTCAAACTAAACTGGTTGAAGACTATAAAGCACGCCCAAGCGAGACCGATATCAGTCTCGATCAGTTGCGTACGATCCTTTTAAACACTCGTGATCGATCGGGCCTCAAAGAGTTCAAATTGAAGACCATTGATTTACTGGGAGGC
>CALFRH010000034.1 GCA_937919225.1 uncultured Parvularcula sp.
GAGAAGGACGGCAAGGTGCAATCTATTCGCGTCGAAAGTCAGCAAATGATTTCCGTAAACGAAAGCACCGCAACCGCTGCTGTCGCGGGCATGGGAGTGATCAGCACGTCCTATTGGAGCTGCAAGGACGAGCTTGAAGCGGGGAAGCTTGTTCAACTTTTGCCCGAATGGACCATCGGGACGGTTGAAGTGAACGCCCTGCTTGCCGGTGGCCGGCACACCAAGCCATCGGCCCGCGCCTTCACCAAGCACCTTCAACAGACCATCACCGAATAGCCAAAAACGCCGCCCTTCCGGACGGCGCTTCTTTGACCGCATAGATCGAGGGAGGAGCTTCTATGCGTGTGCTTTATTCGATGACAGGGCGACACGAACGTCGTTGAGGTCGAAGAGCAGGGAGATGCTGTTGGCGATCAGAAGGACGACGAGGAAGATCTGATAAATGTCAGAGCCTTCGGGACGCGCAAAGGCCAGCATCGCAACCAGCGGCACCCATGGCAGGACGTGTCCGGCAGCAACGATCTTTTCAAAGCCAGGGTTGAAGACAACCAGTGCCACGGTCAAAACCATGCCACCGATAGCCAGGGCTGCGATCAGCCCGCCACTTGGCTGGTTGAGATAGAACAGCGTTGCGAGGTTGATCGGTCCGAGGATGAAGTTCATCCAGATTTTCACCCATGTGGGCAGACCATCATAGGATTGCATGATGCGCGCGACGCGACCGGTGTTGTGTGTGATGGAGGCCATGATGTGTTCCTTTTTTGTTGTCTCTTTCGTTTCAGTTGCAGCCAGTCAGGAACCTTCAGGTTGGGGTTTCAGTTGATCCCGTCTGCGCTTGGATCAAACATCTCTCATTTGCGGATTTTCGGTAGCCGTTCGATTTGGCTAATGGTTATTCAAAAAGCGAATGCACCTGTCTTTGGAGATTTAGCAGCCGTCGCACCTACCTTTGAGTATGGGAGCTGACAGCCCGACGAAAGCGGACAGTAGTCGTCCATGAACAAATGGCAGCTTCGCCAGCGTATTTTTGCGTTCGGTTGCTTTCGAGGACGTGTCCGCTTTGGGGCAGGATACTTGGCCTGCATCCAAATGCTATCAATGGCTGAAACTGCCTTGATGCGCATTGAAAAGTGTAGTGTTTCAGCCCTAATTTGCAGAGGATTCTGCCGCTCGCAACTTCTTGTCGGACACGCGGAAATCGTCCACTGGTCCACGCCTGAGCTAGAATGATATAGCCTACAGGACTTGATTTAATCAACTTTTCCTTCGTGCTCGTGCCCCCGCAAGAACTGCTAGAAACTTTCCTTAGGAAAGTTCTGAGCAAAACTGTCGAGAGGAAAATCGGGTTCAGGTGACCTTTGCTATGTGAACATAGACGGATAGCCTCAATCTGCTCGCGAAAGAAGTGTCCGCGCCGGGACTGCCGTATTGCCTTGGCGGTAGAACTTAGCAAACGAGACTGAGAATTTTATTTAGTTTAACCCATCCTATGTGCGCAAAATGCTCGGGACGATTTCCTCGGCGGTCTCGATCACTGCTGCGATCCGCGCAACGTTCCTCGCTCCGGGTCGGAAGGTTAGGAAGATCGGGTAGGCAGGCGCGTCATAGCCATTCAGGCAGCGAACGAGTGTTCCGCTTTGAATTGCATGTCTCACCATGAAGTCGGGCAAATTGGCAAACCCTTGCCCGGCATACACCAGCTGTAAGAGAATACCAAAACTGCGGACCGCGATCGGTCCAGACACATCTACTGTCTCTTCCTTACCAGCCTTCACGAACCGCCACGTAGCACCAGGGCGATCACCGCGAAACGTGAGGCAAGGCAAGGTCGCAAGATCAGCGGGCGATTTGGGCGCGTAGTGCGCACGTGTGTCTGGCGTCGCGACGAGCCAACGGGAGAAAGAACCGAGTTCCAGCGCGACCAAACGGTCGTCTTTGAAAGTACCAACCCGGAAGGCGAGGTCGGTCCCAGGGTCTTGCATATCTTCAAACGCGTAGTCCGGGCGCATCACCAGGGTCAGGTCTGGATGTCGTTCTCTCAGGACCGGAAAGAGTTGCGTCGCGATCAGCCCTCCGAACTCTGGTGTCGCCGCAATTGTCACCTGGCCGGAGACGCCAACGCTCTCTTCCTGCGCGATGTCTTGTAGCAAGTCGATCTCCGCGAGGATTGAGCGGATGCGTTCATTAAGCTTCCGGCCGACCGGTGTGAGGCGCAAAGAACGCGCCCCTCGCTCTAAGAGGCTGATACCAAAATGGCTCTCAAGTTGTGAGACGTGACGGCTGACGCCTGACTTCGCCATTCTCAACTCGTCCGCTGCCGCGCTTATGCCACCGAGCTTTGCGACAGTGTGGAAACTGAGAAGTGCAGGCAGACCCAGCGTTCTAATATCGTGAACCATGGGTTCAAATTTATCCATCTGTTCCGGCTAGTATGCAAGACGTATTTCATTTTCATCAAACAGCCCAACGGCATTTGGGCACAGCAAATGGAACATGGACATGAATATTCTGATTACCGGAGCAAGCAGCGGATTTGGCAAACTAATCGTGACCGATTTGGTCAAAGTCGGTCACCGCGTCGTTGGCACGATGCGCGAAATCGCCGGCCGCAATGCCGCTGCCGTCGAAGAGTTCAAAGCCTTGGGAGTTGAGATCGTCGAGATTGACGTGACCGATGATGCATCCGTCGAAGCAGGCGTCGCAGCCGCGGCCAAAATCATGGGAACCGTCGACACACTCATCAACAATGCCGGTGTCGGAGCACATGGGTTGCAGGAGAACTTCTCAGCGGACGACTTCCGCCGTCTGTTCGACATCAACGGCTTCGGAGTCCAGCGTATGATCCGCGCCGTTTAGCCGGTCATGCGGGCTCGTGGCGACGGGTTGATCCTCAACATATCTAGCTTGCTGGGCCGTGTCGCGCTGCCGTTCTATGGCCCCTACAACGCCAGCAAATGGGCGTTGGAAGCGATGAGCGAGAATTATCGTGCCGAGCTGAGTGCGTTTGGCGTCGACATTGCAATTGTCGAGCCTGGCGGTTTCCCGACACGGTTCATCGACAACTTGATGCAGCCCACGACGCGGGATCGCGATAGTGGCTACGGAGACATGGCAGGCGCGCCCAAAGCTTCGCTAGAAGGCTTCGAGGGCTTTCTCGCAGCCAATCCGCAGCAGAACCCACAATTGGTCGCGGATGCTGTTGTTGACGTGATCGAGACCGCGGCGGGGGCACGACCGTTCCGTACGGAAGTGGACCGCATCGGCATGGCGGAGCCACTTAAGGGCTACAATGATCACCTCGCTCAAGTCACCGAAGGGCTCTTCACTAATCTCGGCATGGAGGACATGCTGAAACTCAAGACCGCCGAAGAAGCAGCAGCATGATACTCAAGCCCCGGTCGCAGACTGCTGCGGCCGGGGACAAAGGCTCGGAGG
>CALFRH010000035.1 GCA_937919225.1 uncultured Parvularcula sp.
AACACGCTATATCGCGGCGCGCGTACCCGTCACAATATGCACGTGCGCGTCCATGCGGACATCGCCATCGGTGACATGCTCAGAAAAGAGACTCGCGAGATCCAATCGCGCGGCCTGCGCGGTAAGTTGATCGCTCTGATTTAACAACTGACCAATCGAGAAAGCTGAGAGCGCGAAATCGGCGGCGGCATCAGCTGCCAGACCACCACCAAGCGAAAGCTGCTCTTTCCAGCTCTGGCTTTTCACATCTGAAAAGCCCGAACTCTGGAGTAGCGATCCGAATTCGTCTGCATCCGCATATCGGAAAGGACCGGGCGCGCCAGGTTCAGGTGTTGGTATAACAATGTGATCTTTTAGCACGTCTCGGATGCTCGACATCCAAGGATTATCGGGGGCCGGCCCCCAAACCGCAAACGCAAACCGACCGCCGGGTTTCAACCAGTTTGCCAGATTGGAGAACGCCGTCTCTTGGTTGGGAAAGAACATGATCCCAAAGCGCGATGTGAGACGGTCAAAAAGCGCCGTATCGCCAAGCGGTTGCTCTGCATCCGCGACATTAAAATGGATCGGTACTTGCCCGTAAGCTTCCTTTGCTTTTGCCGCGTCGATGAGCGCGGGCGAAATATCAAATCCTTCAACAGCGCTGCCGGGATACGCGTTTCGCGCAAGCGCGATGCTCGTCTCGCCGCCACCGCATCCAATATCGGCAATTCGGTATGGGGCATCGAGATCAAGAGCCTCAATGAGGGGCATATTTACGGGCGCCAGCATGGCTTCTAGCGGCCCCATTGAATCCCGCCATGCTTCACCGCGTTCGCCGGACCATTCGGCAGCTGCCACATTCGCGACCATTCTAAACCCCGCGCTTTATTTGGTAGACGAGCTTACCCTTAACGCGGCGACGCTCAATAGGGCCCATCGTTTCTCTGGAGAGAGAGTCTGGATGCGCGCCTTCTAGCCAAAGACTTTTGGACGTCACATCAATCGCTCGCTTGATGATTTTCCCAAATCGTGGGTGGTCGACGAGCACCACGGCGCCATCCGCGTAAGTCGATTGTCGCTTGAACACAGCAAACGCGCCGGGTTTGACGAGAGGACGCATGCTTTGCCCCTCAATTCGGATCAAAGTCCATCCGAGCATTTAATCAGCAAGCACGGGATAAACGAGCTTGAGTTGAGGTGGATACGGACAGGTCTTGCGAACGGTTTCGATCGATTTGGTTGTCCAAAAGATCTCTGCGAACTCATTCACTAATTCAACCAGTGCCAAGCCATCTTCGCGATGGACGTCTTGTTTGCATGCACTGGCTTTTTGCATGATCGCGTGGACGAGGCCATGCACCTTGGGATGGGCTTCAAGCAACGGCGCTTTGAAATAGTCGCCCCAGATGACGCGGATTTCCTGCTTCACTTTTTCCGCCTCTTCCTCCTTGCGCTGCGTGCAACGCGCGCGAAGATTGGCGAGCGCCACTGGGTCTTCGCTGGCTCCGTCATGGGCAATGTCCATTAGGCGAACGACAGACACGGCAGCAATGAGGGCCGGGCCAGGATCGTAAATGCCACAAGGAATATCGCAGTGTGCGGACGCGCGGCCAATCAGGCCTTTGCGGTCGAGATAATTGAGAATTGAGTAAATCATATTGTGTTCCCTTTCTTCGGGCAGGGTCAATTTGCGGACGTTTTCCAATAGGCGAGGGCAGCTGATTTAGCCTCCTCGATTATGGATTCGGTTTCGCTATGAGGGGGGGTAAGCTCGGCGAGGAGACGCGGTAAGTGTTCTGCACATCCCCGCTTGAGGCTTTCCGGCGATCTAGCGCTGGTCAAGGCTTCAGTGAAGATGCGAATTGCCGACATCAATTGTTCAGTCGCCGCTTTTTCGTGCCCGCTGGCCCGTCTCTGATTTGCAGCATTCGTTGCTGAGACGATGAGCATAGGCGGTGCATGTGGCTGTACGGCCGCGTGGCCGTTCCAGGCTTCGGCAAAGATCATGCGCGCCTCGTGGAGGGCCTGATCATAGGCCACGCCCGCCGCTTCGAGTTGGCCGGCATTGAACGCCGCATTCGCTTGTAGTGTCAGACGTTTCCAGCGCCCGTCAAACTCCGGATGCGTTTGCGCATCAGAGGATCGCGGCTGGAGATTATCCATCGCGATTTTCTTTCAGGTGGGCCAAACACTTCATAGTGGCCCAAGTGCCAAATGCGCCGGCCGCCAGTCCAATCAAGGCAAATCCCCAAAGCGGCAAATCATGCGTGTGCGGGACAGGATCATTGTGTGCATAAGCGGGGAGGGTTAGCCCCCCGAGGGTGATGGCTGACATTATTATTGTTTTCATTGAGCACTCCTTATCTCGGCTTCGCGCCGACACTAGGGCCAAAAAAAATTTATGCAACTGATAATCATTCTCATTGACAGGGCCCGTCGAATTCATAGTATTGGCGCAGTCGAAATGTGGATTATTCAGTGTTTAGAACGTGCACCGCCATTGCTGTATTTGCTTTTCTCCTACCTGTTGGGCTCGCGCAAACAGATAGTTCAACAGACGAGGAAGAGGCCCGTCAGGAAACAATCATCGTGACTGGACGCGCGCAAAAACTATATAGGGTCGGCGAAACCGACACGGCAAGACTGCCGACAGATCCACTTTCATCATCGGTCTCCATCACCAGCATTAATGAACAGCTCATTCGCGACCAGGGCGCGCGCGATGCGCAGGACCTGTATCGAAATATTTCAGGGGTCAGTGTGTTCTCTTACGCTGGTGTCACGGCCCGTGGATTCCGTCAGGAAGAAATTTTCTTCGATGGATTGCGCGGCGATCCCTATGCAGGTTTCGCTGTGCCGCAACTTTTCAATGTTGAACGGATCGACTTTCTCAAAGGTCCATCCGGCATGCTGTATGGCCCCGGCGCACCCGGCGGCTTGTTTAATTATGTGACAAAAAAGCCGACCGAGGACTTCTCTGCGCGCGCGGCAGCTGTGGTCGGCACCGAAGCGCGGTACGGCGCATCCTATGAGGTCAATGGCGCATTGCCGATGGAAGGGGCGCGCGGTCGGCTTGGCATCTTTTACGAGCAGCGTGACACAGCCCGGCGCAACACTGACAGCGATACGCTGATCTATGATGCGGGACTGGGGTTTGACCTCGGATTCGCCGATCTGGTCTTGCAAGCGACCCGCTATGAGCAGGACCTCACCGGCAATCGCTTACGCGGGGTTCTGACAGATGATGCGGGGAATTTCATTGCAGATCGACGCTGGAATCATAATGAGCCGGATGACTTTCTGGATTTAGTTTCGAACAATATCCAGGCCAGTCTGGAAGGTGAAATCGGCGGAAGTTTTACATGGAACGCTGCCATCCGATACACGGATGCAGAAGAAAATCAGGAGTATCATGATCCCCGCGGCGAGATCGACACCGATGCTGATGGCGTG
>CALFRH010000036.1 GCA_937919225.1 uncultured Parvularcula sp.
AATAATCCGGGTAGGATTATTTTACGGTCATTCTGTAGCTCTGGATACGGCGCGCTCACCCACTCATCGATGAAATCGGGGACCAGAACCTCACTGGCGGGGGGGAAAGAGCCTTCGGCAGGAATAATGGCGTCAGCCAAGGCGGCGGTCACCCGTAACTGCGCTTGGGTCATCGTTCGGCGCCAGGGAATGACCGGGTTCAGAATGTTCACCGTGTCACCATAACCGCCGCCCTCAACACTTAGCGCCTGGCCAAGATTGGCGACGGGAGGTGCGACGGTCTCGGGCTCACCACCGCATGCCGCAAGCCCCGCGGGGGTTGCCATCAAGGTGGCCATCCATTTCAGCGTTGTGCGTCTTGTTGGGTCGTTAGGGTGATCAACCATTAGAAAGCTCCTTGCGTCATTTGTTCGACAAGGTAGTCAGCATTCCGCCAGGCAAGGGCGAGAATAGTGAGTGTGGGGTTCTTGTGAGCCTTGGATGAGAAAATGGACGCATCCATCATGAATAGATTATCTACATCCCATGCCTGTCCAAATTGATTGACCACTGAAGTCCCGCGGTCATCCCCCATGCGACATGTCCCCACCTCGTGAATGACCTTGCCGCCTTTGTCGATGGTCCACTTCGGATTGCCAACGCCCATGAAGATCGTCCCCCCCATTCGGTCAATGATGGCCTTGGCCGATTGTTGAGCATGGGTCACTTGATTATATTCGTGGTCGGAATGGGCGTAATGGAATTTCAGCACGGGGATGCCATACTTATCCTTCACATCTGAGTCGATTTCCGCATAGCAATTGTCGTTGGGGATCATCTCCCCTCGCTGAAGAAGGGCGACAAAGCTCCCATAATACCGCCTTGCCTCTTCCTTCATCTTTGGTCCGTAGCCGTCCAGCAGTCCTGCCAGGCCGGTCAGCCCAACAGCAGGCGGGAAAAAGCCGCCGACCAATTCAAAGTGGTAGCCCCGGGGAAAATCGAGTTCTCCCCGCGCTTGCTCTCCGTAAAGCCAAAAGGGGATATACATATGCATCCCCATGGCGCCATCTTCATTATACCGCGGCCTGTTTTCGAGGCCGGGGATCTGAGCGATGATTGTGGAGCCCACAGTATCTTGGAGGTTGCGGCCCACCTGTCCGCTAGAATTTGCGACACCGTCTGGGGAGCGGCCTTGAGAGTTAAGAAGGATGCGGGCTGTTTCGCCCGTGCTCGCAGCGAGGACCACCGCCCGCGCTTTCACATATTTTTGCTCGCCGGAAGTTGTGTCCGTGTACCACACGCCCGTCGCCCGACCATCCTCGCCAATCTCCAGCTCGTGTGCCATCGCGTCCGTGAGGATCTCGAGATTACCGGTCGCCCGCGCCCAAGGCAGTAAAGAAGTGGTTGACTGGAACGCTGCCCCGATATTGCATCCCCGCCCGCAGGAGGACGCGTAATAGCAAGCGCTTCGATCGTCCATCGGTTTCGTAAGAATAGCGCGACGCGCAGGGATGCAAGGCATGCCAAGGTCGTTGGCAGCAGCCTTCGTGAACAGTTCATGCACACGCGGCGCCGGCGGTTCATGTAAAATACCGGGTGCTGAATCAGGGTGGTTTTCAAGGCCACTATTGACCCCATAAACGCCGATCAAAGCCTCGGTTTTATCATAGTAGGGCGCGATATCATCATAGCTGATGGGCCAATCTGCCCCTAAGCCATCGCGCGATTTCGCCTTAAAGTCATAGGGGCCCATACGGAACGAGTTTCGGCCCCAATGGTTTGTTCGCCCCCCCAGCATCCTTGAACGGTACCACTCAAAATTGGAGCCTTTGGCGGTGGTATAGGGCTCCCCCTCGATTTCCCATCCGCCGTGGGATGCATAATAGAAACCTTCTTTTTTATCGGGTGTCGGTGTCCCCCCTAGGGGAGCTTGGCGGTTCCATTGAAGCATGGCGGTTTGATTTTTCGGGTCATAATCCCCGCCCGCCTCAAGCATGAGGACCTTGAGCCCCGCTTTCGTCAGCACGTAGGCGGCCATGCCGCCGCCCGCGCCGGATCCGACGACGACAACATCGTGTTTGGGCTCAATTCCTGACGCCATCCGTCCCATCCTTCTGGTTTATACCGCAAGGGTGCTATGCAAGCTGCATGTAATCGATTACAATATTTTCCGATAATCGATAATAACATTATTTAAATTACAAGGAAAGATACTTTATGGTGAGAAAAGTGCGCGTGGGCATGGTCGGTGGCGGCGCGGGGGCATTTATCGGCGAGATCCACCGCAAAGCTCTTTCCCTAGACGGGGAGCTTGAGTTGGTGGCGGGGGCGTTTCACCGGGATCCTGAGCGGTCTTGCGCCTTTGGTGCATCACTCGGCCTCGCTAGCAGCCGTCAGTATCGAGATTGGCAAGAGATGCTGTCTAAGGAGCGGGAGCGCCCTACAGATGAGCGTGTGGACCTTATCTCGATTGTCACCCCAAACGATGTTCACGCACCCATCGCAATTGCTGCCTTAGAGGCGGGTTTTCACGTGATGAGTGAGAAACCGGCTGCCCGCACCTTGGACGAAGCGCTGGAGATTGAAGAGGCGGTTCGGCAGACGGGTCTCATCTACGCTGTTGCGCAAACTTATCTTGGTTATCCGATGGTTCGGCAAGCGAGGGCACTTGTCGCAGATGGTGCTATAGGGCCCATACGGAAAATTATTGTTGAATATGTCCAAGGCTGGCTTTCCCAAACAGTGGAAACAGACGGGCAGAAGCAGGCGGCATGGCGAACGGACCCCGTTGTCGCCGGGCCGGGCGGCGCGATTGGTGATATTGGCGTGCATGCGGCTTCGCTGGCCGAGTATATTGCCGGCTCGCCTATGACTGAGTTGTGCGCCTCGCTTACCGCTTTCGGCTCGGGGCGGGTCCTTGACGATGATGCGTCGCTTTTATTCCGTATGGAAAATGGAGCGCAGGGGGTTTTGACCGCCAGTCAGATCTGCGCCGGCGAGGAAAATGGCCTCAGCATTCGGATTTATGGTGAGGAGGGCGGTCTCTCCTGGCGACAGGAGGAACCCAATACCCTCTGGCATGCGCCCTTGGACGGCCCGGCGCAGCGATGGCGGGCAGGCGCGGATCGGGGGTACCTATCCCCCGCCGTTCGCTCTCAAATGCGGACCCCCGCTGGCCACCCTGAGGGCTATATCGAAGCTTTTGCTAATCTGTATCGGGATGTTGCAGCCGCCGTCCGCGATCTTGGAGAGGGTGAGGCTGCCTATCCGGGTATTGATATGGGGCTTTCCACATTGGCCTTCGTGGATGCGATCCTGAGAAATACCAGAGACGACGAAAAATGGACGCGTGTAAAAGACCGAGGCGCATTATGACATCGATAAAAGGCCCTGCTATCTTCTTAGCACAGTTTACGGATGAAAAGCCGCCCTTCAACTCACTCGCCTCCATGGCCTCTTGGGCGGGGTCGTTGGGGTATAAGGGGATCCAAATCCCCACCTGGGCGCCATCGCTCATCGATTTGCCCCTTGCGGCGAGCAGCGATGATTATTGTGACGAGCTGAAGGGTGTTTGTGCTGAAGCTGGGGTCGAGATCACTGAACTTTCAACGCACCTACAGGGGCAGTTGGTGGCGGTTCACCCGGCCTATGATGAGATGTTCGACGGCTTCGCGCCGCAAGAGGTGAGGGGGCGCCCCGGCGCGCGCCAAGCGTGGGCGGCTGATCAGCTGCGCCTGGCCGCGCGGGCCAGTGGCCGGTTGGGACTGAATGCCCATGCGAGTTTTTCGGGGGCCCTTTTGTGGCATACGGTCTATCCTTGGCCTCAACGGCCGCAAGGGCTAGTGGAGGAGGGCTTTGCCGCCCTCGCTGATGTGTGGCGCCCATTGTTAGATGTTTTTGATACCGAGGGGGTGGATGTCTGCTATGAACTGCACCCCGGAGAAGATCTCCACGACGGCGTGACATTTGAGCGGTTCCTTGAGGCCACAGGGAACCACCCTCGCGCAAATATCCTCTACGACCCAAGCCATTTTGTGCTACAACAGCTTGACTATCTCGCTTTTATTGACATCTACCATGACCGTATAAAGATGTTCCACGTCAAGGATGCAGAGTTTCGCCCCAATGGCCGGGCCGGTGTCTATGGCGGCTACCAAAATTGGGTGGATCGGCCCGGTCGGTTCCGCTCCCTGGGGGATGGCCAGATCGACTTTCGCCAGATATTCAGTAAGCTTACTCAATATGGATTCGATGGTTGGGCGGTTTTAGAGTGGGAATGCTGCTTAAAACACCCCGAGGATGGGGCCGCTGAAGGGGCGCCTTTCATTCAAGATCATATGATCCGGGTGACGGACAAGGCTTTCGATGACTTCACAGGGACGATTACCGACCGTGACCGAAATCGGCGGATCCTCGGACTTGACCCCATGGTAAAGGACCTAAAGGCGCAGGGATTGGGCGAATGACACTGACACTTCGGACACAACTCAGCGCTATGATGTTTCTTCAGTATTTCATCTGGGGGGCATGGTGGGTCACCCTAGGGGCCTATATGGCTCATATCGGTCTCGGCGACATCATTGGGCGGACCTACGCCACCCAAGGGGTGGCGGCGATCATTGCAACCCTCTTTGTTGGGATGGTGGCAGATCGCTATTTTTCCGCTCAGCGCATTTTAGGGGTGCTTCATCTAGCGGGGGCAGCGCTTCTCTTTTTTCTGTCAACCGTGACTGCGGACAAGACCCTCTTTTATACGGTCGTTTTGGCGTACATGATCACTTTTATGCCAACGCTGCCCTTGAGTAATGCCATCGCTTTTAACGCGATGACAGATACGGAGCGTCAGTTCCCGGCGATACGGGTTTTTGGTACGGTGGGGTGGATTGTTGCGGGGCTCGCTTTGAGTTTTGTTGTGGCTGGTTGGGTGTTAGGGGCGGGTGCTGACGTCACTATTGAGCAAACAGCGTGGCCCATCCGGACGGCGGCGGTCGCTGCCGCCATTATGGGGGGGTATGCTTTCTTCCTTCCGCATACACCGCCACGCGCCAAAGGAGCCGAGCAGTTAGGGGTATGGTCACTCCTTGGGCTTGATATTTTTAAGGATGTCCGCTCACGCTCCTTTTGGGCTTTTATGGCATGCTCATTGCTGATTTGTATCCCCTTGGCATTTTACTATGGGTACACCAACGCCTTCCTCGTGGATCAGGGAGCCCCGAATGCGGTGGCGCTCCAGTCGTTGGGGCAGGTTTCTGAGATCCTCTTCCTTCTGGCCTTGCCCTTCTTAATTGCACGGCTTGGGTTCAAATGGGTGCTGCTCATTGGCATGGGGGCGTGGGCATTACGGTACGGCTTATTCGCCTACGGGTATAATGAAGCGGGATTGATCCTTCCTTTCGTGCTTATTGGGATTTTGCTTCACGGCATCTGCTACGACTTTTTCTTCGTAGCCGGACAGATCTATGTGGATAAGCAAATGCCGCCGGAGACGAGGGCGCGGGCTCAGTCATTCTTGGCGCTGGTGACGCTGGGGGTGGGCACGCTGATTGGCGGTGAGCTTTC
>CALFRH010000037.1 GCA_937919225.1 uncultured Parvularcula sp.
GGACCCTCATAGAGGATCTTCGCCTTGCCTTCATAAATGGGTTTACCACGAGCCATTGGGGTTCCTTTACCATGGGCGCTTTGCCGCACCATTGGGCGTTGGCGGGCGGCTGGCGCCGAACCAGACTGCTAGCACGCTGCGAACTACCGCGCAAAGGCGTTTGCAGGGGCGGCGCCAATGCTTAAAAAGGCCTCCAACGAGTAAGGAGACGGTGATGACCACCTTTGATGAACGAGAGAAGCGATTCGAGTCCGAGTTTACCCATGACGCGGCGCTGAAATTTAAGGTGGAGGGCCGCCGCGCGAAGCTTGTGGGGGCCTGGGCCGCTGAAAAGCTGGGCCTGAGCGGGGACGAGGCTGAGGAATATGCGAAAAGTGTGGCGCGCGCCGATATGGAAGAGGCGGGACATGAGGATGTCTTCCGCAAACTCCGGGCAGATCTCGATGGCGCTCGGGACGCTGTCAGTGACGATGAGATTCGCGGTCAAATGGCCGACTGTTTAGACGAAGCAATGCGGCAAGTGAGGGACCAAGGATGAGCGGACGACTGGCGGGCAAAAAGGCCCTGATCACCGGCGGAGCGCAGGGGCTCGGTCTTGCGTTTGGTAAACGCTTTATTGAGGAAGGGGCCCAAGTGGTCCTCACCGACATACAGGGCGGCAAAGTGAAAGAGGCAGCGGACGAGATTGGCGCCGCAGCGGGGCTTCAACATGATGTGACGAGCCCTGAGGATTGGGCCTCGGTTGGCGCCCGGGCCAATGCCACGATGAACGGCATCAGCATCCTCATCCACAATGCGGGCATTGGCTCCTTTGGCGATATTGAGACCGAAACCTTAGAGGCTTATCGGAAGGTGATGGCGGTCGACACGGATTCTGTGTTCATCGGCACCCAGGCGTGCATGCCATTTTTAAAAGAGACGCAGCCCGCCTCCATCGTGGTGATTTCGTCGGTGGCTGGCATTAAAGCGCAGTCCAGTTTCTTGGCCTACAACACCGCAAAGGCCGCCGTGGCAATGATGTCAAAGTCTATTGCGGTTCACTGCGCGAAACGGAAATATGACATCAACTGTAATTCCGTACACCCAGTTTTCACCAAGACGCCGATCATTGAGCCCATGGTGGGGATGAAGGCAACCCGGGAAGAAGGGGAAGCGGCGTTGTCGAAATATATTCCCATGAAGCGCTTAGGCGAACCTGAGGAAGTTGCCTCTATGGTCACCTACCTTGCCTCCGATGAAGCTCGGTTCGTGACGGGCTCCGCCTTTACAATTGATGGCGGGATGACAGCGCAGTAAACCACCTTTGTTTCATTATCGCCTGTGGGGCGTTCTACGGCGTGTGGAACCCCTCCAGGCGCCAGGCTAATGCACGTTGCGACCCACATCCCCTTGAGGGTTGCAAGACACCCTATCTTGAGGGGGGCGTGAGAGAGGACGGAAGCAAAAGTGGTTTTCAGTAGTGCCATTTTCCTGTTCTATTTCCTACCGATCACCCTTGGGATCTATTTTGTTGCCCAAAAACTTGCGGGTCCCAAGCTTTCAAACCCCGTCCTATTTTTCTTTAGTATCGCTTTTTACGCCTTTGGCGAGGCTGGATTCGTCTTACTGATCCTTGTATCAATTCTTATAAACTATGTATTCGGATTATTGATTGATCATCAGTCAGTGTTCCTACGTCGGCATCGCCAGACAATCCTCTTGATAGGGGTTTGCGCGAACATATTGTTGCTGACCTATTTTAAGTATTTGGGCTTTTTGGCTGAAAGCCTTCACCAGATCGTCTCGCTGTTAGGTTTTAGCTGGACGGTGACATGGCCGGATGTACACCTGCCTATCGGAATTTCGTTTTTCACGTTTCAGGCCATTTCCTACTTGGTGGATGTGTATCGTGGCCATGCAAAGTGTCAGCGGAACCTGCTGGATTTAGGACTCTATATTGCTTTATTCCCTCAACTTATCGCTGGTCCGATTGTTCGATACGAAACGGTGGATAAGCAAATTCGAAAGCGAACACTCACCACTGAAGGGATCTGTTCAGGGCTGAGACTGTTTTGTGTTGGCCTCTTCATGAAAGCCTGCTTGGCTGACACCCTCGCTTACAATGTCGATGCGATTTTCGCTCACCCTTTTGAGCAGCTTTCAACCCATGTCGCGTGGGTGGCTATTTCGGCTTACTCCCTCCAGATTTTCTTCGACTTTGCGGGTTATTCGTTGATGGCTATTGGTCTAGGGCGGGCGTGTGGCTTTACCTTCCCACAAAATTTCAACCAGCCCTACACATCGCTCAATGTCCGAGAGTTCTGGCGCCGATGGCACATCTCTCTGTCAACTTGGTTTCGAGACTATCTTTATATCCCATTGGGAGGAAGCCAAAGGGCGCCCACGCGAACCTACGCCAACCTTCTCATCGTTTTCCTATGCACCGGCATCTGGCATGGTGCCAGTTGGAATTTTGTAATCTGGGGGCTCATTCACGGCCTATTTATTGTGCTTGAGAGGAAGGGGTTATCGCGTCTTCTGGAAACCGTTCCCCGTTTTTTCAGTCGACTGTACCTTATTGTTGTGGTCATGGTGGCGTGGGTATTCTTTCGAATTGAAGACTTCTCCGATGCGGCGACGGTTTTGGCGAAAATGTGGTTCCCCGATGCGGGAGGGCATCCTGTCTATGCGTCACTTATTCTGAATACAGATGGGTGGTTTTGGACGATATTTGGAATTAGTCTTATTTGGTCCTTATGGTCACCCCGTCTCGCGACCACCATTGCGACGCAGGTTGTAAGGCAACGACCGATCACTGCGGAATTGGTGAAGTCGGTAGGGGCAATGATCTTGTACCTTATCGCCCTCATCGTCGTGATTTCGAACACCTATAGCCCGTTTATCTACTTCCGGTTTTGATCATGACAAGAACCATTCAAGCTTGCTTTGTTGCGTTTTTTTCGTTGACGCTGATATTGGGCGGCGGTCTGCCGATCTTAAACTTTCTTATGGGCACTGAGAACAGCATTAGCGCTGGCGAAAGTCGTAAAATGACGACGTTTGCGGATGCGTTCCAACCCCAAGGTGTCTTTAGGTTTAAAGGACTGAGAGATCGATTGGAGGAGGCGAGCAAGGATCAAATCCCCTTTCGTGCTTTTTGGGTTCGTCAGTACAAACGTACTCTTCTCTACGGCTTTGGACATGAGAAGTCAGAGGGAGTTATGGTCGGTCGGGACGGGTATTGGTTCCAAATTGGCAATGTTCACTATTCGCGTGCCCCCTGTGCGTCGCCTCGAGCGATAAATGAAGTCAGTACGGATGCGTTGATACAGAGTCTAATTGAGTTCAATGCCAGTCTTGCGTCCGAGGGCCGATACCTCAGTATTGTGATTGCACCTTTACAAAGTACCGTCCGGGCGGATCTTCTTCCCGCAGGCCTATCCCAGCTTTGTGCCTCTCCTGTCCCCAGGCTTCAGAAGAGCTTGCGGCAACTACGAGAAGGGGGCGTTTCAGTCCTATATGATCCCGACTGGATGATCGCGGAGGGGGCTACTAAGTTCTATCCGCCGCGCTCTTTTCATTGGCATCGTGGCGGTGCGGCGTGGTATTCCCGGTACGGAATACAGAATGGCCTTGTAACCGCGCCTGACTTTCGGGGCATAGAGTTTCTTCCTCAGTTGGAAATGCGGGAAGGGGGTGTTGACATGGCGCGATATTTAGGTGTTGCGCCGTCTACGTACAAAGCTTTGTTCCCGAAGCCGGATAAGGACGTAAGTTATGTGGGCACTGTTTCGCAGGCGGGGGAGTTGGAGCATATTCCGTCCACAGTTGCGTCTTTGTACTCTGCTACCGCGGCAAGAAGGTCATTTTATATGGCTGGTGGCTTGGAAGAGAATGGCAGGGGCGTGATTATTGGCGACTCGTTTTCAAATAGTGCATTTGACTTTTGGGGCCGACATTTCTCTGAGGCTATCGGCTTAACGATCAACAACGCTGATCGATCAAAACCAACCTTCACGCAGCTGATTGAGGCGTTTGATCCCAGACATGTTGTTTTGATCCTTGAAGAATCCAAGTTGATGCATATCGAAGGAGGCCCAAAATGGAGAGCCATATCCGTCTTGACTGCTGAAGGTGAAAAAGAATAAGGGCGGTGTCCCCTGAGAACACCGCCCTTACTCAATTATCGTTGTCGAGTACGACTGACTTGTCGTCGATCAAGATGCTGCCTCCGGGGCGGCCTCTTCCTGTTGTGATGCTGATCCCTCACCATCTGGGGCGGCGCCGAACTCGTCAAAGTCACCGGTGCCCACAACCTGCTCCACGTCTTCTTTTTCTTTCGCCAGGACATTCTCGCCACGCTCTTGGGCGGCGGCTTCTTCCTCACTCCGAGCAACATTGATCTTGATGTCGACGACCACCTCGGGGTGGAGGGCGACCTTCACGTCAAAGATTCCCAGCTCTTTCAGGGGGGCATTCAGAACAATCTGGCCGCGGGCCAGTTTGACCTTTTTCGTGGACGCGATCTCAGCGATGTCTCGTGCACTGACGGAGCCGTAAAGCTGGCCCATATCAGACGCGGAGCGGATCACCACAAAGGTCTTGTCGGCGATGGACGCGGACTGCTTTTCAGCCTTTTCACGCGCTTCAGCGTTTCGTGATTCAATCTCTGCGCGCTGCGCTTCGAAAACCTTCCGGTTGGCCTCATTAGCGCGGAGCGCCTTTTTGCGCGGCAACAAGAAGTTCCGGGCAAAACCATCTTTGACGGACACTTCGTCGCCAATGGTCCCGAGCTTTTCTACTCGTTCAAGAAGAATAACCTGCATGGATCTTAGTCCGTCTTATAAGGGAGAAGGGCGAGGAAGCGGGCGCGCTTGATGGCGCGGGCCAGTTCCCGTTGCTTTTTCTGGCTCACAGCCGAAATCCGTGAGGGAACAATCTTTCCCTTTTCGGAGATATAGCGGCCAAGGAGCTTGGGATCTTTATAGTCAATCCGCGGGGCCTTCTCACCAGAGAAGGGGCAGGATTTGCGACGGCGGAAAAAAGTCTTTGCCATGGTTCATGCTCTCCTTAGTCGCGATTATCACGGTCGCGGCGCGACATGACGGGGGAGGGTTCTTCATCATGCTCTTCCACACGGATCGTCATGAACCGCAGGATGTCCTCTTTAATGCGCATCTGACGCTCAAGCTCAGTGATGGCATTAGGCGGGCTATCGATGTTCATGAGGCTGTAGTGGCCCTTACGATTTTTATTGATCTTATACTGAAGGGTTCTCAGTCCCCAATATTCCGACTTTTTGATCTCGCCGCCATTTTCGCGGACGATGGACTGAAGTTCGTCGGTGAGGGCTTCGACCTGCGCGGGGCTGATGTCCTGGCGCGCAATGTAGACATGCTCATAAAGCGGCATGGGCTTTATCACTCCTGATTGACGGCGGAGACATTAGGGTCTGGAGGGACCGGAAACGCCTTTGGCTCAAGCGCGGGCGGGACTATCCCAGTTGCGTTGACCACCGTTCGTGTGAAGCCAGCGCGTAGCGGATGGTTGAGCAAATCGCAAGCCTGAGCCCACTAGAGCACTTTGCGAACAGATTGAATCGTTCGCTTGCTCTAGATTATTGATTTGTCGCGTTTTCTTGCGACCAACCGGTACCCACTTGGTCGGAAAACGCTCTAATTCGGCAGAAAGCTTCGGTATCGGCACAAAAAAACCACTACCGAAAGCGGTAGTGGTTTTCCAAATTCTCAAAAACGCTCCTCAAGAGTGGAACGTTTTTAAAAGCTTATGCAGACTTCCGCTTGCGAGCAACGCCAAGGCCAGCGAGACCCGTCAAGAAGAGCGCAACACCAGCAGGAAGCGGGGTCGCATCAATTTTGAAGTCGAGGTTAGCAACGGACGCATTGAAAGTGTCCCAGGTTGCTTCGATCCGGAGAACTTCGCCCGCAATAACGGTGATTGCTGGGAAAACAGCAGAACCGAATACGTTTGACTGAGAAGCGACTTCGACACCGTCGACCAAAATTTTGATCAGCAGATTGTTAATGTCGCCTGCAGTGTTCACCGTGTTAGACTCAACTGTGATAACAGAGCTGTTAGCAGTCAAATCGAAAGCGATAGAACCGTTTTCGTCAACACCCCGAATAAGCTCAGCTTCAGCGGTGAAAACACCGTGCTTGAGTGTCGTTTCGGTAACGAGGCTTTTACTAGCAACGCCACCACCAATGATCTGGCTAGCGTCGACAGTGGTGTCCCCACCAACCAGAAGAGCATTAGCAGGCGTTGCCGCCATACCAACAAGTGCGGCCGCCGCCGCGAGTGCTTTGAGTTTCATTTTAACCCTCTTTTACGCCACAGAATGGTCGGCGCGATGAAAAAATAGTGCCAACGCCCCCTTGATCGGCGAATATTCACACAATTTCAAGCATAATCGTAATTAAGGTTAACGCAAACGCGGTGATTTGAGGGAAATTTAGCAAGTTCTCTTTTCGCGTGTGCAATATTCCCGTTTTTAGGGTAATTTTCGCAGGGTTCGCGCGGTATTTTTCGCGAGCTGAGGTCAAGACTCAGCTTTTGATTCGGTCGGATCAGTGTTCATCCAGCCCATGACGGGACGCAAAGGAACCGCCCAAGCCATGCCTGCCACAATATAGAACACCAGCTGGACGGCCCAGTGAGTTGGTACAAAGTCCGAAATCCACAACACACCCGCAATATAGATCACCAAAAAGGGCATAAAGGCGAGCACGATGATGAGCTTCTTTTGCCGGGGGCGTAGGGGCACGTCGGTCCTCAAGGGTCTAAAGAGGGTGATCGTTGGTCGCGCTTCTCAACGGCGACAAAGTCCATATAAGGGCAATATGCTGAAAGCCCAATCTGCCAATTTGTCCCCTGTCGCTATTTGGTTGGCGGTGATGGCCGTCCTCATTGCCCTCATTGTTACCGTGGGGGGGGCCACTCGCTTGACCGACTCTGGGCTGTCTATCACCGAGTGGGACCTTATCTTAGGAACCTTACCCCCGTTATCGGATGCGGCGTGGGAAGAGGCGTTTGCGGAATATAAGCAGATCCCAGAATATACTCGCGTGAATGCGGGCATGTCGATGGCGGCCTTCAAAGAGATTTATTGGTGGGAATGGGGGCATCGGAATCTCGGTCGTTTCATCGGCCTTGCCTTTTTGTTCCCGCTCATTTGGTTCTCCGTGCGGGGGGTGGTGACAGGGGGGCTGCGTTGGCGGCTTTGGGGCCTCTTTGCTCTCATCTGTGTCCAAGGGGCGCTGGGCTGGTACATGGTGGCCTCGGGCCTCAGTGAACGGGTGGATGTCAGCCAGTATCGGCTCGCCCTTCATCTGGGGACCGCGTTCATCCTCTTCTGCCTGATCATTTGGCAGATCCTTGCCCTAGTGAGACCGCAAGGACAGCGCGCGGCGCCGCGCCTTGGCGTGTTTGCGCTTCTTCTGCTCGGTGCAACATTCGTACAGGTCATTCTTGGGGCATTTGTAGCGGGCCTGAGGGCCGGGTCTACCTACAACACTTGGCCCCTTATGGACGGACGGTTCGTGCCGGAGGGATATTTTTCAGTGCCCGCACGGTTTATCGATGCGTTTGAAACCATCGCCGCGGTCCAGTTTAATCACCGCATTGGGGCCTACGTCTTATTTGGACTGGCGCTTGCCTTTGCCATTGCAGCCTGGCGCGGTGCGCGGACAGGGTATGGCGTGGCCATCTTTGCGGCGGTCCTGGTGCAGGCCCTTATCGGCATCTGGACATTGCTTGCCGCGGTACCCCTATGGCTTGGCCTTGTGCACCAGCTAGGGGCCTTGGGTGTGCTGACGGTGATGATAATCACCGCCTACGACCTTACTCGCCCGGCGCTCTCGTCTCCACCGGCGCCAGCGCTATAACGGGAATATCCGTGAGGTCACCCGCGCCGGCGGCCACATTACGGTCGCCGCGCGGGCTTTGGGTGCGGCCCTCAACACCTGCTGCCGCGGCGATGCTGGCCCAGGGGATCAAGACCAGCTCATTGTCGGATGTCACCGCGGCAAGAAGGCCGTCCCGGAAGACACCGCCATAATTTCCGCTGCCCGCCGCAATGGTGGTGAAGGTGACATTCTCCGTCTCCCCCGCAAAGCCCTGGGTCTCGAGGGGTAGGTCGCCAATCCGCAGGGTCCCTTCGCCCGACAGGGTCACAAAAACCGGTCCGACGTCTAGGCTCCAGCCTGTCAGCCCTTTCGCGTCTGCTGGTGATTGCGCAACGATACGTCCATCGTCCGCCGCGACGATACCCTCCGCAGTAAGAAAATAGGCTTTGCCGGTCACGCTGGCGCAGTCCTGAGCGGTTAGCGCCAATTTTGTGCCGTCCATTAGTGCAGCGGCGCCGTCTTCGGCGGTGACGGTGAACGCCGTCAGGTTGCCTTCTTCCCCCACCGCATAAAGCGTCTCTCCACCAAAGCAGAGGGCGTCGGCGCCTCCTGGGGCCGCTATGCTGGACACCTCACTTAAGGTGCTGTTGGCTTCATTGAGCGAGAAAAGGCGGATTGTCCCCTGACCGCCATCATAGGCGGCAATCAGCGGCCCGCTCTCGGCGTACTGCACCGCAACGCCGCCGGTGAACACGCCCTCATTATTGGTGGGGGCGGAGGAATCAACGGGCACCAGGAACAGTCCGGCTGCGCCATTGGGGGCGAGTACCGCACTGAGGAAAGGGACCGACGGATGCTGCCACACCGCTAGGTCGCCCACCGTCCCCTCAAAGGTGCCAAGCGTGTCCGCAATAGATACCGTCGCGGGCTCGGCGGGGATTTCAGTAGCCTCGATATCGGCATCCCGTGAGGCGTTTGGTTCCTCCCCTTGCTCACACGCGACGAGCGTCAACAGAGCCGATGAAGCGGCTAATAAAAAAGTGCCTTTTGGGAACATGGGGGAGGGGTCCTGTCTCGATCAAAGGTCGATGTAGCACAACGAAAACAAAGGGCTATGGTGTCGGCGGCTTCGTGTGGTATTATAGTACCGCACTTCCAAGCCTCTGTCCTAAAACAAATTTTCTGCCTCTGCTTGACAGAAATCGTCGGGGCCGTCATAGGCGCCCCTTCGTTTCATTATCTAAAGGACCTTGCGATGCAAACCGAGGCCTCCAAGACCTACAATACTAAGCCCGCGGACGTGGAAAAGAAGTGGGTGGTAATCGACGCTGAAAACCTCGTCGTTGGCCGCCTGGCGTCTATCATTGCCATGCGCCTGCGGGGCAAGCACCTGCCCACTTACACCCCCAATGTGGATGATGGCGATCATGTGATTGTCGTGAACGCCGATAAGGTGGTTTTCACAGGCCGTAAGCGGGAACAGCAGACCTATTTTTGGCACACCGGCTACCCTGGCGGGATCAAGTCCCGCACCGCCGATAAGGTGCTCGAAGGGCGTTTCCCTGAGCGGGTGCTGAAAAAGGCTGTGCAGCGGATGATGCCAAAGGACAGCCCGCTTTCCCGCAAACAGTTTGGCAATCTGCATGTTTATGCGGGTCCAGAGCATCCCCATGAGGCGCAAAAGCCTGAGGCGCTCGATATTGCCTCCCGTAATCCTAAAAACACTCCGCGCCGGTAAGGATCAAACAGCATGAGCGAAACGAATACAGGCCTCGATAGCCTTAAAGATCTGGCCACGGACGCTGGCGTTGTTGCCGCAGGCACCGAAGGTGATGTCGCAGCCGAAGAGTATGTTCCCGCTGAGCCGAAAATTGACGAGCTGGGCCGGTCTTACGCCACGGGCCGCCGGAAAACGGCGGTGGCGCGGGTATGGATCAAACCAGGCAGTGGTAAGATCATCGTGAACAAAAAGGACTATACGGAGTATTTTGGCCGTCCCGTCCTTCAGATGATTTTGCAGCAGCCGCTCGAAGCCGCTGAACGAAAAGATCAGTTTGACATTTACTGCACGGTGAAAGGGTCTGGCCCCTCTGGCCAGGCCGGTGCGGTACGTCACGGTATTTCCAAAGCGTTGACCTATTATGAGCCGGGCTTGCGGCCTGTTCTCAAAAAGGGCGGCTTCCTCACCCGTGATGCCCGGGCCGTGGAACGGAAAAAATATGGTAAGGCGAAAGCCCGCCGGAGCTTCCAGTTCTCGAAGCGGTAGTTCGTCCTACACTATTGTTATCAGAAACCCCGCCTATGGCGGGGTTTTTTGTATCGTGTACTGCTCAGTTTTTATGATCTATCGCGCTAGGCGATCTGCTTGAATCACTTCCTCGTCCTTCAAGACGCCGCCTTTGGATTCGTTGATTGGGTCCCTTCCCAATCAACCCTCAGGCAATTTCGGGTAAGTGCCTGAGGCTCTGGTGTATGCGGTCTGCCGCCCGGTCGGTTGTGGCTCGCTATAGCGTAAGCTTATAGGCGAGAGAGATAGCCCGGCCAGCGGATGGGTTAACACGGCTATTGAACAGAATGTTGTTCTCGTAAGTTTGGCTTGCCGGGCTCAAGTAAAGATTATCAAGCAGGTTGGTGATTTGAACACTGAGTACACCCGGACCAATGTCGCGGTTTACGCCGATATCCACAACGCCATAGCCGGTGATTTCATAAAGATCAGTACCGTCATCAAATGCCGTATCCCGATCACCGACAACCAACCATTGGAAGTTTCCTGAGGTTTTGTCGTTGAACTCATATTGGCCGTTCAGGGTGGCTTTCCAAGGTTGGATATCAAGGGCGCTTTGTGCCTGGAACCCTAAGGGGCCATCGCCATCGGGATCAAATTCCCCCTCACTCCAGGAGAACGTCCCCAATAAATCAAACTGCGGAAGGACCTCCCAGTCTGCGGTGACTTCAAAACCATATATTTCTTCAGGTGACCGATTATATTGACCGAGCAGCGTCTCAGGGTCGTAGATAAAGTTCTCACCAAAATCCGACTCGGAGAAAAAGGCGGCAAAGGTGTAAGCGACAGTTCCCGCTTGCGCCCTTAATCCGATCTCATAATTGTCGATAATTTGTGGTTCAATGGCTTCGGCGCTTTCGAACGTCGCATCCGGCGGAATAAGGTTTCCGAGTTGGCCTAAGCTTGGTAGCTCAACGGCTTGGGAGAAGTTCGCAAACACGGTGAGATCGTCGATCACGTCGTAGCTGACGCCAATATTAAAGGCGAGGCCGTCGGAACCGCCGCTACCGCCGGGTCGTGACACCTGATTATCGTCTTCGTCGACGGTGAGCTCAAAGACCCTTGTCCCGCCTTCAATGGAAAATTCGGGTTCCTCATATCGTAACCCCAAAGATAGCCGCAGATCGTCGACAACTTCATACTCGGCCTGAACAAAGATGCCGAGGGTTTCCACCTCATAGGGGTAAATGAAGAGATCATTACGGATCAAATTTGTGATATCGCGTGCCTCGAACACATCCGATCCAAGGTCATAGACCAGCGCTCTTTGTTCTTGGGATTGGTCATCATAGTCAACGCCGACAATAACGCTCGCGCGGTCACCAATGTCCCGGGCATACTGAAGACGCCACCCTGTACCTTCGAAGTCCTGCGTTGTTTGATAGTTGCTTGGGAAGGGCGGTGGAAATGCCCCCAGGGGGATAATCGAACTAATGAGCGAATCATCCCGCCCATAAAAAACGGCTTCTAGGTCACCACCGAAAAAGTCACTATGGGTGTAGCTGATGGAGTAGAACAGTTTTTCATCCGTGGGCGCAAAATCACCATATGTGTAAGGCGTCTGGTTGTCGCCCAAGACTGCGATCCCGAAGTTCTCATCATTTGGTACCGGGGTGAAAACCCGACCATCTTCCTCCAGCTCGCTGAAGTTAAAGAAGCCTTGGATGCGTTGGTCCGGCGTGATGTTGAAGCCAGCCTTCGCGAAATAGTTCGTCGTATCGTAAAACCCATAATAGGTGGGCCCTGAAACATCGCCATTGCCATCGATGACGGCATTTTGAGAATCGTAGGAGGCCGCCACCACATAGTCGAAGCGATCTAGTGTTCCGGAGATCTCAGCAGAGCTTTTCCAGCTTAAAGATGTGTCGCCAAAGTGTTCATCCTCCTCGGGGAAGAAAGTCGTTTGCTTACGAAGTTCGACAGAAATGGGCTCTTCGGCTGCGTCGCGCGTAAAGAATTGAACAACGCCCCCGGCGGCGCCGGCACCATAGATTGCGGTTGGGCCATAAAGGATCTCAACCCGGCCCAGGGTTTCGGGGTCGAACTTGGTCAGTGGACTGGTCCGGAAAGCAGACCCGCCATTAAAACTCAACGGGACACCATCGATCAAATATTGTGGATCGCGGCCACGTAGCGTATTTGTACGGATCAAATCAATACCCGTCGGGGCGCCAAAGCCGGGCACTGTCGATCCCAAAAGGTCGACCACGTTGGACGTCTTCACAAAGTTTTCTTCAAGGGTGCTCACGTCAATCACGACGACGGTCCGCGCAATTTCATTGATCGATTGTTCACGCCGCCCGGCCGTGACGACAATGACAACTTCATCCTGGCGGCCAGTGGCGGCGTCAGTCGCCCCTTGAGCCATCACGACTGAATTTGGGCCCATAGTGGCGACCGCGGCCAGCGTTAGCAGCGATGCGCCCGCTGCTCCTTGAGTGATTGTTGAACCCATCTCTTTTGCCCTCCAACGGAAACTGAATACGCGTACAAAGTACGCTAAAATATGAAAGAATTCGGAGGTCTAATCACAAATGATAATGATTATCAAGTGCGAAGATGCGCGGTGGCATGTGAAGCCAATTGCGGTCTCCTTGAGGGCTTCTACTCTCCGCAGCCCCCGTAATAGCCTTGGCTATAGCGGCACCATTCCTCGGCATACCCTTGAGAGATAAGAGTTTGCCCGAGATCACCGTCCCTTGATCGGCAGCGGGCAACGATACGGCCATAGCGGTCGTGGCCTTCGGGCGTGCACTGAATAGTCTCACCGATGACCACGCCCTGAAGAAACGCACTGGCCTCCCGCCCGGCGGCGGTGCTGGTTTCAGGGGCGTCAATTCCCCAAAGCCGAATACGGGCAGGCTCCCCCGCGAGCCGCAAAGTGTCCCCGTCCACGACTGTGGCGGTGCCACTCAGGCTTGATTGTAGAAGAAGAAGGAATGCAATCATGGGTTGATACTATCGCCACCTTGGCGAGACACAACCCCTGATTGCTTAATTTTTTACTACACCCAATGGGTGTGTATGCCTAATCCTCGACGGTGAGAACGACTTTGCCGGTGACTTCTCTTGCCGCGAGCCGGTGAAGGGCTTTTGCGCCCTCAGCTAACGGGTAGGTCTCTGTGACGCGGGGGCGGAGGACCCCCTCGGCAATCATCTTTTGCAGATCCGCCATATTCGCAATATTGCCCGCCGGGTTCCGCATCACGGCGGCCCCCCAAAAAACGCCCATGATTTGGCAGCTTTTCAGCAGGGTGAGGTTCAGGGGAACAGCGGGAATGCCCGCGGGAAAGCCCACCACAAGGTACCGACCTTCCCACGCCATGGCGCGGATGGTGGGTTCCGCATAGTCGCCCCCAACAGCGTCATAGACGACGTTGGCGCCGCCGCCGGTAGCGTCCTTGAAGGCCTTGGACAGGGCCTTTTGCCCGTCACGGTCAAGGTCGCGGGGGTACACCACCGTTTCATCGGCGCCGAGGTCTTTGCAGAAGGCGGCTTTTTCATCAGACGAAACCGCGGCCACCACCTTGGCCCCCATCGCTTTGCCTAATTCAACAGCGGCTGAGCCCACGCCGCCCGCGGCCCCAAGGACAAGGAGCGTTTCTCCTGACCCAAGGGCTGCCCGGTCTTTCAGCGCGTAATAGCTGGTGCCGTAGGTCATGATGAAGCCTGCGGCTTCCTCAAACGGCAGGTCGTCGCGAATGGCGACAACGCTGGGCGCGGGGGCGATGGCGTGGGTTGTGAAGGCACCAAACGGGCCGACGGCAGCAGCGACCCGTTGGCCGATTTCAAATCCCTCGACGCCATCCCCAATCGCATCAATGATCCCAGCGGCCTCGCCCCCGGGTGCAAAGGGGCGCGGGGGTTTGAATTGGTACATGTCTTTGATGATCAGCGTATCGGGGAAGTTCACCCCGATAGCCTTGGTTTTGATGCGCACATGGCCTGGACCCGGCTCGGGCGTATCAATCTCTTGATATTCTAGAGTTTCTGGCCCGCCTGGGGCAACAGAGAGTAGAGCTTTCATGGAATTTCCTATCGGCTATCGCCCCCATTCGAGGAGGTGCGCCGGTTAAGTGTTGCAGGTTGTTGGGGCGCAGTAGAACGGGAGTGGGTTCGCGCGGTCAACATTTCCGCTGCCATTTGAGAGGGGCTGAGACGGCAATCCGACAAGTGT
>CALFRH010000038.1 GCA_937919225.1 uncultured Parvularcula sp.
CAGATCGTCAAACTTGTCGATCCAGCGCCACATGGTGACGCCCAAGAGAACAGGCAGCAAAACCACAAGCGGCAAAAGCGCTAGGGTGAGCAGTCGCAGGCGGACTGACCTCATGCGGTTCACAGCCCCCAGGACTGGCATTTGCGATCTATAGTTTTGCGCGCCACACCCAGACGCCGTGCCGCTTCGGCGCGATTGCCGCCGCACGCCTCCAACACGCTCAGGATGTGCCTTTGTTCGACAGCCGCCAGGGTTTCCGTCTCAACGTTTTCATCCCGTTGGTCCGAGGGAGATTGAAACCGTCCAACGATCATGGCGCGTTCGACAGTGTTGCGAAGCTCCATCACATTGCCGGGCCAGGAATGTGCCAAAAATCGACGTCGCATCGCAGGATCAAGCGATGGCGGCTTGACCCCCATCTGCTGCGACAGCTTTTCCCCGAAGAAAGTGATCAGCTCCATCACATCTTCCGACCGTTCCCGCAAAGGCGCGAGGTTGATGGCTCCTACATTCAGTAAGTAGTATAGGTCTGCGCGAAAGCTGCCTTCCTCGACCGCTTGCTGCAAAGGGCGCGTCGTCGATGCAATCACCCGGGCATCGAGCCTCAGACTGCGCTCTGCGCCTAAGGGGCGGAAACGGCCTGTAGACAAAAGCTCTGTCAGAATGTTCTGGCACGCAGGTGTCAGCATTTCGACGTCTTCCAGAAAAACCGTACCGCCCGCTGCGTTGATCAGGATGCCATCCTCGCCCATGACGCTCCCATTCGAGAAATCTTCAACGCGTCCAAAAAGTCGGGCTTGAAACGTGTCTTCGGTCATACCGAACGCCTGCAACCAAACGAATGGCTTGTCCGCCTGCGCCGACAGGCTGTGCAGCATGCGCGCAGCAATTTGTTTGCCGCTGCCCGGCTCTCCGCGAATGACAACATGCGCGGGTGTCTTGGCCGCCCGAGATATCGCGTTTCGAACATCTTGAATGACATCGGACGACCCGATCAACGCATCCCTGTGCCGCAAAAGGTCTTTTCCAGCCTCGAGCTCATATCGCAAAATCGAGTTCTGACGTCGCAGCCGGGACCGCGCCAGCGAATGCCCTAATGCATTGAGCACCTGGTTGCTGCGGAACGGCTTAAGCAGAAAGTCAGACGCCCCAGCCCGGATCGCCGCAATTGCGGTCTCCAGATCAGCAAATGCCGTGATCAGAATGGCATCGGCGAAGAGACCGATCCGCTTTTGCTCGGTCAGCCAATCAAGACCCGTCTGTTTGGGCATGATGTTGTCGAGGATGATGACATCGTAAACCTCTTGATCAAGTTTAGACGATGCCTCTGCAGTGTCGGCGCAGGCTTCCACTTTGGCGCAGTGATCTCTGAGGGCTTTGACCAGAAAATTACGCATGCCCGGTTCATCATCGACCACAAGGACACGGGCTTGGGCAAGGTCTTGATCAAACTCTTCAGTCAAGGCGGACATTGCGTTTGTGTCTGTGGCAATGCCCGTCATGTGATCCGCACACAGCGAGATGGACCGGAGACCAGCACCTCAACCCGCTTCGCGAACATACGACTTCTCAAAAACATAGACATCCTACGCCCTCAACAGATCAGCTCTATGGGTTGCTCCACATCAGTGCAGGTTCTTGTGCTGACATGTCGCTGCCTACGTTTCCAGACGACTAACGTATCAATTGTCACGTTCAATGCAATCAAGCGGCTGTTCTGGAACGATCAGATTTGGCTTTGCCAGAATGCAGCTGGGCGATCTCGGCATTCAAAACCCGAACAAAGCGGCATGGTAGAAATGTGACGTTCCCTGAGGCACATATTCCGAAACCTGTATAGGTTGGGGTCATGACTCGTTTCAGGTCCACATGGCAGGCATCACGACGTGCTGTTTTCACCGGGCTTGGTTTGTGCGCACTAGCTCTTGGCGCGCTTGGCGCTTTTCTACCGATACTTCCAACGACGCCTTTGGTTATCCTGGCTGCATTTTTCTTTGCAAAAGGATCACCTCGCCTGGCGGCGGCGTTGGAACAGCACCGCGTATTCGGCCCAATGATAGTGGAATGGCGGGACAAAGGTGCGATTGCAGCACGCTACAAAGCCATCGCACTTTGCATGATGCTGGGGGCTCTGGGACTGAGCGTGTGGGTCGGCGTGCCGGTTTTTGTGATCGTTGTGCAAGCAATCTGCATCGCCGCAGCGGGCCTTTTTATCCTGACCCGACCGAGTGCGTGATACGGTTAGCGCTGTCGCCAAAAATGGGTCATCGATCGCAGTTGCACCTACTGTCCTTTAATCCCTGCCGGCCGATACTCTTTCAAAACGAAGGCCTGAAATGCGCGCCGGCAGGGGAATGGTCGATTAGGGAGAAAAATGCTCCTTCATCAGGCCAACTTGGGGGTGACGAATCTGTATCACCATGTCTGAATCTTCATGATTGATCTGAGCAACCAAGGCTTCCACGCGCGCTATGAAACGATCAATACAGTTCCCTTCGCATAGCAACATCGCGTGGGTTCGTGCCGTTCCGTGGCGACCGGCACGGCAGCATTTCAGGACGTGCATAAACTGGCGTTCATGCTCTGTCAGAAAACTGGCGCAGGTCGGGCAAGCCGGGTCGTTGAATTGAAAGCAGGACTTACGGCTATGGCGCATCGCCTGAACCGCCATCAGCACATCAAGACCAAACGTGCCGGGCGTACGGGAACATGCCGCTTCCTCTGCAACTTGAAGCGCACGCAACCACGACTGCGAGCTTGGTACAGCAAAGGTTTGCCAATAGTAGCGCGCCACCTGAAGGACCGTCGCCTCAATCATGTCAAAGCGAGCATCCGCGACTGGCGTTTCTTTATCGCTTCGCGCACGACCACAATCGTGATGGCTAGAATAGGTCATGCGCGGCAACCGCCATTACAAACAACAAAAAATCCAGCATTTGCAGTTGTGTAATACATGAACACGGACCCCTATCCAAAAGCCAAATCGCTACTTGCTAGGGTCGAACTCACCGCGCTGTGCAGTTCTTGACAAAAATAATCAGAATTTACGATTGGCCTTTTCGCCGCACCGGCAATGTATGCTGACCGGAGCGATTTGGTCTCGCGATCCATGCAGCGGCGCGGTTTCAAAAACCCAGTTTGATACACGTCAATCCGCCAACTGCATTTCTGACTTATTCTATCAGAAATGGAGGCTTTCATGCGATTTACAGTTATTGCAGCATGTACCGCAGCTGTACTGGCGAGCGCACTTGCAGCAAACACACCACCACCCACGCCGCAAACCATAGAAGAGCTTGGCGAACTGCTTTTCTTTGATGTGAACCTGTCAGCCAATCGCACGCAATCCTGCTCAAGTTGCCACGATCCGAACCACGGCTTTGCTGACCCACGCGGCATGGCGTCGCCCGGAGACGATGGCGTGTCTTTGGGTGACCGAAACGCGCCGACTGCCGCATACGCGGCTTTTTCACCGTCATTTCACATGAACGCGGAAGGTGAATGGGTTGGCGGTCAGTTTCACGATGGACGCGCGGAAACCCTCGAAGATCAGGCAGCAGGACCACCACTGAACCCGGTTGAAATGGGGATGAAAGACGAAGCGGTTGTGGTGGCGCGTCTCAAAGAGAATCCGGTCTATGTTGACGCCTTCCCGGCCCTTTTTGATGACGGTGTGCTGGAAGACCCAATTGCGGGCTATCGTGCCATGACCCAAGCGATTGCAGCATTTGAGCGAACGTCGACGTTCAGCCCGTTTGACTCCAAATACGACCGTTTTCTGCGTGGTGAGATTGAGTTGTCGCGAGATGAAGAGCTGGGCCGTGTCCTGTTCTTTTCGCAGCAGTTTACGAATTGCAACCAGTGCCACCAGCTGTCGCGCAGTCCGATTGACCCGCGCGAAACCTTTACCGACTACCGGTACCACAACATTGGAACGCCCGAGAATGTGGCGCTGCGCGAACTAAACGGAGTTGCGCAAGGCACAATTGACAACGGCCTCGCCGAAAATCCGGCTGTGGCGGGTGATCCCACGCAGATCGGAAAGTTCAAGACACCGACCTTGCGCAATGTCGCTGTGACCGGGCCATACATGCACAATGGTGTTTTCCAAGATCTTCGCACGGTGGTCTTGTTCTACAACATCTACAACACCAGATCAGATGCACGGCTTATCAATCCCGAGACGGCAAGGGCATTTGGCCCGCCTCCTGTTCCCGACACGATTGCGTTGGATGAACTCACGGATGGACCCGCTCTGGATGACCAACGCATTGATGCAATTGTTGCCTTCCTGAAGACCCTGACTGACGCCCGCTACGAGCATCTATTGGAGGAGGATAACCAATGACAAAAGCTACGCCGCTGCTTGAAGTACGCGACCTATGTGTCGCGGTGGGCGACAAACCTGTGCTCAACAGCATTTCGTTGAAAGTTGCTCCGGGCGAGCTCCACGTTCTGCTGGGGCCAAACGGGTCCGGCAAGTCCAGCCTCTTGGCTGCAATCATGGGGCTTCCGCCCTGGCGGATTACCTCCGGCACCATTTTGTTGGATGGCACGCCCATTGACGAAATGTCGTTGTTTGAACGCGCTCAGCTTGGCATCGGAATGGCGTTCCAACGCCCGCCCAGCCTCGAAGGGGTATCCCTCAATTCATTCGCCAAAAGCATCGACGCCCACTCTGATCTTGATCAAGCCGCAGAGCGTTTGAACCTAACAGCGTTCCTGCAACGCGATCTTAACGTTGGCTTCTCGGGCGGTGAGATAAAACGTTGGGAAGTTCTAAAGCTGATCCTTCAGGACCCGCATCTTGCGTTGTTCGATGAGCCGGAAAGCGGTGTTGACCTTGAACATGTCAAAGCCATCGGAACTGCGATCCAGCAATTCATGGCGCGCCCCGACAAAACCGGACGCCAACGCGCGGGACTTGTGATCACCCATACTGGGCTCATTCTGGCGCATGTCGACGCCTCTCATGCTCACATCCTGCAGAGCGGTGAGCTGGTGCATTCCGGCCCACCAACCGAATTGTTCCAACACGTCCAATCACACGGCTACTCCGTGCCCTTGGCTTCGTAACCATTGGAGAAACCATGTCTGACACAACTGCGCAAATATCTGGAGACACCCTGTCAAACGCAGAACGCAAAACGCTTATGGACGTAGGGTTTGATGACTTCAGCGAGCGGGCCGGAACCAGCATCTTGGTGGACCGATCCATCAAGCTGACCCATTCGGTCGATCCCGGCGTTGAGATACTCCCTTTGAACGAAGCACTCAAAACGTATGAGTTCGTTCAGGATTTGATGTTTGGTCTGGTATCTGCCGAAGCCAACGACCACATCCGCATGATTGCCGCAGATATGGAAGACCCGCTTGGCCATTTCGTTTGGGTAAAACCAGGCGCCAAGGTCCGGTTGCCGGTACAAACCTTCACCCTGATGGAAACCCCACAAGCCCGGCAGTTCACCCACGACATTACTCTGATCGACGAAGGTGCTGAGGTGGAAATGGTATCAGGCTCCGCCGCGCCATCTGACGTTCACCGAGGGCAGCACATCTCATTAAGCGAGACCTATATGCGCAAAGGATCGAAATGTCGGTCAGTGTCGATGGCGCATTGGGGCGACGGGATGGAGGTCTATGGCTACAGTTATTCGCACATGGAAGAATGCGCACAGGAAGAGTCGCTCTCCATCGCTCTGTCCGCCATTCGGCGCGATGAAAGTCATTCCGTCTCAACCCTGATGGAAGACGCTACCTCCGTCGCGCAGGCAATCTGTTTTGCCCCAAGCGGAACGCATCGTATCATGAAAAGCGAAACCGTTCTTGCAGGCAGCGGCGCGCGGTCCGAAGACATAACACGGATGGTATCCGCAGGAGGGACGATCACCAGCGATGCTCTTTTAATCGGCGACGCGCCTGGAACGCAGGGCTTTCTTGGGTGCGATGGACTGAAGCTCAACAAAACCGGCGAGATCATGGCCATACCATCCTTGTGCGCCCGCGCCGAAGGGTCTCAACTCAGCCACGAGGCTTCGGTCGGCATGATCGACAGCGACAAGCTTAACTATCTCATGGCGTCAGGGATGACCGAAGACGCAGCGCGCGACCTGATTGTCCAAGGTTTTCTGTCCCTAGACGACGCAGTGGTGCCAGACGCCGTCAAGGCGCGCGTCGCTGATATGATTGTTCAGGCCAAATCCGGTGGCATGTAGGGCGCAAAAAGAATGCTTTTTTAAGAGTGCTGGTTACGGTAGAAATCGTTCCTAAATTTGCCAATCTATCCTGTTAGTTTGGTGGCCATTAAGGTTGAGAAGCCAACTACAGTCATCTGCATGTTAGAGTTGCAGCGGAGGCAAGCAATCCAATTACACTTTTACCACCGTGCCGTTCGCATAGCGAGGCCTGTCGTTGGACGCCAATAGGTATGATAATATCCTATAACAGACGTGTGTTTTGGCAGAAATTAAACTACTTTCTCTATATAAACATCATCTTCCCATTTGCTTAAGATCCACTAGACATTCACGCCTTTAAATTGAGCTTGCAGCAAGATAGCACCTCGCCATGAGAAGATCATCGGCTAAAGTCATCAAGCATAATGTTTTGGGTTGCCATTTTCGAGTTCCAATGTAAGCGTAATAACCGATAGTAAACAGCAGTAGCAGATGAAAGCGAGGAGTGAAATTGAGTTCCCCTTGGTTTCGATTGGGTCGCGCGCAACTGGCAACTCCGGAAATTCGAGAGGTTGGTAAGCGCTGGCTGGAAAGATACAGTGTCGAGCCACTAGGCAACAAAGCAGAAGTTTGTTTCGCAATCCCGTTGATTTCGGCAGCCCGTTCGCGTGACTGGAATATGGTCCAAGCGTTGCTGCGTAGGACTATCCATTCGCTAGTTTCGCAGTCTTGCGGTGATTGGCATGCAATAATATGCAGCCAGGATCGACCAGACGCCGTGGACCTGGATCCTCGCATAAGTTTTCTTCCATACGATGGCAATCTTCGGGAAGGCCAACTGTCGGATAAACCTCCAAAGTTCAAAAAAATTATCAGATCACTCATTGCTAACAGAAAACGTGATGGATATGTGTTTACACTCGATTCGGACGATATAGTTCACCCAGGTCTTGTTGCACATATTCTGAAACGTGCAAATCCAGGCGGATATATTATTACGCGTGGTTATCAATTGAACTTGAGCAACATGCAGATAGCTTATCGTGGATTTAACAAATCTAGATTTTCGGGCACTCGTCCATTCCATTTGGTGTGCGGTTCATGTGCTGCTTTTCGCCTTGATGTGCGCGAAGACAATAGATACTGGGAGGTACTCCGAACACTCGGAAGACATAAGGACCACGTACACACTATGGCTGCATTTGGGCTATACATGACAAGAATTCCATTTCCCGGAGCAATATATTGCGTGAACCATGGCGAAAATCTACAATTAAAACGTGGACAGATCAATAGCAAGATTTCATATATCAGAAAACGCCAATTACCAGATAGCGAGCGTATAAAAATCCTACAAGAATTTGGCTTTCAATCATTCGAGGAGTTACCTGTATCAAATTAGGCGCCCACATAAAAGCAATAGACAAAATATAAAGAAACAATATTATTTTTATATATATACCACACTCCATGGGGCTCGCCTGACGTTCTTCAGAAACATTGTCAATAAATATAGAGTAGTATTTTCCTCGCAAAGACAACTCATCTAAATTGGCTCTTTTCGTATGATCCCTCCGATAACCGCGAGGCCACTGCAATCGGGGCCTTTTCTACTACAAAGTTACGAGAAACAGTCTTTGGAACTGAAACTGTTAACAGATTGAGTAACAAATGCGGCTCACTTACGACCTTAAAAGCCACTAATACCAAATCTCTGCCACAACTAAGCAAAGCACAGAAACATCGACCTTGAATAAAATCTGCCGCAAAAATTGTTTAAATCAAAAAATTAGACAGAAAGCGGAACGGATAAAACATCTCGATTTATGACGTAAGCTATTGCGCGCCTTGCCTGCCGCGAGTGCTTACCCGAAACGAATAGTCTTCGACCAAATGCCATACATGGCTACAACGAAGAAACTGCTCCAGAACGGAAGTAAACGGATTTCTTTACAAAAACCCTACTCTTCCTGAAGATAAAGTGCGGGTTTAACGAACGGCATACGCCTGCGTTCGTACAACTGGGCAAGCTACGGCGAATCGTATTTGTGGACGAAGCTCAGGTGACAGTTCGGTTGATACACATTGAAATCCAATTGCCTTGCTCCCCTTCTACAAAATGTGAAAAACACAACCTCTCAAGACGCCCCAACATAAGTGAAGATACCAGTAACGGGCACTAACGTCATACGTCAACGGAACTCAGACCCAAGGTCATTGAGCCAATGTTTACTAAACTGAAGTTTCCTCGCCCCCGCTCAACACTCTAACGCCACCGAAGGCTTCAACACCAGGACCACAGAAACGATGGCTCATGGAACACTTGAACGCCACTAACGTCAAAGTTTCAAGACAGTACAGACCATATCTTGAAGAGAACTCAAAACACTTCGTAAAGCTATCTAACAACATGATAGAATTCCGTGGATGGCTTTGAAATGCCTCTAAAGCGCCAATATTATGCTACAAACTGTCGTTACTCCAAGAATTATTACATGCTTGGGGATATGGATAATGTGGAGAAAGGGATCGAACGGTGTCTGTTTTGCGGTGGTGATGTTTTTTGCCTGGCTACAGCCCATAACCGTTCGGGCGGAGTATCTTGTGCAACCCGCCGGATACCACCAGCCGATATCAATTCGAAACGACCTTGGGGGAAGTGTTGTGCGCTATGCGCAAACAGTCAATCGAATTCGTAAACAGGGACGACTTGTCGAAATCTCTGGGCGATGTGACTCCGCTTGCACGCTTCTACTCGCTCTGCCTTTACAGCAGGTTTGCATCCATCAAGGTGCCAGCTTTGGTTTTCACCGCGCTTTCGGAAGCAATCCCACCATGAATGAATGGGGAACAAAATATTTAATCAAATCATATCCGGCTTGGGTAAAGCGTTGGATAAATGATAGTGGAGGATTATCACATTCAATCAAACGCCTTACGTTCCAAAAAGCAGCACATCATATTCGCAAGTGTGATACACAATTACTCGCGCAACGATAATTGCATATCGATCCGAAAATAATTGAAAATCAACAAAATCAGGTTCTGACTACCGCTAATAACACTGTACATTCAAGTACTCTAGTGAGGTCTTGAAGGGACGAGAAAGCATTTTCTTTGACCGATTTATGATGCCTCACAAAAATTACACTGAAGTTCTGCGATACAACGTTACTTTTAGAATGCAACAAGACGCAACTTTCAGCTGAACGCTACTAGCAAACTACTGAAGAACAAAACAATGTAGCACCATTGATCGAGCTTACTCACAAGGGTAAGCTCAAACCACTGAACGCGAGGTTTACGTTGAAAACTGACATAGTTCTTGTTTGTGATGCAACTCACGGTGCAGACATGGCATTTCGCCTCGCGCAAGAAGTGTCGCTGTTTCATAGGTACGGGCTCAGTGTTGTCGTTAGGCACATTGCCATGAAAAAAGATCGCACAATCCTTCCCGACGTCGCTCACTTTCTTAGAAGAAAGCACGTCATGCTTTCAGACACGGAAACAGACGTACATGCCAAATTAATGATAGTTCACGTCGCCGACAAAGTGACTCGATCACTTCCTGAACTCTCATCGGTCAAAACAGACAAAGTTCTTCTTGTCCACCATGCATTACCAGACCATTCACAGATCCCGTTTTGGAATATGTTTGCAAAAGGTCCAGTCATTTGGGCGCCTACTAATCGGTGGGTCCGACAAGAACTAGTGGCTCTTGACATGCCCATCCCAATAGAGGCTGAAGACTGGCGACCAGTGGCGTCGATGACGAAGCAAAGGCCAACAGTGCCTGGCGTATATCGCCCGACATGCATCGGTCATTTGAGTAGTGGTCAGAAAGAACATTGGCCGAAAGATAACCGAAGAGTTAAGAAAACGCACCACCTGCCTGACGACACCTACGGAATCTTTATCGGCGAAGAGACAGATGAGGAGATTAGACAAACTCTTCTATCCAGCGGATGGCATGAATTCAAAGAGACGGATTGTTCCGTTGAACGATTCCTCACAATGATAGACGCATTAATCTACCTTCCCGACAAACCGCCGAACCATTTACCGGACGCAACAATCTCCGCAGCCATGGCTTCAGGTAAGATGGTCATCTTACCTGAATTTCTTCGAGGTCACTACGGCGACAGTGCATTTTACCCACAAGACTCAGAAATTCCGCTTTTGATTGCGTCTTTAAGATCGGATACAACGAACGGTAATAGCTGCAAAACCAATTCTGTCGAGCGTCTCCAAAGAGCCAAACACGAAGTTACACACTATTTTCCAGAGGAACCACAAGTTGCTCGGCTCTCCCGTTTGATATCAAAAGACAATCAGCCTTTGCGAAAAACAACCCAAACGACCTTGTGTGCTACTTCTACTCAACAAGTCGTATTCTTGACATCAAGCGACATTGGACTGGGCCACTTGGCACGAACCCTTGCCCTTGCAAGAAGGATTGACAAAAAGTTCGAACCAATCTTTCTTACAACAACTCCAAATATGGAACTGATTAACAGCTTTGGCTACCACGCAGAGTATATACCGTCACAAGCTTCAACACCGATGTCAATGGACATTTGGGACAAATGGTTTCGCATTGATGTTCAAAACAAGCTGCAACGGTACAATCCAAATTTGTTTGTTTACGACGGCAATACACCGACAAATGGTATGATTGCAGCAATTTTGAGCATTCGAGAAATGTCACGATGCTGGATTCGTCGCGGCATGTACGCCGATGGAGCGACCTCAAAGTATATCAATAATTCAAAATTCTTTGACTTAATTATTGAACCAGGCGAAATTGCAAAAAGTCTCGATAACGGAATTACATCATTTAGGCAACGCGAAGCTTACCACGTCTCGCCAATATTACTGCTTGATCAAGATGAACTGCTCACACGATCAATAGCACGTCAGAAACTGGGACTTGACTCGAACAAGAGCGCCGCCTTAATAAATCTGGGAATTGGTGCAAATCGAAACCTACCTGAACTAGTCGAATACGTGGTCAGGCAACTCAAAAATCATGACGACATCCAAATTGTTATCGTTGAAGCCAAGGGAACCCCGCATCCCTTCCCTCCGTGGGAGAACGTCAAGTTTGTTTCCGGCATGCCAATTTCCTTGTATTTCAATGCTTTCGATTTTCAAATTGCTTCTTCTGGATACAATACCTTTCATGAAGTTATGACTTACGGCCTCCCTACTATTTTTATTCCAAATGATGCTTCCGGCATGGATGATCAGGCAGCAAGAGCAGATTATGCACAAGAACACGGAGCCGGTTTCAAAATTTCCGAAGATGAAATATCGCTACTTCCGATTGCCATTAACACTTTACTTTCAGACAAAATACGGGGCAACCTAAGCAAAAATTGCATCGCTCTAATGCAAAAAAACGGGGCCCAGGAAGCAGCGGATGCGTTGTCTCATTTGGTATCCAATTCATGAATAAAAAGGTCAAAACGGACGTCGCCTCACTATCCAGAAAAGACACAGCGAATGTCGCCGCAACGCGCAATACATTAGTTTCACTTTATAACAATTTTTTTGAGGAGTTGAAATCCAAAGAGCGTTTCCATGTTGAATGGCTTGCGAAACGAGATGTAAATGCAAAGTTTTACCCCCTCCCCGAGGAGGAACAAAATGTCCCGGGCGTAGCGTGGTATGAGAAACCAAGTATTGCACTAACTCCGAATACCAGCTTTGCTTCAGTTGGAAAAGATAGTGTTTCAGATCACGTTATAATTGTTGCAGCATTCGGACGCAAAAATAATGAGATTTCTGAGCTGTACTCTCAATCAACCAGTATGGGTTCAAGATCTTCTTCAGCCGCAATTTTCTTCGTAGATGAACCCTATCCCGAGTCGCTGATTAAGGCTGGTATAACTTTTGAGGTTTTTCCCAAAGAAATTCTTGGAGCTTTGGATCAATCTAAGGCGTTTCGTACGCATTTTGAATATCTTTGGCGAAAATGGAATGGTAGTAGACTAATTAACTTGAGCAAAGCAAGCTTCTTAGAGAAACGATTAGAAGAGCTTGACCAATACATTTCTCCATTAGTAATTCCGGCGAAATTCAAGCAAGCAATACGATATGAGACACAGCCGATCGCACCACCATCAGATGTTCACGAGCTTCGAGCGAAATACCATCTTAAAGGCCTGGAAAGCATACGTGAGTCTTTTGTGTTATTTAGAATACTTGGTAACGATCTACCGCCGCGTCACCGGTCCGGTCAAACTTTGGAAAATTTGGATTTCATTCTCGCCAATGAGCCAGATTTAGAGGACTGTGAAAAGCTGTGGATTATCAATCGCATTATTGATCCCACGGAAGAGAAGAGAATTATAGAAAAACTCGATGAACATGGACAAACGTATCACCTTATTCCTTTCGATCTAAATGAATATGGAAGCACGACAGATTGGGATATTGAGAGTTTTCCTGGTCCTAATTTTTTCTTAAATGGTATATTTCATAAGCTTGATTCTTTTGCAAAGGATCGAGCGGAGAACTTTTCGAGGCGTCATAAAAACAGATATGTAATCAATAATAACGGGGCGCGCAATAAGGCGCTTGATGTTGGCCGGAAACGTGCAAAGTGGATTTTACCGTGGGATGGAAACTGTTATCTCACTCAAGATGCTTGGTCAGAAATAAGAAATGAAATTGTTAAGAATCCATATTTTAAGTATTTTACTGTACCGATGGCGCGAGTCACTGAAAATCGCAATCTTTTATTAGACGGCTTTCAACCTCCAGCGGCTGAGGAACCACAGTTAGTTTTCCGTTTCGACGCATCTGAGTCCTTCGACCCTAAAATTCATTATGGAAGAAGACCGAAAGTTGAGTTGCTGTATAGGCTTGGCGTGCGGGGACCATGGTCGAATTGGTTTGACGATGTTTGGGATGCTACCCGTCCAGAGCTTTCGATTGATGCTGGATCAGTGAGCTCGGCAGGATGGGTTGCGCGGCTTAATTCTGGTGTAGAGGCATTAGAGAAAACTAATTCACTTCGCGCGCGCGGACTAGCTAGGATCCATAGCATAAACACTCTTCTTGATGGTCTAGATGAACGCTACAGACGAAGAAATTTCAATCGATCTTCACTTCTTTTCTACGATATTGACGCCATAAGAAAGCTATCGGATGCCTTAGTCGGAAGTCCACAATCTGCAGTTTTGAAGCAACTAGAGATTGAGGCCGATCTTGCATTGCAGCGAGGGCCGTACAGCGTCATTCACAAGACAGAATTGCCCCCGTCAGGTATACCACAGGACTATTTCAATCCCGCTCCTTACTGGTGGCCAAACCCAAAGACGAAGAACGGTCTTCCCTATATTCGGCGTGATGGCGAACGTCTACCCGGTACTATAATGTATGGATCGATGAGCGAACGTTATGACCGAACAAGGTTGCAACGAATGTGTAACGATGTAACCGTTCTGGCGCTTGCCTGGCTTGCAACAGGCAATAAACAATACGTCGAGCATTCAGCCTATCTTCTGCGGGTTTGGTTCCTTAACGAAGACACGAGGATGACACCGCACCTGAAATTCTCACAGCCTAGATCCAGCAAGTTAGGGGATGAGGGATCAAAAAGCGGTCTTATCGAAATGAAGGACCTTTATTTCCTTTTGGATGCTGTGAGGATTTGTGAACAATCTGACGCTTTCACTAAAGATGACACTCAAGCTTTTACTAGTTGGGTTAGAGATTACAAAGACTGGTTCATGTCCTCCAAACAAGGCGTTGGCGAACGCGTTTCCAAAAATAACCATGGCACGTGTTATGATCTTCAGCTCTTCGCAATAGCCGCATATCTCGATGACGTTCCCTTGATGAACACTATCCTTCGAACGAGTCGAGAAAGGATACTCGCGCACTTTACGGAAACTGGCGAGCAACCTCATGAACTGGATCGAACACAAACTGCACATTACTGCGCATTTAATTTGCAGTCCTGGGTCAATTTGGCCGATGCCGCAGCGCAAGTCGGCGACGGTCTTTGGGAGTTTGCTGGCTCAGACGGACGGGGAATTCAAAAGGCTCTGGTTTGGTTTTTTGATGCAATGGCTGGTGGTGATTGGCCATACAAGCAACTGGAACCCTTTGACAAACGCCGCTTAATACCATTGCTTTACGCGGCGAAAGCGCGATGCTGCCAAGATACCTCGGTCAATCACAAACTATTTTCACTTAATGATTGTTTGTTTCATCCTCATGATGGCATAAAACCTTTCTGGATGCTTGGCTATAACCAAAGTAATAAACTGCAATCACCGCACACCAATGCGCTTTCGTTGGCGATACGAAAAGTTGAATTTGCGACTCTAGACAATGAGCACAGCCAGTCGAAGATTTGTTCAGATCGCTTAGAGACGGTAGAAATTGACAGAATAGCGCGCTCCGGCTTCAAAGATTTGGCAGTCCGTAAACTTTATGAGCTACTTGATGATCCAGCGAGGGACAGAAACACAAAGTCGAAGGTAGCACGAGTATTAGCACGAAATGCTGAACGGGAGAAAAGCTTCAGTGAGGCTATCTCGCTGTGTAAAAAGAATACCAGTCAAGCGGCAGCATCCATCAAGGAACGCATTCTACTTGAAGCGCATTGTTTTGCTGCACTTGGTTCAATTGATAATGCACGTAATGAACTTGAAGTTGCACAAGAAAAATTCCCAACCGATGTTGACGTGTTTCTTGCGTCGCTAAATATGAACAAAAATCTGTTCAATTCCGACGCTCTTTCACTAAAATACATAAACAGTCTTAATCGGCTCTTTCAAATGCATGGTATGGCGAAAGTCGAACTCACTGGTGCCGCGAACGAGAAGGTATTTTCGAAATCTGAATATCATTCGCCGTCCGCTCTCCAAAACGGCCAAAATCCCGCCTATGTCGCGGACAGCACGCCACTGGTTACAGTCTTTCTGACATCTGAGGGAGGCTGTAAACAGCTTGCGAGAACAGTTGCGAGCTTGCAAGAACAGACACTTGGTAACATTCAGATTGTATTACTTCTTAGTTCTGATGAAACCGGCGAGGTCCCTGATGTGACCCCAATATGTAGTGACGTTTCTGTCCTGCAGATAGACGGTGACATAAATAAATTTATGGGAAAGGCTCTAAATGAAGCTCTTACAATCGCGCGCGGAGAATTCATTTGTATTGCGCGCTCTGGAGAGATTTGGCATCCGCAGAAGCTTGAAATTGAAACACGTTCATTGGTCATTCAATCGAAAGTCTGTCGTGTTCCTAAGACTGTAGAGTTGAACCCACAAGGTCACTTTCACGGCTCTTGGTCACCGAGATTTGGTTACTCGTTTGATGACGACGTATCAGCAATAATTCGTAAAGACGCAATAAAGGATTTAGCTGGATGGGACGACTCTATTAGTGACCCTAGACCTCTTCTTATGTACCGTTTAACAAACGCGCTTGGCACAGACTGCGTTATACGAGAAAAGAATTGTGCTCCTGTAATCTTTCGGTTCACTGACAGCCCTCAAAAAACCGTTGAGTCTTTCCCTTTTGGTAAAGCTCGTGATGAATTTCGGCAATTGCGGCATACGTTTTCAATGCGAGAAGAGAATTCATGCGAAGATTATACTGATGTCGATACTGCCTCACTCAAAAAAAACACAAATGCAGCCTTAACTAAGTGTGCTTCAACAACATTTCAAAAAGGGTTGCATGTATATGACCAGGTACTAGTCGGTGATTTTACGCGTAACGCGTTAATGATTGACCGGGTTGTTCGATTTGTCAAAAATGAAGTGGATCAAAGTAATCGCACTGTTGGTCTCTTCAATTGGCCAAGAGAGGATACGGCGGTCGAAAACCTTGCCCACGGTATCTTGGACCTCGTTTGCTCCCGGGAAATTCATCAGATAAGCGCATATGAAGAGACTTTGGAGTGTGACGTAGTCACTATCTGTTCCCCCTATTGCGTTTGGTCGGAGATAGACGGTCGTCCAGACTTTCGCACTTCGAAGTTGGAGGTAGTTCGCGGCACTCCGTTAAGTGCATCGGAGAAAGTGAACGTACGGCATAGGCCTATACCAGATCCAAATCATTTCGAAAGAATTTTTGGTGTAACGGTACACTGGCGAAGCCTTGATTGACCTTGATAGTCGCTTACGCTCAAAGCTGCCTTTGCGAATTCAGTTATTGTGAACTGAATGAACATCTTCGTAAATGTGCCCCTGATCATCTTCGACACGGAGAGAGATAATTAATTCTGCTGTTGGTTCGAGCGACAAACGTGATACCGATATAGGACCAGTGACGGATCCATTTGATTTTGGAATAGACCCAGCTTGACGATTTACCGACTTGCCAGAGGGCCCAATCTTGCGAGCTTCAAAACTGTAGGTCCCACCGATACCAGCTGCAAGGTCGGAGAAAATCTCGATTTTGACGAATCCCGGCTCCTTGGAAACAGAAAGCCAAGCGACTTGTCCCTCATTGGCATGTGCTGTTCCGGCAAAAAGAGCTGCAAGTATTGCGATCTTCCACTTCATCGTTTCAGCCTTTCGTTTGCGACTTTTTTGTCAATTTATTGCACTAGTTTTGCCCATCACCATCGATCCGCAAATAGACTCCATCGTCTTCAGTCAAAATGTCGTCATCATTTGTTTGACTAGCTTGCCCGCCTAGTTCAAACGCGCCAGCTCCGCAGTCTGCATCCCATGTAGTGCTAAATGTCGTACCTTTATCTCGGCACTCGTCAGTAGGAGATAGCGCAGGTCTTGGCTTAGTGCCTAGCGTTTCAATACTTTGTGCTGTCAATGACCCCTCATTTTGAGCGACTTGATCTGGTGGCTTGCCTTCGAAAATCGAAGGATGTGGAGAAGGTGTAGATGGGGAAAAACGCGTGTTGGAAGATATTTCAGAACCATATCTTGATGTGCGATTTTCAGCGATACTGGTTGGAGCTATTTCAACTTTGATCGGCGGTGCAGTGTTCGCTCCAAGCGCTTCTGGTTCACGATTGATTTCCGTCGGTATGGCAACCTGCTCTACTTCGGTAGGGTTAAACGTATTGCTTACGGCGTCTTGGGCCAAGGATGGAAAGCTTGATGCAATGCTGACACTTCCGATCAGAACCAGTAACAGACCGTGGCGCGACATGCATTCACTCGCCGGTTTGCGTGATTTCGATGCTCATGCCACCTGTCTGTGTCACAATGATAGGTGACGCTTCGGTTTGGAACTGCCTGAGTATTGCTGAGTTACCACTGTCGTTTTGTTCAAGCTCCATAACATTACTCTGACCATCTTGAAGCATATCGGCGAAATTGTCGTCTCCGGTCTGTCGAAGCGACATTTGGTTTTCTCGGCCAATCTGTGTCTGAAACGCGGTATTGCCGAAACCTATCTGCTCCAAAAGCGCTTGGTTACCGTTCAACTCACCGCCTGAAGAAGCAGATTGGTTGATACTAAATGTATTGATTGTGCCGGAGACAAGAATTCTTGCGGTGTTGTCCGCACCTCGTTGAGTTAAGTCACCTTGGTTGTTTACGCCACTTAATCTGACAAGTGCGCTTTGTTCATCACCACGTTGTTCAATCAAAAGAACGCTAGACCCACTGTCGCTCGTAACTTCCGCTATGTTGTCAGTTCCGATTTGTTCAATCGAAACTTGGCCTTCAAGTGGGAAAATTAGATCCGATTGGCTTGTGTCTCCTGCGATTTGATTTGCATCGCTTTGCGCATATGCAGAGGTCGTAATTGTTCCAAGAAGTGCCGCTGCAAAAACTGCCCGTTTCAACATGTGAACAATCCTTCCTTAAAAGTGTTGCCAGGCCCCTAAAGGGCCTGACGACGAGATAGTATCACATTACAGCAGTTATTACTGCATCACATCTGAGAAATTGCCAACTCCACCCTGGGTGACAAGCGAGTTGTTTCCGGCAGACGCGACCTGCGAGACCAGAGCTGTGTTGCCCAAAGGTCCGACGACACTTGGTCCAGTTTGGAAGATCTCGCTGTTTTGATCTGTCATTTCCTGCAACACGTCAGCCGTATTCAGCAAACCATCTTGTTCGATGAGGCTAAAGCTGTCGTCTGACATTTGCATGACACTAGCAGTGTGGCCACCCAACGGTGCTTGCGTGATAAGGCTTTCATTGCGATTGCCGATTTGATTCACATCTGCAGTCACACCAGTCGGGAATACGGGAAGATCACCATTCGCGGACGTTTGTGAAACATCACTAATGTTGTCATCGCCGATTTGGCCGACCGTAGCCGAATTGCCCAGCCCAGACTGCACGACCATGGAGTCGTTACCGCCACCGTCCTGCGAGTTGGTCGCGAATCCCGCTTCGCCCCCATGAAAAATAGCAGACGTGTTGTTGTCTCCTGTCTGAACAATATCCGCGAAGTTCGCGTTGTCCGTTGATGCAGGATTCGGAAAGCTTGGGAAGAACAAACCAGAAGCAGCGACTGCACCGGTTCCCTGTGCGATATCAGCGGTATTTGACGTACCGTCCTGCGTTATGAGCGCGCCATTACCATCACCACCGTTCGAACCAACTATTTGAGTGGTCGTTGCGGTGTTAGTAGAACCAGTTTGATCAATAGATGCAAAACTGTTGGTGATATCGGCAGGTGTTGTCCCCCCACATCCAAACACAGTACAGTTTATGGCATCAGCAGGCCCTTGCTGGGCGGATGCTATGTTTCCGTCGCCATCCTGATCAATCAATGCAGTATTTCCACCTTGCGTCGAATCCTGAAGGATCGTTGCCGAGTTTTGTGCACCATTGCTCGCATTGGTTTGTGTGATGGTTGCCGCCTGAGAACCCGAACCACCAAGCTGATCAATGTCCGCAAGGTTGGTTCCCAGACCAACACCCGTGCCATCAGATTGCGTCACCGTCGCAGAATCGCCATCACCGGTTTGAAGGATTGACGACTCGCCACCGGTACCACCGGTCTGGGTAACGTCTGCGGTATTACTCGCACCGATTTGGTCAATTATGCTGTCGTTGGCAAAGGCTGGCACCGCAAGGGCGGCCGTCAGAGCCGAAGTAATAAGTAGATTTTTCATTTTTTTAGTCCTGATAAGGGTCTATTCGACAGCCCCGCGCACTGCGCACGGGGCTATATCACTGACTTACTGGCTGACGGTAGCCATGTTGCCCGTACCCGCTTGGGTCACAGTCGAGGTGTTGAAGCTAGACGCCATCTGACTGACCATCGCGGAGTTGCTACCTGTACCTGAACCATCCGACTGTGTGATCGTGCTGGTGTTGTTGGTCTGGCCCGCACCTTGCATAAGCGTAGCGGACTGTGAGGTGCCCGTTTGCGTGATCGTACTCATGCCCATAAGTCCAGATTGTGTGACATTTGCTGAATGCCCCACATCGGTCTGGGAAATGGTGCTGATGTTGTCGTCGCCGTCTTGAGTCACAAACGACGTGTTATCGTCACCCGACTGCAAGACGTCAGACGAGTTGCTTAAACCATCCTGCAAAACATTCGCGAGATTTAAGCTACCACCACCTTGGTTAACCGTCGAAAAGTTACTCTCTCCGGTTTGACTGACGATGGCTTGTTGACCGCCGTCCTGCACCACGTCTGAATCGTTATTCGCGCCAGTTTGGCTAACCATGGCATCGGTGATATCGCCTGCTCCCGAAGTCTGAATTATGGAAGAATCGTTGCCTGGAACACCAAACGGATTGCCCGTTTGAGTTACTGTTGCTGATGCGCCATCACCGTCTTGATCTATGGTCGAATTGTTTGACGGCGTATTAAAACCTGGGATGCCTACGTTGGGGTCGTCGATTTGCGTAACATTTGCGAAATGATTGTCACCATCCTGATCAATATCAGAAACGCCCTCAGTACCACCGGTTTGGTTAACGACAGCAGTGTTGAGTGATCCCAACTGATCAATCATGCTGTCATTAGCCATCGCCTGACCGGCGAAAAACAGCGCAACTGTGGATACTGTGGTGAATAGGTGCTTTGACATGAGGTATACCTCCTCTATATGCACCAAAAGCACTTTGGTGCATGGTTGGTGGCCGCGAAATGCAGCCTCTAATCTGGGCGTGGCGTAATCGGTGTCCAGCCAAGTGAACGCCGCGCCCCCTCCACTCACCCCCCTACGGAGTGATGTCTCGTACTGCTCTGATTATTTTTTTTGTCAGTGAACGATTAGACCGTTCATCCGATTTTCAGGACGACTTGGAGTCACCCATTTCTTGGTCACTAATCCTTGAACGATCCAAACGACCGTCTTCCTCCAAGTATTTATTGACCAAACTTTTTCCCACCTGAGGGTTTTTAAATCCCCACAAATCCTGGTGAGCCATTTCCATAATCAGCGAGTAAACTGCCTTTTCTATAGCTTTTGTCAATGCTATTAGTCCCGGCTCGTTATTAGTGATACCCGCTTCCAACTCTAAAATTTCATCCGTTTCAATGTATCGGAAGACGTTTGTCCCGATACTCGTAGACAAAATTGACTTTTGAACAACAATTGATGCAAGAACTTCCCCCGTCTTTACACTTACTGCGCGAAGATTTACACTCATCGTATCTTCACGATACTCGGTACGCGCACTAACACCCAAAAGTGCCGCACCGGCACCTCCAGTCGTTATATTCGAATCGTAACCTACAACGCCACCCTCAATAATTGTTCCGGCGAACAACATAGGCGGAAGCGCACTCGGATTAATCTGCTGCTCATTCAGATAAATCTGCCGCATTTCTTGAATAATGCGGCGTTCTTGCAGCAGGTTGTTTAGATTGCTTCTTTCAACAACGCGAAACCAATCTCCACGACCGGTGTCTCGCAATGCCTTTATCAAAACCGACCCACCCCCTTGGGATACAGCTTTGGAAAGTGTCTGAAAGCCCTCAGAAGGCTTAAATTGCCCCGTCAGATCTTCGAATTCATAGACAGCGACATCAATCCGCGATTTCGGATCAGGAAGATCGAGCAATGACATTCGTGTACTTGTCACACTCGGAAGAGAAGGCTCTTTCTCAGAGTATTGAATCTCTGCGCAACCAGAGACAACAGTAATTAAAGCGCAAATAAGCGACAACCGACCATTGAAGGCTGGTGCGAAGCGTGTCTTGGTTCTGACCAGGTCGAGCAGCATCGCGTTAATTTCCTACCGCTGCCTCTTGCACGACGGGCAAAACAATTTCTGTGTCTGACCCGTCAAGAAGATTGGTGATCACAACCCGGATGCTGTCAAGCGAGCGCTCGTAGAATATTTCTTGGTCGCCAATAGTGATGGTGTCTGTATCGCCAGGCTCTGCCCCTGTAATTACCTCCGTGAGGCCCGAAGACAGCGACGACAAAAGCCGGCTTTGGAGCTGCCGAACAAAGAGGTCTGACTGCGAGGACGACCTGTCTGCGCCCGAGCCCCCGTCGTCGACAAACTGGTTTTGTATTTCCGCCAAAGAAAGAAGGTGGCTCGAGTTAAACGAGCTGCCACCAAAGGACGGGTTAATGAACTGAAAGGTAAGATCCTGTGCATGACCGCTGGGAACAAACCAACACATGCTCGAAATCACGACCGCAGAAGCAAAACCGCTTCTCCGTGCAATTTGGGCGAATACGCTGCTCAACACCATATCTGCCAATCAAACCCCATATTTACTAAAACAAAACGCTTGTTACGCAAGCTGTTGGGTGAACCTACGTCATGATTCTTGCTAATGCAACACACGTTAACAGCGCGCGCAACAAGATTGCGGCTTTTTTGAGCGCATCTGGCGCGAAGCAGCGAAATTCACTGTTTCCGAAGTAACTACAGTTGATGGAATAATCCCGGCCAACCAACAACTTCCATCAGAGCAAAGCTACCTTTTCACAATGCTATTTCTTTGTGCGGCGAATGACCACAGACCGACGAGAGCAAGAGTGAAATGCACTAAGCAGTCGCAGCTAGACCATGCTTGTCTGCTCAGTACGGGGCGCATGTAGACGAATAGTACTGGCGGCCAATTCTTCGATGGTGACGAAACTTGTCTCGGCAAACCACAAAACATGAACTGCAAGAGAGCAGTTTCGTATGTCTTTGTACACACATCGGATCGCACAGAACCAATGTGCGGCTTTGGATGAGCTAGCTTCGTCGCACTTAGTCGCAAGAAGGTCAGTCATTGAAGCTTAATGACGATGCAACGACGGAGCGGCGGATCAATTAAAAGCGACAAACTACGATTGAAGCTCCGATCTTGTTCGCTCCGCCTCAAGCCACGTGTCAGTTTGATCGCCCAAAATCATAGGCGCCTCAACCTCAATGACGTCCGCCGAGCAAAATATTTTTTTGAGGTAACCTGAAGTACAAATGCTTACTCTTACTGGCGTGAAGGAGCAGGCTGAGCACGATACCTAGCCCCACAAGCGTTTTTGGGGTGCGCGGCAACGCAATTTGATGACAGACTGCAACAACCAATGATGACCTTTGGACTTTTCCTTCAACGCCCTAAAGACGGGGGCAGCGATTCAACGGCTTGACGACAACGGTGATATCTAAGTCATCGCTCGGGATAGCTCTTTGTTCATGCAAACAAATAACCAATAGACTGGTTATGTCTTTCCCGAGCACGAACATTTAGATACAACCATCGCCTAAAAACGTAAGTGCAGTGACATCTCATGTAACCGGTTGGCAAAGATGGCGACTTACGTTCGCTGAGCCTATACCTCACGTGGATAGCAAATCCAGAATTCCGTTGTCGATTAACTTGATGTCGCGCCCATCGGTAACGCTTTGAACTCGAATATTTTTTGGTGCCATCGCCCAACCGCAAAGAACAGCTGATGGTTTACAAACTGACGAAAACATAATATTGCTTCTTGCCCCGTACGGCAGAGAAACGCAAGTGGATCACTCCACCGTCAATCGCGCCATTCCGTATATCTCACATAAAATATGTATGAACCACTCCGGTCGTTCACGACTCAACAATTTTAACAAAAAATAATCTGAATTAAACTATACGGATGTACGGGCCGGATCTGGGGCTGTTTCAGCTTCCGTAAATTCTTCTCCAGGCCCAGCTCGCAATTATAATCCACCAGCGCACCTGCATATCGCATCATTATAGTGACCTTCCCCCTCGACTAGGGCCGGTTTGATCTGGAATCTTCCGGTTGGTTTT
>CALFRH010000039.1 GCA_937919225.1 uncultured Parvularcula sp.
GACGAAACGATTGGGCGGTGCTCCGTCCGAGTTCGTAGCTTATGTATAGCAGTCGATGGCTGATCCGATATGGGACCAGGGGCGCATTTCCGGGGATGATGTGATATCTATACCCACCTTATGGATGTCGTCTTGGTTTGATTATACTCCGCAATTGGAGATCGGCGTTTTCGAAGATAATCGCCGCCGGTCCGCGGCCAATGGAAAACCATCTCAGCACCAATTATATGTGAGTGCAGGTTTCCATTGTATGCAGGGATTAGAAGAGAAGAATCACTTCATAGGTGAACGGAATGTTGGTGATGCAAGAGTTGATTTAGACGATATCCTTGTAGAATGGTTCGATGCCCATATGAAAGAGGATGAGACGGCGCTCGCCAATGTGCGTCAGCGTGCGGCCATTACAGTCTATGACAATGGTGCGAGGGAGTGGCGTTCCTTTCAATCCTGGCCTCCCCAGGGCGCCAAAGATCTGAAGCTTTATTTGTCTAGTCAGGAAGGGGCAAACAGCAAAGCGGGCGATGGTCGTCTTGATAATGGCTGCGATGCACCGACGAATTATGATTCGTATACCTATAACTCTACAGCCCCCGTTCCTTCAGTGGGCGGGGGAGGGGCAGATGGCGATCTTGGTACCTCCTACAAGTTAGGGATTGTTGATCAGTCTGAAATTGAGACCCGGGATGACGTGCTCGTTTATTCTTCAGACTTATTGCCTGACGCTTTAACGATCGCTGGCAATATCCGGACGCGGCTCTACGTCTCCGCGGACAAGGTTGATACAGACTTGATGGTCAACTTGACTGAGGTGATGCCGGGCGGTCGTTCCTTCAACATTGCTGAGTCTGCGCTGCGGTTGCGGTATCGGGATGGTGCGGACCCCTCCTTTCTAACGCCAGGAGAATATGTTGAAGTGGATATCCCGACGATGGTCGCTGCTCATACGTTTTCCGTGGGCAGCCGTATCCGCCTTCAAGCAACTGGCCGCAATATAGTCTAAATACCAATACGAAAGTTCTGCCGGAGCTTGAGATAAATCCGCAAACGGTCAATGTATCTATTCATCACGGTGAGGTGCATGCATCGTCTATCAGTTTGCCTTATGTGGGAGGTTCAAATGAGTAAGTGGTATGCTTTCTAAAACTGACTAAAACCTCGTAACGTAAGACACGCCTATTGTGTCTATACCCTCATAGCTATTGAGGTCTGCCTCAAGGCCGGCAGCGTTGTATGCTTCCTCCAGATCATCGGCGAGACCCTCAGTGTTGTCTGCTGATAGCCGGCTCGTGCGAATAGATGAAACTGGTTGGTGACGGGGAGGGATCCAACAGCATACAGGCCCAGCGTATGACTGACACGACCGCTCAACGTAACTTCGACCTCGCTGACGAGTGTGTCGTTCACGAACTCCTCAAAGACAAAGTCGTAGGATGCTTCATCGATACCGATACCCACTTCACCTTCGAGACGAAGGTGCTCATTAAGCTGCCTATTCTGCACGAAAAATATTGAGTATTGACTTCGCACTATTCTCTACCGGATACTCAAGACGCGAAGCTGGATTGTTAATCCTATAGCTTCGGACGTCCGCGCCGATCATTCTAGCTATCGGCGCTACCCGTCAGGCCCCGTTGGCCTCGGCAGAAATGGAGACATTCATGGAGCTGAGTGAACCGACGGTCGGAGTCTGTCTTGAAAATGACCCTCCTGATCAGCGGATTGTTAACATCCCGCTCTCCCTTTGTTTTGGGGAGGGCTCAGGCCTGAGAAGGAGTAAACCCATGGCCGAGACATCTGTTTTTGTTATTGAAGATGACGACCTGTTTGAGGAGAAAATCACAAGGACCGATCGACCCTTTCCCAATTGGGATAAGGTCTCTCCAAAGACCTTTTACGCTGATGGGGTGAGGTTCAACGATAGCGCGATCTCTGCTTTCGCGCCGTGTCAATATGCTGAGCTTTTCTCAATGTCTCATAGTGGGGGAGGCTGTTATGTCCACGCTTGACATTATCGACCGACCAGTAGCGACGCTTACGCCGTATACGGGTAATCCCCGCACCCACACCAAGCGTCAGATCAGCCAAATCGCTGAAAGCATCAAAACCTTCGGTTGGACCAACCCAATCCTCGTTGATGATGAGGGCGGCATCATTGCCGGTCATGGCAGGGTTGCCGCGGCAAAAGAGTTGGGCATCGAAATGGTGCCCACCATCCGCCTGTCGCAAATGACGGAGGCCCAAAAGCGGGCTTATATCATTGCTGATAATAAGCTTGCTGAAAATGCCGGCTGGGATGAGTCCATCTTGGCCATCGAGTTTGAGGCCCTCGCCGAACTTGATTTCGATGTCTCGGTGATCGGGTTTGAAATGGGCGAAGTTGATCGCATCATTTCCAACTTTGTCGAGTTGCCGGATGAGCCAGACGATGTGACCCCGGCGGTTACTGCCGACAATGTAGTCACAAACCTAGGCGATGTCTGGCAGATAGGACCCCACAGGCTGATCTGTGGTGACACCACCGACCCTGAGACCTTTGACCGGCTTATGTTAGGCGCCAAGGCACAAATGGTGTTCACGGATCCGCCCTATAATGTGCCCATCGCTGGGCATGTTAGCGGTCTTGGTAAAAAGACGCACCAGGAGTTTGCCATGGCCTCTGGTGAGATGAGCCGGAATGAATTTGAGGCGTTTCTTAAGACCATGGCGACAAATCTGGCCTATGTGAGCTGTGACGGCGCTATCCACTTTATCTGTATGGATTGGCGCCATATGCATGAGCTGCTGAGCGCGACTGACGGTGTTTACACGGAGCTGAAGAACCTCTGCGTCTGGGCCAAGTCCAATGGTGGCATGGGATCCCTCTATCGGTCCCAACACGAGCTGGTGGTTGTCTTCAAGGCAGGGAAGGGGCGTCACATCAACAATGTTGGGCTCGGTAAACATGACCGGAATCGCACCAATGTCTGGACCTATGCGGGCGCAAATGCTTTTGGGGGAACCAGAGATGGCGACCTTGAGATGCATCCGACGGTCAAACCCCTTGAGCTGGTGAAGGATGCTATTCTCGACTGTTCGAACCGGGGCGGGATCATCCTGGATGCATTTGCCGGGTCCGGAACAACGCTATTGGCCGCGGCGCAGACGGGACGAAAGGGGTATGGGATCGAAATCGATCCTGCCTATTGCGATGTGATTTTGAAGCGGTTCGTGGCCGCTGGGTACGAACCGGTTTTAGAGGCGTCCGGTCAAGCTTTCTCGATCCTCACGAAGGAGGTAGAGCATGTCTGATAACAGAAAGCCCAGAAAGGTCGGCTATAAAAACCCGCCGGTGCATTCTCGCTTTAAGCCTGGCCAATCAGGTAATCCGAAGGGCAGGCCTAGGGGGTCAAAGAATAAGCGGTCCCACAACTTCGCCGACAAGATAGCTGATCTCATTCTTGATGAGGCCCACCGGGAGATTCCTGTAAAGGAGAATGGCAAGACCGTCAGGGTGGAAGTGATGCAAGCGGCTATGCGGTCGGTTGCTGCCAATGCGATCAAAGGGCGCGTGGCCTCTCAAAAACTGCTCTTTGATCTCAACAAAGGCGCCTCACGGCATAAGGATGAGCGGCAGCTGGCTACTTTGGAGGCGGCCATCTTACTCAAAGAAGGGGGTTTTGAGGCTTTCAAGGAAGCCGACAAAGAAGGGACCCCGCGTCCCGATATTGTGCCGCATCCAGATGATATACTGATCGATCCGGAAACGGGTGAAGTGGAGCTTACAGGCCCCATGACTTATTCTCAGCGGGCCCGTGAGGACCTTGAGACCGTCGCCGCTTTTGAGCGGGAGATAGCAGCGTTTGAACAGCGGGTAAGAATCGCTAGGATCGTCAAATGCCGTCCCGAGATCATCCAGATGTATGAAGATGAACTCCCACTCCTTCGGATGATGCTCAAACGGTGGAAGGAGCTTTACGAAGCGGGTCAAAAAAGTGCCAAACCGGACTGGACTTTTAGAGGGCTCTGAGCGTCTATGGCATGGTGAAACCTCAAGCCCGGCGCATTCCGGGCTTGCCTCAGTGCAGCGCCAGCGGTGGGCGCGATACACCAATGAGGCAGCGATGAACTCTATCACTAAACTTGATCCACTCCGCATCATCGATATGAGCCGAGAAGACTTAGCGGTGGAGTGGCAATCTTTGTTCGGGGGCAACCCATCGCCAAGGATCAGCCGCCAGCTGATGATTCAAATGATCGGATCGCAAAGGCAGTGGAACGCGTCTGGCTTGTCTAAGCCACGGTTCCTTCGCCGGCTGGCCAAGCTTCAAAAAACGACAACACCTGCGCAAGCCCCTCGCATTGCGGAGGGGACGCGGCTCGCCCACGCCGAAGGGCCGCCAAGACGGACGAGATATGCAAAGCCTGGCGCGATAGGTCAAAACAAGTCAGCTACTGAGTGCCCTGAAAGTGCAATTCCGTTGTAGAATTTGCGATACAAAATGGATACAAATTGGCATACAATGCGCGGTGCACCGCGCTTTAAGTGGTTGTTTTTATTGAGTCTATGGGTTGGTGTGGCGGAGGAGGAGGGATTCGAACCCCCGGGACCGTGAAGCCCAACGGTTTTCAAGACCGCCGCATTCGACCACTCTGCCACTCCTCCGCAGCAACCAGGGGGATAGGGGCTTACGCCGCGGGAGGCAATGGTTTTCGCCGCTCGATTGTCCCCAATGGCGGCGACAATCGGCCGTCCGCTCCCCTCAAAGCCATATTTGCTGGTGTGGTCCAATGACGCGTCATCCCTTTTGTGCCCTGATGCGGCCACACTGGCGGGCGATATAAAGGGCTTCTAAATGGATAGAGCTTAGGCCATTTATGGCTTTGGTGGGGGCAATAGCTCTATTTTAGGGCGTCGCAGGTCATCGCCCATGTTCCTCTGCGATGCCCGTGACTATAAAGGCGAGCAGCACATCCGGGGATAAAGCTTATGTGGTCGATTACCTTTGCGGATACAGGCGGGTTGCCGGCGTCCACCTTGGCCCAAATTGAGGCAGTCTTTGATGAGGCGACCGCTTATTGGGGGCGCTATATCGATTTCAACGGCGCGACGTTGGAAGTCGAAGTCCAGATCCTTGACCTTGGGTTTGGGACACTTGCCCAAGCGGGACCAGAATTCTTCTTTGATCGGTTTGAGGGCGGACAATCCATCTTTGAAGCCGGTCCCATCATCGAGCTGACCACCGGTGTGGACCCAGACCCCAATGTTGCCGATATTTTTGTCGATATCGATCGGGCCACTATCCTCAGTGGGGAGTACTTTTTTGGCAGCTTGGCTGACGGCAATGAGGTGCCAAACCGCACATTTGATTTGTTATCAGTTATCTTGCACGAGCTGACCCACGGGCTTGGGTTCCTTTCGATTCTCGATGAGCCGGGGACCAATGCTGTCACCTTTGACCTCTTCGTTGAACCTCGCGGTAGCGGGTTGGGCTTTGTGGGCCCGGCATCTTCTTCAATTCTTCCCGGAGGTTTTATCCCCTTACGGGACAATGATCCATCCCATACGGACGGGATTGTGAACCTCATGAACGCTTTCATCCGCGATGGTGAGCGCCTTATCCTGTCCGAGATCGATGTGGCGGTTCTTTCTGATCTGGGCCTGCCGATTCTGGGCCCCACCAATGGGAATGATATTTTATACGGGTTTGAGAGAACATTCGCTTCCCTGACTTATCCGGGTGGCAATGATACCATCTCTTTACTGGGCGGGGATGACCAATATTTTGGGTTAAGCGGTGATGACAGCGTGCACGGAGATGGGGGCGCTGACCTCATTGACGGGGGAACAGGTACGAATATTCTCAACGGCGGGGCTGGCAATGACACCCTTGTTGGTGAGGGGAGCAATCAAGCGAGTGTCTTTTCCGGCAATGAGGGCAATGATTTTCTTGTGGGCCCCGTCAACCTTTATGGGGGAGAGGGGGACGATACGCTGTCGTTGGGGTCGGATGGCGAGGCCGTTAGTGGCGCAACGCTGAGGGGCGAGGGCGGCATCGATAGCCTGACCTTTGCTGATTTTTCTGTGCCCGTTGCGATTAACGCGTCGGACGCAGTCATCGATAATGGGGACGGCCCGACACTTGATCCAATGTCGGTGGATTGGGCGGGCGGTTTTGTCTCCATCGATGGGTTTGAAACCCTTGAGGGAACGGCCTTTGGCGATACGCTGATTGGCGGGGACGGGAGTAACTATATTATGGGCGGTGGCGGGAACGACCTCTTGATAGGTGAAGCTTAGCCGTCCTTTCAAACCCTGTGAGGGCGGTGTGGGCCGGCTACTTAATCGCTTCATACCGCGCCAGGGCTTCTTTGCGGGCAATAGCATGGTCCACAATGGGGAGGGGATAGGTCTCCCCCAGTTTCACGCCCGCTTCCTTCAAAATAAGAGGCGGGGCCGTTTCGGGCGCGTGGATATATTTTTTGGGCAGTGCCGACAGTTCAGGCACGAACCGGCGAACATAATCCCCATCGGGATCAAATTTCTGCCCCTGGGTGGTGGGGTTGAAGATGCGGAAAAAGGGGGCGGCATCCGCCCCGCACCCGGCAATCCATTGCCAACTGGCTGTGTTGTTCGCCGGGTCCGCGTCAAGCAGCGTGTCCCAAAACCATTTGAGCCCCTCCCGCCAATCGACGAGGAGGTCCTTGACGAGAAAGCTGCCCACAATCATCCGCACCCGATTATGCATCCAACCGGTTTGCCATAGCTGCCGCATGCCCGCATCGACGATGGGGTAGCCGGTAAGCCCCTGCTGCCAGGCGCGTAAGTGCGCTTTGTCATTGTCCCAGCGAAAGCCAGAGAATTTTTCCATGAGCGGCGTTTCCTCCATCCCCGGCTGATGGAACGTGAGCTGATGGCTGAACTCCCGCCAAACGAGTTCTGATCGAAACACCTTGCCGTCATCGGCGGGGAAGTCATGGGCGGCGACAGCCGCTTGCATATCATGCCACAGGCTCACCACACTGATTTCCCCGAAGTGAAGGTGGGGAGAGAGGCGCGACGTTCCCTCCCGGTCGGGACGATTGCGTAAGCTATCATAGGCTTTGGCGTCTTTGGATTTCAGCCAGGCCCGCCAGCGGGCTTTTGCGCCCTTCTCCCCCGGGGCCCAGTCCTCGCTAAAGCTCTTTGCCCAATTGGGCCGGGTGGGGAGGAGGTTCCAATCCTCTAAAGTGTCTCGGTCAGGCAGGGACGAGGGGGCGGGCAGCTTATTCACCCGAGGCAGAGGGGGGCGAATATCCTCCCGCGCTTGAATCTGTTTCCAATAGGGGGTGTACACACGGTAGGTGCCCCCGGTCTTGGTGGCAATTTCCCACGGCTCGTAAAGAAGACCACCATTATGGCTTTCAGCATTGATGCCTCGCGCTTTGAGGGCCTCCTTCACCGCCTTGTCGGTGTCCACCTGCCATGCGGCATACCGGCGGGTCCAGTGGACGCTACTGGCGCCAATCTTTTGGGCCAGAGCGGGAACAATCTGCCGCGGGTCGCCGCGGCGGAGGATGAGGGCGCCGCCCCGCTTTTCTAAGTCCGCTTGGAAGTTTGTGAGCGAGTGGTGCAGCCACCAACGCTGCGCCCCGCCCAGGGCCCATTCGCCGGGCGTCTCCTCGTCCAGGACGTAAAGGCACAGCACCGGCTGCCCCTCGTCTAACGCGGCGCGCATGGCGGGGTTGTCGTCAAAACGGAGGTCCTGGCGCAGCCAGAGGAGGGTTGGAGCATCGGTCATCGGCAGGAGGTAGGGCATTTTGGCCCCAGGGCGACAGGTGGCGAAGTGTCATGGCCCCTCGCCTTGTTGGCGATGGTGATGAAATTGGTCCCGCCAACCTGGACCCAGCCGCTCCTCAAGGCGCTCTTGCAATGCCATTGTCCCCATGCGTTCTGCATACTGCTTTAATTGCAGATAGAGCGCGTGCCGCATGGCCTCCTCCTCCGGGGTGGAGGTTTTGCGGGTTGGTAAAGAGCGTTTGTGGCGTCGTGGCATAGCTATCGTGCGTCCCCGCGGATGGAACCGAAGGAACGGTAAGAGGGGGTATCCGTATGCGGCGGTACCGCAGCGGAAGGCTAATCTGAACAATGCTGCGGTATAAGGGCTTCCTACACCGCCGCCGCATACGGCCATAGGTTTCATGTCGCCGGCCATGGCCTTCTCCGAAGAGATCACCGTTTAGCTCGCAGCGGTGCGCCGTCTGAAGACAAGGGTTCCTCACCCCGCCTCATGCCAACCTATGGGCAATAGGCGAAAGGTGACGGTACCGCTTCGACCCCCCTGTTCCTATTGCATTCAAGAGTATAGGGGGAATGGGATGGGGGCCGATAAGTTTTAGGGTGGGGCTATTTTCTCAAGACCTTTACCCGCAACTCTATCCAACGCTCATCCCCGCGAAGGCGGGGATCTGTCATACATGACCTGTTCCAGCCACTCTTCAGAGGTTTGAGGGAAGGCCCGTCATCAATCTTCTGTTTCGGTTCAAATTTGGTTCAAGGGATCAGATTCCCGCCTACGCGGGAATGAGCGGATTTTTGGGTTGATGAAAAGATGCTGAGACGTCCCTCAAACCACCCCTACGTCCAACATATCGTGTACGTGCAATAGACCGACGGGTTTACCGTCCTCAACGATGAAGAGGGCGGTGATCCTTGTCTTGGAAAGGATGCCAAGGGCTTCGGCGGCAAGGGTGTCCGGGCTGACGGTTTTTGGGCCCTTGGTCATCACCTCATCAACGGGTTTGGTCATGACCCCATCGTCAAGGCGGCGCCTAACGTCGCCATCGGTAATAATCCCCACAAGAAGGCCCATTTCGTCCGTAATGCCCACACAACCAAAGCCGCCCTTGTTCAAAGTGCCAAGGGCGTCCTGCATCGGTGTGCCCAGGGGCGCGAGGGGGAGGGCGCGACCCGCCGGCATGAGGTGGCGGACCTTTTTAAGGCTCGCCCCCAGCTTGCCGCCCGGGTGATAGATTTGAAAATCATCCTTCGAAAAGCCTTGGCTCCGCAGGAGTGCAACCGCTAGGGCATCCCCGATGGCCAGGGTCATGGTGGTGGACGTGGTGGGCGCGCGGGTCTCGCCGCAGGCTTCCGCCACCGGGGGCAGGGGCAGAAGGATGTCCGACGCGCTGCCCAAGGCGGAGGTGGCGCCCGACGTGATGGCGATGAGGGGGATGTCGAACCGGCCGCAATAGGCAATGACATCGCCGAGTTCTGGGGTCTCGCCCGAGTTGGAGAGGCCAATCACCACATCTTCGTCACCAATCATGCCCAAATCCCCATGGCTCGCCTCGGCGGGGTGCACGAAGGTGGCAAGGGTGCCGGTAGAGGCGAGGGTGGCCGCCAACTTTCGGCCAATATGCCCCGACTTGCCCATGCCGGTGACCACCACGCGACCCTTTGACGCTTGGATGGTTTCAAAAGCGGCGAAAAAGCCCTGGGCCAGGGGGGAGTTTGGATTTTCTAGCCCTGCCTTAAGGGCTAAAAGCCCTTCACTTTCAACGCCTAAGACGTCGGCGCCCACGGGCAAGGGATCGAAGGTCGACGAGGGCTCCATTGGGTCTTGTACTCCTTTTGAGAGCGTCGCATGTAGGTCCATTACCACCCATCCGTCTAGGAGCCACCCATGGCCACGCAAGCTGCCCAGTCTGAGGTTGTCATCAGCGCCCCCGCCGGGGATGTGCGCGTGGGCAATCATTTGCCCTTCATGCTGTTCGCGGGGCCGTGCCAGATGGAAAGCCGCGACCATGCGCTTGAGATGGCAACGGCGGTGAAGGAGATCACAGACGCCCTCGGCATCGGCTTTGTCTATAAAACCAGCTTCGATAAGGCGAACCGCACGAGCCTCTCGGGCAAGCGGGGATTGGGCCTTAAAGAGGCGTTGCCGGTCTTTGCGGAGATTAAAGAGACGCTTGGCATCCCCGTGCTGACGGACATTCACGAGCGCGAACAGTGCGCGCCGGTCGCCGAAGTGGTGGACGTGTTGCAGATCCCTGCCTTCCTCTGTCGGCAGACGGATTTATTGATCGCCGCGGCCCAGACGGGCCGGGTCATCAAGATCAAAAAGGGGCAGTTCCTGGCCCCATGGGATATGAAAAATGTCGTCGCGAAGGTCACTGGCTCCGGCAACCCCAATGTGCTGGTCACGGAGCGGGGTGCCAGCTTTGGCTATAACACGCTGGTGACGGACTATCGCGGCCTGCCTACCATGGCGCGGGATATTGGTGCGCCCATCATCTTTGACGCCACCCATTCGGTGCAACAGCCCGGCGGGCAGGGCGGCTCTTCGGGTGGTCAACGGGAGATGGTGCCCACTGTCGCGCGCGCCGCGGTGGCGGTGGGGGTGGCCGGCATTTTCGCTGAAACCCACGAGGATCCCGACAATGCGCCTTCTGATGGGCCCAATATGATCCCGCTGCCGTGGCTGAAAACCTTCCTTGAGGAGCTGGTGGCGCTTGACGCGGTAGCCAAAGCACGTGCCCAATTGCACTGGTTCGCACAAAGCTGAGAGAGTGGCCCCTTGTCCAAAGACATCCTCTTCCTTCTGCCGCCGGGCTTTGAAGATAATGGGCGGTATGAATATTGCCCCGAATGCGCGGAAGTGTGGGGGCTCCTGGGTTATTTTCCCGCCATCAAGGAGAGCCTCGATATTCGTTACCAGGATATTGTTCGGCCCCGGACGGAGATGATGAGCCTTTTGGGCGATGCGCATCAGAACTGTCCGACGCTGGTCTTGATTGATCTCTCCCCCCATGCGGAGAAGGCTCGTATTCAAACCATTAATGGCTACCGATTTATCGACAATGCAAAAGACATTGGCAAATACTGGGCGGAACGGTATGGCATCCCTTGGCCAAGGGGGGCGTGAGGGAAACGCCATGGCCCATAATCGGATCACGATCCCGTCGCCCACCGGCGCAACGCTGAATACTTATGTGTACACGCCCTTGCAGCGACCAAAGGCCATTATACAGATTAATCATGGCCTGGCTGAGCATGCGGCCCGATATAAGCCGGTCATGACGTGGCTGGCTCATGAGGGGTTTGCTGCGATTGCCCACGACCATCGTGGCCATGGCCGGACGAAGGCGCCGGACGCACCGCCGGGGCATTTCGGGCTGCGGGATGGTGATATTGTCCTAGACGATGTCGAGGCCATCTGGGCCTGGGCCCGGGATCGATGGCCAGGCACGCCCCTTTTTGTCTTTGGACATTCTATGGGGGGATTGATCGGGCTCAATGCCGTCATGCGGAAACCAAAAGGCATAGCGGGCCTGGCGGTGTGGAATTCGAATGCGGCACCGGGGATCTCCGGCCGGTTGGCCCAGACCATCATCTGGACCGAGCATCGTTTAAGGGGCCCCCACCGGGTGAGCCAAACCCTGCCTATGTTGACCTTTGGGGCGTGGTGGCGCGGGATGAAGAAGCCGCGAACCGCGTTTGATTGGCTGTCCCGCGACCCCGATGTGGTGGACGCCTATATCGCAGACCCTCTCTGCGGGTGGCACCCGAGCGTCGCGGTCTGGGAAGCCATTTTAGGCTGGTCCCGGGCGGGGGAAGACAAAAAGAAACTGCGGGAGCTGCCGCGATACCTCCCCATCTATATCCTGGGCGGTACCGATGATCCGGCAACAGAGGGAGGAGAGGCTTGCCGCCGTCTGGCCAAGCGTCTTCAGCAGGAAGGGCGCAAAGGGGTGCGGCTCAATATTGTGACGGGCGCGCGGCATGAGACGCTCAATGATCGCACCCGAGAGAAGGCGTTGATCGGCCTTCGGCAATGGGTGAATGAAAGTGTGGCGCAGGGCGCGGTGCGCTAGCGGTTTTCTGCCGTTGTTAGATAGTGGCAGGAATACTCAGTACTGAGGGTCAACGCGGGGCAGAGTTTATGTCCGCACACATGTTGTTACATCTCAAAGGTCCCCATTGCTCCAAGCCGAATGGTCAAAAGTTCTACATCATTCAAAGCGATATGGGGGCCCTGTCGCGTTCCCTCTGGAGTGATCCAGAATGTCCCTGCTTCGCAGCGGCGGCCCCCAGTCTCGATCGTGCCAGAAAGAACGAAAACATATTCATCTGCGGGGTGCGTATGGGGAGGGATTGTCGTCCCAGCGTTTAATCGCGCCCGGTGAATGGAGCCGCCTTTGATTGGCTCGGCATAGGACAGCATCGATACCCCCGGAAGCATTTCTAGTGCCGTCCATTCTGTGGTGCCGGGATCCATAAATTTTTGTTGGCCCATTGTACGACTCCTTTCATTTGATAACCTTAGGTTATGAATAATGAGAACCATAGGTTACTAATAAATGCAAGATGCTTTAGAACAAGCGAGCTTCGCCAGTTTGGAAGCGGATCGACAACACAATCTACGCCAGTTGGTCCTTGCCGTCGGCCGTAAGGTGGGGGGGGATGTTCACGAGGAGCTTCGCGCGCGCGGACACCACCAAATATGCTCTTCCCATACGACTGTTTTGGCAAACATGGCTCTTTCTGGGTCCTCGATCAGCGAGACAGCGGAGCGCGCCGGCATGACCAAGCAGGTCTTGGGACGATTGGCGAGAGAACTGGACGCGGCTGGATATGTAAACATTGAAGCCAGCGCTAATGATGCTCGCGTTCGGGTTTTGACGTTTACGGAAAAAGGCCGCCAGCTGATGAGGGAGAGCTTTGATATTATGGCTGACTTACAGAACCGCTACGCTGGAAAAATCGGAAAAGATCGCTTCGACGCCTTTGTTAAGGGGGCAGAGGCCCTCCTCGCAGCTCGTTAGGACGGTCCGTCGATTGGGGCCCTTCTCAATCAACGAATCCGAAGGCGGCATCTCGAAGCACGAGGAAAATGGTTCAATATGACCGTCCGGCGTGCTAGCGGTGAAGTGAATCACTGCGCCTATTTAGTTTCCTTACTGATGGCATGAGCTTTGACATAAAGCGCGATGCCCATCGCGATACAGGTGACGAAGTGGAACAGGACTAAGCTGTCGAGATAAGCGATTTCTGCTGCGGATCGGCGGAGGGCTTCTGGCACGTCTAACACCCATTCGCGAAACACAGTGTAGAGGGCGATTTGGCTGAACGCGGCGCAGAAAAACGCCCCGACACCAAGTTTGGACCCTAGAACGAGACCAACACAGACGGTCACATCCAGTATAAGATAAACGGCATCGAGCCCCTGCCATTTGAGCGGGGCATCGGGCCAGTTGAACCCTGTCAGGGAGAGCATGTTGAGGATGTGGACCAACGCGCCATAGGCATAAAAGCCAGCGACGATCCAGAAGATAAGCCGTGCCACAATGGCTAATCGAGCTGGCTTGATCGGCGGGGTGGGCGGAGAGGGGAGTATCAAGGCTTCACACCTTTCCTGCCGGCACGCCGGGAAAGCCGCCATGCGAATTCGATCCGCCACAGATAGGAGAAAAGCGACCTCATGGATGATCCTTTTTGGTCAGTGAACGACTGACTGTCTTATCGTAAAGGTCGGCCAGGGATTTCTGCCGATCTTGCGGCATATCAGGATCCAGCAGGATGATCCCGCTGAAGGTTGCGTATTCGAGGAAGGCGAGCTCACCGGCCGTGGTCGCATCCAACCCATAGCGCTGTTGATAAAGCGAGCTGAGGGTCTCAACCCGGATCGTGTCGGCCTTTTTGATGATCCCGCCGATCGCGGGTGCCCGTCGGCCCAATTCGCGCATCCCAAGCTCTAGCCGGTAGTCGATTTGCATGGCCGCCTCGGTCAACGCGAAACTCTGATCCGTTGGGCTGGCATCCTTCTCAACATTATCAGCGACCTGCGTGGTCTGACTATTCAGCCAACGCTCAGCGAGGCTGAGGAGAAAGGTCTCGTGGTCATTGAAATGGTGGTAGAAGGACCCGCGCGTCAGGCGAGCGGCGTTGCAGATCGCCTCAAGCTTGACCCCCTCTGGGCCATTGGTCGATAGCTCTGTCAGACCGAGGGTGATCCAATCGTCTCGGCTGAAGCGGCGCTTTTTCATAGGAGGTGCCCCGCAATACCAAGAGCTGTCACCGGGAGGAAAAGCCAACCTTGTGGTAACCGGGCATGACTTTCGCCAAGGGATGTCACCAATCCGACGCCGGACAGAAAATAGCTGCCCGCCAGCAGTGTCGCGCAGGTGGCAAAAACGCGTTCATCGCTGACCGACGCTAAGAGGAAGAATGCCGCCATGCACGCAATCGCTGCCGTTGTGAAATGCCAGCATTGGTAAAGTGTATCTCGAGCGGTGGGGGTGAGGGCAGAGTCCCGAATGAAGGGGCGCACAATCTCCCGACCCCCGATGAAAAGGTGCACGAGCAGCCAAATGGCGGTGAGGGTGCCCGCGGCCCCGAAAAAAGGGTCTGTCATGGTGTGCGTTTCCTGACGTCTCATGACACCATACCTAATGGTATGGTTTGTCGCAAGAAAAACATACCCTTTTGTATGTTTTGCGTCCAAATGGTCACTTTTCCTGCCGATGTGTGTGGATCGATGGTTGTCGTGGGGCGGTGGCGGCATTTGCGACCCGGTCGCGACGCCATAAGGACAACCTTAACGCGTTCTTGGCATACCTATTCGATATGAATGAGCTGGGTCATACGGCGCATCCAATGGCGGCCCCGATGGCGCTTTGGCGGTTGACCAAGCGCGAGCGGCGGCTTGTTGCCTTAAGCATCGTTCTGTCCACCATCATTGCGGCGGGGGTTGTTCTCTCCACCATCAAGAAGGAGGAGCGCGACCGGCAAATGGCGTTCGACAAGTCGGTGGCGTTGATTGAGAACAGCTTGTTGCGCGGTTTCGGCGATATTCGTGATACCTCGGATGCTATTAGCGTCTTCTTCAATGTGTCGAATGGTATGATTACTGACGACAATGTGCAGTCACTGATCAAGCAGGCGAATACCTTCAGAACGGATTTGAGCCACATTACCGCTATTGCGAGGGTCGCCAATGACCGGCTTGACCTTTATGAGGACTATATTCGGACGGAAAATTCGTGGCCAGACTTTCAAGTCAAATCTTATCGGGACGGAGAATTTGTTCGGGTTGATGATAAGGAGTATTATTACCCCTATACGTACACGACTAACCCTCGATTTAAAAAGTTTATCGGAATAGATATTTTTTATTCGGGTAGTGAGCTGTACGAAGCAATCACCCGAATTGAAAATGATGAGGTGAAGTTTACCAACGTCACCCGTATGCGCAGAAATGTAGAGGCCGACGAGGCCCTTTTGCGCATTCTGTCGCCATTGACTTGGGCTGATGAAGAACGCCAGCAATTCGGGCCCATGGGATATATCCTGCTTGCCTATAATATGAAGGAGTTCATTCAGGAGACTTTTCGCCTTGTCGACATTTCTAATGTCGATATCTATGTCCGGCTTGGTGGCGAAGAGAATAGTCCAACCTTCAGTATAATGAGAAATAAAATCCAGAATGTCGAAGGCGTTGAGGTTGTGTTGCCCGATGGGTACATGGTTCGCCATCGCGAACTCTTCTTCGCTGGATCAGATTTTGGCCTTACGGTATCGGGCGACCCCAAGCTTATCCCGCTGGATTGGATGTCTATCTATCTCTCCATCCTCGGGGCGGTGATGATCACGCTGTTGTTTGTGGGCGGCACGCTTGGCGGCATTCTCTCTAACCGTCGCCTTGCGACCCTTGTGGATAAACGCACCAAAGAACTTCAGCAAGCGACCCACGAAGCGAAAGTTGCTAGCCGCGCAAAATCCGACTTCCTGGCGAATATGAGCCATGAAATTCGTACACCAATGAACGGTGTTCTGGGAATGGCGCAGCTTCTGAGAAACACGCCTTTATCGGGTAAGCAACAAATGTTTGCCGACACGATTTATTCGTCTGGCTCTGCGCTCTTGACGATTATCAACGATATTCTCGACTTCTCAAAAGTCGAAGCGGGGATGCTGTCGCTGGACCCGGCGCCCACCAATGTGCGCGTCGCCGTGGAAGAGGTGGCCACGCTGCTGGGCATGTCCGCACGGGAAAAAGGCCTTGATCTGATTGTTGAGTGCGCCCCCGACCTGCCCGAGGAAGTGACCCTGGATGCCGGTCGTTTTCGCCAGGCGCTGACCAACCTTGCGGGGAATGCCATCAAGTTCACCTCTGAGGGATATGTCCTTATTCGGGTGTCGACAACAGGGCGTGGCCAAGGGGTCGGCTTGCGGTTAGATATTGAGGACACCGGGATTGGCATCGCAGAAGATAAACATGATGCTGTGTTCCAGCAGTTCACCCAGGCGGAAAGCTCTACCACCCGCGAGCATGGGGGAACAGGTCTTGGGCTCACCATTACCCGGAGCCTTGTGGAAGCCATGGGCGGGCGCATTGGCGTGCGGTCCGAGGTTGGTAAAGGCTCGTGTTTCTGGATTGAGTTCGATGAGCAAATAGCGAGCACGGGGCCTGCGCCGACGGCCGCTCCCGTTGCGGTTCTTGATGGGCTGCGGATTTTGGGCGTCGATGATCTGGACATTAGTCGCCGGGTCATCGCTCAACAAATCCGGGGTTGGGGGGCGGAACCCATTCTTGCCGATAGCGCCGAACAGGCCCTCAGCCTACTGATAGAAAAAGAGGGGGCTTCAATATCGTTGGCGCTCATCGATTACAAAATGCCTCAGGCGAACGGTTTGGATCTTGCCCGGCAGATGAAAGAGGAGGGCTTCCTTGAAGCGGTGAAGGTTATCGCCTTATCCTCCGTTGACGATGGAGACATCGATCAAGCCTTTGCGGATCTGGGTGTGCACGCCGTCGTCACCAAACCTGTCCGCCCGTCCACCTTGATTGATGTCGTGTCCGACGCGATTGGGGATGAAGCGGGCGGGCCTGCGCCCGTCGCGACAGATCTTACTATTTCGGACGACGAAGACGAAAATGACGCATCGGTAGACGACGGACAGATTGAGATTTTGGTGGCAGAGGATAATCTCGTCAACCGCATGGTCCTTGAGAACATGGTTGATACATCCCGGTACACCCTTACGATGGCAGAGAATGGTGAAGAGGCCTATGAAACCTTCAAAGACGGACAATTCGACATTGTCCTGATGGATATTTCAATGCCCGATATGGATCGGATCGACGCCACCAAAGCCATACGGACCATCGCAAAGATGTCGGGCCAAACACCGACACCGATCATAGCCCTAACGGCTCATGCACTCACCGGCGACCGGGAGAAATTTATAAGGGCGGGGATGGATGACTTTCTCACAAAACCGGTAAAGCGGGATGTGTTAATGTCGATCCTCAAAAAATGGGCGGCTGCGCGCCCCGAGGGGCAACGCGACGTCGCATAAGGCCGACATGCACAGGTCGATGTCGATGCGGCATCGCACACAGGCGCCTCAAATTGTGTCCAATTCCTTTATCTCTTTTTGATAGCTGCACGCTAGGGTTGTGGCTCGGAGAGTGGAAAAGGAAATGCCCGATGCCGATGGTTGCCCCCATCCCGCCTAATGAACAGGCGCGTTTGGCCGCGCTTTATCGCTACGATATTCTCGATACCCCGAAAGAAGAGGCGTTTGACCGCATCACTTTGCTGGCCTCCCAAATCTGCGATGCGCCGATTGCGCTTGTGTCGCTCGTGGATGAGGCGCGGCAATGGTTCAAGTCGCGACGGGGCCTTCAGGCCGAGGAGACCCATCGCGATTTGGCCTTTTGCGCCCACGCCATCTTGAATGATGAGACGTTTGTGGTGACCGACGCCACCACGGATAGTCGATTTCACGACAGTCCTCTTGTGACCGGGGCGCCTGGAATTCGCGCCTATGCCGGGGCCCCGTTGATTGATGATGGCGCCATCCGGCTGGGGACGCTGTGCGTCATTTGCACTGAGCCGACATTGTTTACCCGGCGGCAGCTCCGCCAGCTGGAAAACTTGGCGGCGATCACGGTCGACGCGCTGAAGTTGCGTCGGGCGCTCGCCGCTTGTTGCTAAAACGGATCTGATGACCGGGTTCCCAGATCGGGCTGGGGGGGGCTTTTTGCTGGAAGCGCGTGGGGTATCTTCCCCCCGGCGCCAAACCCGCCTATCGGGTAGGCATGGCACGAAAACCAAAGACACCCGCACGCTCCCCTGAGCGGCCCGAGCAGATTTTTGACGAACCGATTAGTGACGCGCTGTCCCGCCGCTATTTGGCTTATGCGTTGTCCACCATCACCGCCCGGGCGCTGCCCGATGTGCGGGATGGCCTAAAGCCGGTGCATCGCCGCATTCTTTACGCAATGCGGAATATGAAGCTTTCCCCCGGCGGCAGTTATAAAAAGTCTGCCAAAGTGGTGGGGGAGGTGATGGGTAATTTCCACCCCCATGGGGACAGCGCGATCTACGACGCCATGGTTCGCCTGGTGCAGGATTTCTCCGTCCGTATCCCCCTTGTGGATGGGCAGGGCAATTTCGGCAATGTGGACGGCGATAATGCTGCGGCCATGCGGTATACGGAAAGCCGCCTCACCGATGCGGCGGAAATGCTGCTGGCCGGTATTGATAATGACACGGTGGACTTCCGGGACACCTATGACGGGGAGGGGACGGAGCCGGTTGTCCTGCCGGCGGCGTTCCCGAACCTTCTTGCCAATGGGTCTAGCGGCATTGCGGTGGGGATGGCGACAAACATTCCGCCCCACAATGTGGCGGAGCTGATTGACGCTTCGATCCATCTTATCAAAACGCCTAATGCGCGAACCGAAACCCTCCTTAAATATGTGAAGGGTCCGGACCTGCCTACGGGCGGGGTGTGTATCGAGCCGCCTGAGAACATTATTGAGGCCTATGCCACAGGCCGCGGCGGCTTTCGTATACGGGCGAAATGGACCACGGAAGATTTAGGCCGCGGCCGGTACCAAATTGTGGTCACCGAAATTCCTTACCAGGTGCAAAAGTCAAAGCTGGTGGAACGGATTGCGGAACTGATCCAAACTAAAAAGCTTCCCGTCATTACCGATGTGCGAGACGAAAGCGCTGAAGATATTCGCCTCATCCTCGAACCGCGGGCAGGCACCCTTGATCCGGCTATCGTGATGGAAACCGTCTTTAAGCAGACGGATTTAGAAAATCGCGTGTCGCTCAATATGAATGTCCTGGGGGCCGATGGGGCGCCGAGGGGCATGTCGTTGCGGGATTGCCTCCAGGCTTTCCTTGATCACCGCCGCGATGTCTTGCAGCGGGGCACTCGCCACCGGCTTGAGAAAATTGCTCACCGGTTAGAAGTGCTTGACGGCTTTATCATCGCCTTCTTGAACCTTGACGAGGTGATCCGGATTATCCGCTTTGAAGATCACCCCAAAGAAGAGCTAATCAAGACCTTCGACCTCACCGATGTTCAAGCCGAAGCCATCCTCAATATGCGCCTACGGAGTTTGCGTAAGCTTGAGGAAATGGAGCTGAAGCGCGAGCATAAGGCTCTGAAGGCCGAACAAAAGGCGCTGAAAGCGCTCCTTAAGTCTGACGATCTGCAATGGCAGAAAATCACCGAGCAATTGCGGGAGACGAGAAAGGCCTTTGATCCGAAATCCGACCTAGGACGCCGCCGGACAGAGATGGCCGATGCGCCTGAAGAGATGGACATCAACCTCGATGACCTTATCGAAAAGGAGCCGGTGACCGTCGTTATCTCTGAAAAGGGATGGGTGCGGGCGCTCAAGGGCCATGTGGAAGACCTCAGTACCGTGAAGTATAAAGAGGGGGACAAGGCCCGCTTCGCAGTGCCTGCCATGACGAACGAAAAGCTGATGTTGTTCGCCACGAACGGGAAGTTCTTTACGCTTGATGTGAAAGATCTGCCCGGTGGGCGAGGGCACGGTGAACCCTTCCGCCTCATGATTGATTTGGGCAATGAGCACGATTTGGCGGAGGTCTTTGTCTATGAAGGCTCACGCGTTCTTCTCTTGGCCTCTTCTGCGGGGCATGGCCTTTTTGCCAATGAAGACGACTGTCTCGCCACCACGAAAAAGGGCAAGCAGGTGCAGAACCCCGCGGCGGGTGCCGCGGCACAAGTGTGCCGCCTGATGCCAGCGGAGCCGGATAAGAATGATATGCTTGCGTCGGTGGGCACCAACCGCAAGCTCGTGATCTTCCCCGCGTCGGAGTTACCGGTCATGAGCCGCGGCAAGGGCGTGCAGCTCCAGAAGTTCTCCTCGGGTGGCCTTGGCGATGCGGTGGTCTTCCCCAAAAAGGAAGGGCTCACCTGGTATGATCGCGCGGGCCGCCAACAGTCTGCCGACGACTGGAAGGGGTGGGTCGGTAAGCGGGCCCAAGCAGGAAAGACCGTACCCAAAGGATTCCCGCGGGTTGCAAGCTTTGGGAAAAAGCCCGGCTAACGATCGCTTGAGTCGTGCGATTGCGCTGATCTAAAGCGCTTTGCGATCTATCGTCTTGTGAAGCGCCCTGAGCTGAGCGTCAGGCACGCCCATGACCCTGGCAGGATCCACTTTGTGCAACTGATTATCAGCATCACAACGTTGTGACATTGTGAGCACAGCGCGCACTATTCTGTGCGCTTTCCCCTTCTCGCGGCCAGTTTCTCCAGCGGAGCAGATTGCCCACCGTCATAAAAGCGTATAGTTTCATTTTATGAACATTAGTTCAATATATGAACTTTAGTGTTTGGTCATTGTAACAGGGAAGCGCCCTTTGGCGCTTTGACTCGTTCTATGTGGGTAGCAAATCGGGAGGTCGTCATGAGAAATGGCAAACGTAACAGCATAACATTTAGTGCGGCGCTATTATCGAGCGTTAGCGCTTTAACGGTTGGGAGCGTCGTATTCGCGCAATCGGATACCGCCCAAGCGGTGCAGTCTGATGATCAGATTGTGGTGACCGGTGTTCGGACATTCAGGGACGACCTTGATTCCGACGTCACTGGCTTTGAACTCTCAGTGAAAGATACGCCTCAATCAATCACGATTGCGTCACGGGAGTTGCTGGAGGCAACTGCGTCCTTCAGCGTTATCGATGCGGCGGACTATATTGCGGGGCTGTCCGTGGTCGAGCCTTCAGGCGGGATCGACACTGACTTTCGGGCGCGCGGCTTTCTGATCAGTCAAGGGAATGGTTTTCGTCAGAACGGTTTCTCCGTCAACCATGACTTTTTCCCTGATACAGCGGTGTTGGAGCGTGTTGAGTTCATTAAAGGCGTGAACTCTATTCGCTATGGTGAGAATAATCCGGGCGGGTTCTTGAACTACGTGTTCAAGAAGCCAGAGGCGGAAAGCGCTAGCGAGTTCGCACTATTCGCAGGATCAAACTCATTCGTCCGCTTTGAAGGCGATATGACTGGGCCGCTCAATGCTTCAGGGTCCGTCCGTGGTCGCTTGATTGCGGCCTATGAGAAGGAAGATACCTATATCGATTTTGGGGATTCTACCGTGGTCGTGGTGGCGCCATCGCTCGCCATTGATATCAGCGATACTATCACCCAAGAGTTCTTTGGCTATTACCAAGACTTCTCAACGGTGCCCGAGGCGGGCGTGTCGATCGACAATAATGGGAACATCCCTGACATCGATACCAGCCTCTTCACCGGTCAGCCCTGGGCCCGCGTTGAAAACCAGAACATCTCTATCCAGAGTATCACAACCTGGGAACCCCGTGAGGATGTCACGGTGCGTGTCGGGGGGTACTTCTCAGAGAATGATAGTTTCCGGCATTATGCGCGCCCGCGGAACGGTATCTTTGTTGAGGATACACTGATCTTTAAGCCAACGGATGCGGTGGAAGAAACCGTGTTCACCGACGGTCTTGGCCGTGAGTATATTGATGTTCCTGCGGGGACGGTTGCCGGGTATGATATTCGCCGGCAAGCCAATTCCCTTAGCCAGCAATATGGCGTGCAGGTCACGGGGAACTATGAGTTTAGTTTCCTAGGCCAGGACCACATCATCTCAGCCTTCCTTGAGTATGAAGAAGGGGAGGCCGGTACCGGGTCAAGCGCCTCAGGGTCTCGCACCTCGACAAAGACGTTTAACATATTCGATCCTGACTATACGATCCCGTTTAACCAGAATACTTTCGAGCCTGACGATACAGCTGAGGCAGAAAATCTCGGACTGTCGTTACAGGCTTTGTTACGGCCTCTGCCGCGGGTCGCAATCCTCGCCGGTGTTCGGTATGATGATGGTGAGCAGCGGACCATCGCGCCCGACGGGTCAACCGCCGTTCGGAATGGTGTGGAGCTTAACCAAAAAACCGAAGAGACCACTTACTCTGTTGGCGGTACGTTTGAGGTGACCGACAATATTAATCTCTACGCCACCTGGGGCGAATCCTTTACCCCCAATGCCTTTGCTTCTGACTTTGAGGACAATTTGTTGCCGCCGGAAACCGGCGAATTGTTCGAAGTCGGCGCTAAAGGCGAGTTCTTCGACGGCAATCTGCTGGCCACTATCGCCTGGTACGACATTGAGCGGAAGAATGTGGCGCTAGAGGACAACACCAACGACCCAGAGCGTAACCTTGGTATCTTTGGTACGGGGGCGCTTCGCGCGGCCGGCACCCAAGAAAGCACTGGGGTTGAAGTGGAAATGGTCGGTAAAATCACGGATAATTGGCGGGTGTCTGCTGGTTATGCGTACACCGATGCGAATATTGTCGAAGATGATGATCCCAACATTGTCGACAATGGCCGTCCCAATATCCCAGAGAACGCGTTCAATATGTTTACGAACTATAAGTTCTCTGAAGGATCTTTGGCCGGCTTACAGGTCGGTGTGGGCCTTCGTTATCGTGGCGAGCGTCCATCGGACACCGCAAAGCAGCGCCGGTTCTTCAACGGGTTCGAGCGGGATCCCATGGATCCGAGCCAACCGCTGATCGTCGGTGTGAGTCCGATACCGAACTTTGTGACGGTTGATACGCCGACCCTCGACGCGGACACCGTGGTGACGGCTCAGGCGACCTATGATGTGAACGACAACATCACCGTGGGGCTGAATGTGCAGAACCTGTTCGAGGAGGAATCCTTCGATTCAGGCTTCAGCGCGGCCAGCACCGGCGTTCGTCCCATCCCGCCGCGGGAGATTATTTTCTCCATCCGGGGGCGGATGTAAGATCGCATAGCGGGTATTGTCGTCGATGATGGCAATACCCGCTTTCGTTTTTTTGTCTTCTTTCGGTGTTAGATCTTCCAACTGGTATATCGCAGTAGAGCCTTGATGTCGTTACCATGGGGCGGCGACCTGCCTGAGAAGGGGGAGAGGAATGGCCTTTGATTTCCTATCCGCATCTTCGTTGATCTTCCGTGGGCAATATCTTTAGAAAGACG